>NZ_CP083539.1:493627-799755 GCF_025144335.1 Jannaschia sp. W003
CCACGTGTTCACGTCCGGAGGCATCGGGCCGACCCACGACGACATCACCGCCGACGCCGTGGGCGCCGCCTTCGGCGTCCCGGTGGACGTGAGGGACGACGCGCGCACGATCCTCGCCGCGCATTACGCCAGCACCGGCAAGGAGCTGAACGAGGCCCGCCTGCGCATGGCCCGCGTGCCCGAGGGCGCGACCCTCATCGACAACCCCGTGAGCGCCGCCCCCGGCTTCACCGTCGGGAACGTGCATGTCATGGCCGGCGTGCCCGCGATCTTCGCCGCCATGGTCGAGAGCGTGCTGCCCACCTTGCAGGGCGGCACCCCGCCCGTCTCGGCATCGGTGCGCGTGGAGCGGGGCGAGGGCGACCTCGCCGGCCCCCTGGGCGAGCTGGCAGCGCGCTATCCCGACCTGAGCTTCGGCTCCTATCCGTTCCAGGACGCGGACGGGCGCCACGGCGCCAACCTCGTGGTGCGCGGGGCGGACGGCGCCCGCGTGGCCGAGGCCGAGGCCGCCCTGCGCGCCGCCTTCGCGTGACCGCGCCGGGCGCCGCGCGGATCATGGCGGCGGTCCGCGCGACCTGGCCGCCCTCGGCGCTGGCCCCTTGCGGCCCCTTCGCGCTGCCCGCCGAGCGGACCGGCACCCGCCGCGCGACGGCGGCCCGCCTGCGGGAGGGCGAGGCGGCCACCGACGCCGACGTCGCGGCGGTGGAGCGCGCCCGCCCCGGCACCGTGTTCGGCACGCTCGACGGCGCCGAGGACGCGCTCGCCGCCCTGCTGGCCGCGCGCGGCTACCGCGAGGGCGGCGTGTCGGACCTCATGGCCGGCCCCGTGGCGCCGCTGCTCGGCGAGCCGCTGCCCCGCGTCAGCGGCTTCGCGCACTGGCCGCCGCTCGCGATCTGCGGCGCGATCTGGGACGACCACGGCAACCCCGCGCCCCGCCGCGCGCCCATGCACCGCACGCCCGCGCCGCGCGCCGCGATCCTCCTGCGCCACGCCGACCGCGCCGCGGGCGCCCTGTTCGCCGCGATCCACGACGGCCTCGCCGTGCTGCACCTCGTCGTCACCCTGCCCCGCGCCCGGCGCCAGGGGGTGGGCCTGCTTGGCCTGCGCCACGCCGCGGCCTGGGCCGAGACCCACGGCGCCACCCACCTCGCCCTGCCCGTCGAGGCCTCGAACGCCGCGGCCGTCGCGCTCTACCGGCGCGGCGGCCTCGTGCGGCGGGGCGGATACCGATACTGGAGCCACCCATGACCCCCACCGCCCTCGACCTGCCGCAGGCCAACCCGCTTCCCCCGGAGACGCAGCGCTACTTCGCGCTCTGCGTCGAGAAGCTGGGCTTCGTGCCCAACGTCCTGCGCGCCTACGCCTTCGACGTGGACAAGCTGAACGCCTTCACCGCGCTCTACAACGACCTGATGCTGGGGCCTTCCGGCCTCTCGAAGCTGGAGCGCGAGATGATCGCGGTGGCGGTCTCCGCCGAGAACCGCTGCTTCTACTGCCTCGTGGCCCACGGCGCCGCGGTGCGCCAGCTCTCCGGCGACCCCGAGCTTGGCGAGCGCATCGCCTTCAACTGGCGCACCGCCGCGCTCGAGCCGCGCGTGCGCGCCATGCTCGCCTTCGCGGTCCGCATGACCCGCGCCTTCGCGGAGATCGCCGAGGCCGATCGGCAGGCGTTGCGGGACGAGGGCCTGTCGGACCGCGACATCTGGGACGTCGCCTCGGTGGCCGCGTTCTTCAACATGACGAACCGCGTGGCCTCGGCCACGGCGATGGAGCCGAACCCCGAGTACCACGGCCAGGCGCGGTGATGCGGGCGGCGGCCATGCTGCTGCTCGCCGCCGCCCTGCCCGCCGCGGCGCAGGACCTCGCCCTGCCCTTCCCGGCCACCGAGACCCTGAGCACGTCGCAGCCCCTCGCCTCGCACCGCATCGCCACCGGCCCCGCGCGGGACGGCGCCGTGCCCTTCGAGACGGTCGAAGGCGCCGTCGCCCGCCGCGCCGTGGAAATGCGCGTGCCCGAGGGCACCGGCAGCCTCGCCGTCCTCGCACCCGTCCGCGATGCGCTGGTGGCCGAGGGCTGGGAGCCGCGCTTCGCCTGCGAGACGCGGGGCTGCGGCGGCTGGGACTTCCGCTTCTGGCTTGACGTGGCCGAGGCGCCGGCGATGTTCGTGAACCTCGCCGACTTCCGCTACCTCGCCCTCGCCCGCGGGCCCGAGCGCCTCGCCCTCCTCGTCAGTCCCTCGGGCGCGCGCGCCTACCTCCAGGCCGTGCACGTCGCCCCCGAAGGCACGGAGCCGGCCCTGGCCGTCGCCGCCGCCCCGACGCCCCCCGGCGCGGTGGGCGCGGCCCTGGCGGCCACGGGGCGCGCGGTGCTGGGCGACCTCGTCTTCGCCACCGGCTCCGCGGCGCTGCCCGAGGCGGAATACGCCTCGCTGGACGCTCTCGCCGCCTACCTGCGGGAGGTCCCGGACGCCCGCGTCGCCCTCGTGGGCCACACGGATGCGGAAGGGGGCGCGGCGGGCAACATCGCGATCAGCCGCGCGCGGGCCGAGGCGGCGCGGCGCAGGCTGGTGGCCCTGGGCGTGGCGCCGTCCCGGGTCGAGACCCACGGCGTCGGCTACTTCGCCCCGCTCGCCCGCAACGACACGGCGCGGGGGCGCGAGGCGAACCGCCGCGTCGAGGCGGTGCTGGTCTCGGTGCCGGAGTAGCGACGACGAAAGGCCCCGCCGTGGCGGGGCCTTCGGTCCGTGCGGCGGGGCGCGCCTACCAGTCGGCGGCGCCGCGGTCGCGGAAGCTCTCGACCAGGAAGTCGATGAAGGCGCGCACCTTGGGTTGGGTGTAGCGCCCCGGCGGATAGACCGCGTAGATCCCCTGCGTCTCCGGCTCCAGCCCCTCGATCGCGGGCACCAGCTTCCCCTCGCGCACCGCGTCCGCGTAGAGGAAGGCAGGCAGGTAGGCGATCCCGAGGCCGCCGAGCGCCGCGTTCAGGAGCGACTGCCCGTCGTTCACCGTCAGCCAGCCCGCCGAGCGCACCTGCCGCTTCTCGCCCGAGGGCGCGGTGATGCGCCAGACGTTGCCGCCCGACTGGTTCGAGTAGTGCAGGAGCTTGTGGTCGTTCAGGTCGTCGATCCGCGCCGGGCGCCCGTACTCCTCGAGATAGGTGGGCGAGGCGATCATCATCTTGTGGCTCTCGGCCAGCTTGCGGGCGCGCAGGCTGCTGTCCTCCAGCTCGCCGATGCGGACCGCGAGGTCGAAGCCCTCGGAGATCAGCTCCACGAAGCGGTTGTCGAGCACCATGTTGACGGTGATGTCCGGGTACTCGTGCAGGAACGAGCCGAGGTTCGGGCTGAGGTGGTTCACGCCGAAGTCGGTGGCCACCGACACCCGCAGCAGGCCCGAGGGCGCCGACTGCATCGAGGTCACGAGGGCGTCCGCCTCGCCGGCGTCGTTCAGCACCCGCCGCGCCCGGTCGTAGTAGGCGAGGCCGATCTCGGTGGGGCTGACCCTGCGCGTGGTACGGTTCAGGAGGCGGGCCCCGAGACGCGTCTCCAAGGAGGAGACGTGCTTGGAAACCGCCGACTTGCTGATGCCGAGCTTCTTGGCCGCATCCGTGAACCCACCCTGATCGACCACCGTGGCGAAGGCTTCCATTTCAGACAGTCGATCCATTCGGGCCTCACAATACCTTCGATCTCTCCACCATGTTTGATGGGTCAATCGGGCGGAAACGTGCCCGGGGGGGGCCAATGACGCGAAGTTTGCGGGATCGTTTCGGCGTAATCCGAGTCGATTGCGGCAAAGCTGCCGAAACGCCGTGTCACCCACGGGGGTCGACCTGTCCCCGGTCCGATGTGCAAGCAAGTACGCCGCGGGTGTTATGCGATAGCGGCCATGCTGGACCGGGCGCGCGGAGGGGCAGCCCAATCCATGCGAGGTCCTGTCGCGGGGGGGCGCCGCGCTAGAGCGTCGCCGCCAGCCGCGCGCCCTGGTCGATGGCGCGCTTGGCGTCCAGTTCCGCGGCCACGTCGGCGCCGCCGATCACGTGGGGCTCGATGCCCTCGGCGATCAGCGCGTCGGCGAGGGAGCGCTCGGGCTCCTGCCCCGCGCACAGCACCACCGTGTCGCAGGCGATCACGTGCGGCTTCCCGTCCACCGTGACGTGCAGGCCGTCCGCGTCGATGCGCTCGTAGGTGGCGCCGGGGACCATCTTCACGTCCTTCATCGCCAGCGAGGCGCGGTGGATCCAGCCCGTGGTCTTGCCGAGGCGCCGGCCCAGCTTCTCGCTCTTGCGCTGCAGCAGCGTGATCTCGCGCGCCGACGGCTCGGGGCGCGGGCCCTGGGGGTCCAGGCCGCCCCGGTGCGCCTCGGGGTCGGCCACGCCCCACTCATGGAGCCAGCGCGGCAGCTCCTCGGTGGGGGTGGGGCCGCCGGGATGGGTCAGGTAGTCGGCGGTGTCGAAGCCGATGCCGCCCGCGCCCACCACGGCCACGCGTTGCCCCACGGGCGCGCCGCGCAGCACCTCCACGTAGGACAGCACGTTCGGCCCGTCCTGCCCCGGAATCCCCGGGTCGCGGGGGCGCACGCCGGTGGCGATCACCACGTCGTCGGCCTCGCGCAGGTCCGCCACCTCGGGCGCCCGGCCGAGGCGCAGGTCGATGCGCTCGTGATCCAGCATCGTGGCGATCCAGTCCACGAAGGGCACGAACTCCTCCTTGCCGGGGATCGCCTTGGCGAGGTTGAGCTGCCCGCCCACCTCCGCCGCCTTGTCCCAGACCGTGACGCGGTGCCCGCGCCGCGCCGCGATCATGGCGACCGTGGCGCCGGCGGCGCCCGCGCCCACCACGGCGACGTGGCGGGGGGTCTCGGTCGGCTCGTAGGCGAGCTCGGTCTCGTGGCAGGCGCGGGGGTTCACGAGGCAGGAGCTGATCTTGCCCGAGAAGGTGTGGTCGAGGCAGGCCTGGTTGCAGGCAATGCAGGGCGCGATCTCCCGGCTCCGCCCCTCCATGGCCTTCCGCACGAACTGTGAATCCGCCAGGAAGGGCCGGGCCATCGACACCATGTCGGCGCAGCCGTCCGCCAGCAGCCCCTCGGCCACCTCGGGGGTGTTGATGCGGTTCGAGGTGATGACCGGGATCCCCACCTTGCCCATCAGCTTGCGCGTGACCCAGGCGAAGGCGGCGCGGGGCACGGAGGTGGCGATGGTGGGGATGCGCGCCTCGTGCCAGCCGATGCCGGTGTTGAGGATCGAGGCGCCCGCCGCCTCGATCTTCCGAGCCAGGCCGACGACTTCCTCCCAGGTCTGCCCGCCGGGCACGAGGTCGATCATGCTGAGGCGGTAGATCACGATGAAGTCCGCGCCCACCGCCTCGCGCACGCGGCGCACGACCTCCACGGGCAGGCGCTGACGGTTCTCGAGGCTCCCGCCCCAGCGGTCCTCGCGCTTGTTGGTATGGGCCACGAGGAACTGGTTCAGGAAGTAGCCCTCGGACCCCATCACCTCGACGCCGTCGTAGCCCGCGCGCCGCGCATTCACGGCGGCCGCGACGATGTCGGCGACCTGCTTCTCGATCCCCGCCTCGTCCAGCTCCCTGGGGGGAAACGGCGAGATCGGCGACTTGATGGGGGAGGGTCCGACGCAGTCCGGCGAGTAGGCGTAGCGCCCGGCGTGGAGGATCTGCATCGCGATGCGCCCGCCCGCCTCGTGCACCCGGTCCGTCACGATGCGGTGGTTCGCGATGTCCTCGTCCGAGAAGAGGCCCGCCGCGCCCGGGAACACGCCGCCCTCGCGGTTCGGCGCCATGCCGCCCGTGACCATCAGCGCCACGCCGCCCCGGGCGCGCTCGGCGTAGAAGGTGGCGACCCGGTTCCAGTCCTTGGTCTCCTCCAGCCCGGTGTGCATGGAGCCCATCAGCACCCGGTTCGGGAGCGTGACGTGCCCGAGGTCGAGCGGGGCGAGCAGGTGGGGATACTGGGACATGGGGCGGGCCTCCTTGCCCGACGTCATGGCGGGGCGGGGCGCGGCTGTCACCACGGACGCGGCGTCAGAGCCCCCCCCCGCGCTACTCCGTCTCGGCCACGTGGCGCCGGAACGCCCGCTTGAGCTGCGCCAGCTCCACCCGCAGGTCATCGAGGTCGGCGCGCAGGTCGTGGGCCGCATCGAGCCCCGCCACCACGGTCAGCGTGTCGAGCACCGCGCCGCCGCCCGCCACGCGGATCGCGACGGTGCGCACGCCCTCGGTCAGCGGCGCGGTGCCGAGGTCGCCCTCGACGCGCCAGCCGCCCTCGGCCGCCGAGACCTGCATCCCCCCCAGCACCGCGTCGTCGAGCGCCATCTCCAGCGCCGGCGGCTCGCCCCCGCCCCTCAGGAAGCCGCGGTAGATCCCGCCCGCCAGCCCCGTCCGGTTCAGCACCCAGTCCATCGCCGCCTCACAGGTTGGCCCGCGGGCGCCGCGTCAGCACGAGGTCGTGCACCGTGGCCGCCGTCATCGCGGGCTGCTCGAAGATCACGTCCACCCAGGCGTGGGTGACCTTGCGCGGGTTGAAGTCCTCGAGCCCGAGGTCGAACTCAGCCTCCACCGCGCCGCCCGGCGTGTCGCCGGGGCGCAGCTCGCGCACGATGGTCTCGGTGTTCGGCCCGTGGCGCACGTTGAGCCGCGCGAAGAGCTCGCCCGGCCGCTCGGTCGTCACCCGCCCCCGCAGGCCCACGATGTGCGAGGGGCTCAGGCCGTCGCGCCCCGCGGGCGGCAGGTCCACCACGATGGAGAGGAACGAGCCGCGGAAGCCCAGCACGTCCATCGCCAGCGCGAAGGGCGCGCGGGCCTGCGGGTCGGCGGCGCGGCGCTGGCGCAGGGTGATCTCCGAGAGCGGGCAGTCGTGGAACAGCGTGGCGCCGGGGGCGAGCGGCGTGCCGCCCGCCGCGCCGGGCCAGCAGTCGGGCCGCAGCGCCACGGCCCAGGGCTCGGGGCGCCAGCCCCAGTCCGCCTGGGGCGGCAGGTCGATGCGCCCGGCGCGCGCCGACATCATCCGCTCCGCGCCGCGCGCCACCGCGTCGGCCTGCGCGCGCAGGCGCCGCGCCTCGGGCAGGAGGGCGGCGAGGTCCGCGAGGCTGCGCTCCTCGGGCGGCGCCCGGAAGCGGCGCAGCAGCCGCCGGTCGCCCAGCGCCTGCAGGAGGTGCGCCGGGCCGCCGCGCCGCCCCGAGGGCGAGCGGAAGGGCATCAGAGGTCCATGTAGACGTGCTTCTCCCGGGCGCCGCCCGGATGGGTCGGCGCCCCGGTGCGCGCGGGCCCGACCAGCTGCGCGTACTTCCACAGCGCGCCCGTGGCGTAGATCGTCTCGCGCGGGCCGCCCCACTCCGCCCGCCGGCGCTCCATCTCGGCCGCGTCCACGTCCACCGACAGCACGCCGTCCACCGCGTCGATGGTGATCCGGTCGCCGTCGCGCACCAGGGCGATCGGGCCGCCGTGGGCCGCCTCGGGGCCGACGTGGCCCACGCAGAAGCCGCGCGTCGCGCCCGAGAAGCGCCCGTCGGTGATGAGGGCCACCTTCTTGCCCATGCCCTGCCCCGAGAGCGCGGCGGTGGTGGCCAGCATCTCGCGCATCCCCGGCCCGCCCGCCGGCCCCTCGTTGCGGATGACGAGCACCTCGCCCTCCTCGTAGGCGCGGGCCTTTACGGCGGCGAAGGCGTCCTCCTCGCACTCGAACACGCGGGCCGGGCCGGTGAAGCGCTGGTCCTCGGCTTTGATGCCGGCCACCTTCACGATGGCCCCGTCGGGCGCGAGGTTGCCCTGAAGGCCCACCACGCCGCCCGTCCTGGTGATCGGGGTCGCGACGGGGTGGATGACGCGCCCGTCCGCCTCGCCCCGGCACGCGTCGATCACCTCGCCGATGGTCTTGCCGGTCGCGGTCATGCAGTCCTCGTGGATGAGGCCCGCCTTCCGCAGCTCCTTCATCACGACGGGCACGCCGCCCGCCTCGTAGAGGTCCTTGGCCACGTACTGCCCGCCGGGCTTGAGGTCCACGAAGTAGGGCGTGTCGCGGAAGATCTCGCAGACATCCTGAAGCGTGAACGCGATGCCCGCCTCGTGGGCGATGGCCGGCAGGTGCAGCCCTGCGTTGGTGGACCCGCCGGTGCAGGCGACCACGCGGGCCGCGTTCTCGAGGCTCTTGAGCGTCACCACGTCGCGGGCGCGGATGTTCAGCTCCAGGAGGCGCATCACCGCCTCGCCCGACGCGATGGAGTACTGGTCGCGGCTCTCGTAGGGCGCCGGCGCGCCCGAGGAGTTGGGCAGCGCCAGGCCGATCGCCTCGGACACGCAGGCCATGGTGTTGGCCGTGAACTGGCCGCCGCAGGCCCCCGCCGAGGGGCAGGCGACCCGCTCGAGCACGGCGAGCGCCTCGTCCGAGAGGTTGCCCGCCTGGTGGTTGCCCACCGCCTCGAACATGTCCTGCACCGTGAGGTCGCGGTTCTTGTACTCTTCGGGCACGTCCGACCCCGCGGGCACGCGGCCCGGCAGGATCGAGCCGCCGTAGATGAACACCGAAGGCGTGTTGAGGCGCACCATCGCCATCATCATGCCTGGCAGAGACTTGTCGCAGCCCGCCAGCCCGACGAGCGCGTCGTAGCAGTGCCCGCGCATGGTCAGCTCCACCGTGTCGGCGATGGCGTCGCGGCTGGCGAGCGACGAGCGCATCCCCTCGTGGCCCATGGCGATGCCGTCGGTCACGGTGATGGTGGTGAACTCGCGCGGCGTGCCCCCGCCCTGCTTGACGCCCAGCTTCACGGCCTGCGCCTGGCGGCTCAGCGCGATGTTGCAGGGCGCGGCCTCGTTCCAGCAGGTGGCCACGCCTACGAAGGGCTGGTGGATCGCCTCGTCGTCCAGCCCCATGGCGTGGAAGTACGAGCGGTGCGGCGCCCGGGCGGGGCCTTCGGTCACGTGGCGGCTGGGCAGGCGGGTCTTGTCGGTAGGGCCCTTGAGCATGGCAGGTCTCCTCGGTTGCCGCCGGGGATAGCGGCGGGCCGGGAACCGGGCAAGCGGCAACCCCCCCGTGGACGCGCCCGCGCCCGCCCCCTAGGTACTGCCCCGCCGACCCCCGGACGGAGCCCCCCGCCATGTGGACCCCCGCCTTCGAGCGCTTCGTCGCGCCCGCCCGCCTCCGCCCCGAACTCTGGCGCACCGGGCTCGGCACCCTGCTGATCGTGGCCGTCTACGTGGCGGTGGTGTCGGGCGCGCTCGCGCTCGTGGCGCTGTGGTGGTCGTGGGGCCGCCCGCCCGCCGAGCAGGCCGATGCGGCCGCGCGCTTCGCGCTGTTCGCGGCGGGGCGCACGCCCTGGGGCGTGCTCCTCCTCCTTGCTACCTTCGCCGGCATGGCCGCCGGCGCCGCGCTGGCCGTGCGCTGGCTGCACGGGCGCACGGCCCGCTCGCTCGCCGGCCCGCACCTCCTGCGCGACTTCGTGCCCGCCGCCGCGATCACGCTTCTCATCGGCGGGGCCGCGGCGCTCGTGGGGCTGGGCGGGATGGAGCTGGTGCCCAACGTCGCGCCCACCACCTTCGCCCTGCTGCTGCCCCTCGCGCTCGCGGCCCTCGCCGTCCAGACCGGCGCCGAGGAGCTGGTGTTCCGCGGCTACCTCCAGACCCAGCTCGCCGCGCGCTTCCGCTCGCCCGTGGCGTGGATGCTCCTGCCCTCGCTCCTGTTCGGCGCGCTGCACCTCGACGCGGGCTTCCTCCTGGCCGAGGGGCGCCTGGCCGAGAACGACGGCCTGATCCTCGCCGCCACCACGCTCGTGGGCCTCCTGGCGGCCGACCTCACCCGCGTGACGGGCTCGCTCGGCGCCGCCTGGGGCCTCCACTTCGCAAACAACGTGCAGGCCCTCCTCGTGGTCGCCATCGACGACATCCTGTCGGGCATGGCCCTGTGGCGCACGCCCTTCTCGGGCGACGACCTGGAGGCGCTGCCGGCCCTGATCCTGGCCGACATGGGCCTCCTCGTGGTGATCTGGGCCGTGATCCGTCTCTGGCTCGCCCGCGCCGCGCGCCACCGCGTCGCCGCCTGAATTGCGTTCGGGCCCCGCGCGGCCTATTCCGCCGGGAGCAGCAGGAAAGCCGCCATGAACTGGATCTCGAACTACGTCCGCCCCAAGATCAACTCGCTGTTCTCGCGCCGCGAGACGCCGGACAACCTGTGGACCAAGTGCGACGAGTGCGGGACCATGCTGTTCCACCGCGAGCTCAAGGACAACCTGCGGGTCTGCACCAACTGCGGCCACCACATGTACCTGCCGCCCCGCGAGCGCTTCGAGGCGCTGTTCGACGGCGGCACGTTCACGGAAGTCGCCGTCCCGAAACCCATCGCCGACCCGCTGCACTTCCGCGACCAGAAGCCCTACCCCGTGCGCCTCAAGGCCGCGCAGAAGGCGACCGGCGAGCACGAGGCGATGCTGGTCGCCGAGGGCGAGGTGCTGCGCACCCCCATCGTGGCCGCCGCCCAGGACTTCGGCTTCATGGCCGGCTCCATGGGCATGTACGTCGGAAACGCCCTGATCGCCGCCGCCGAGCGCGCAGTGGAGCGGCGCCGCCCCCTGGTGTGCTTCACCGCCGCCGGCGGAGCGCGCATGCAGGAGGGCATCCTCAGCCTCATGCAGATGCCCCGCACCACCGTGGCCGTGGACATGGTGCGCGAGGCGGGGCTGCCGTACGTCGTTGTCATCACCCACCCCACCACGGGCGGCGTCACCGCCTCCTACGCCATGCTGGGCGACGTGCAGATCGCCGAGCCGAACGCGCTGATCTGCTTCGCCGGCCCCCGCGTGATCGAGCAGACCATCCGCGAGACCCTGCCCGAGGGCTTCCAGCGCGCCGAGTACCTGCTGGACCACGGCATGCTCGACCGCGTGACCCCGCGCCGCGACCAGCGCGAGGAGCTGGCCACGATCCTGCGCATGCTCACCGGCCAGGGCCCCGTGGTCCACGGCGACCTTCCCGTCCCCGAGGCGAAGCCCGAGGCCCCCGCCCCGGAGCCCAAGCCCGCCCCCGAGGCCGCCCCCGCCGCCGCTCCCAAGGGCTGACGGCCCGACCGGATACGCCCCCGACCCTCATCTTGCCGGAAATACCGAGGGGGTTCGCAGGCTTCCCAGGATCGGTCCAGTGGACCGATCCGCCTGCGAACGGGCGAAGCCCCGGGTGGCCGTGGGACGAAGGACAGCTCCTCCGCCGCTGCTCCGAAGGGATATCTTCATGCCGACCTCCGACGCCATCCTCGCCCGCCTCCTGCGCCTCCACCCCAAGGTCATCGACCTGTCCCTGGACCGGATGCACCGCATCCTGGCCGCCCTCGGCCACCCCGAGCGCGCCCTGCCCCCGGTGGTCCACGTCGCCGGCACCAACGGCAAGGGCTCGACCCTCGCCATGATCCGCGCAGGCCTCGAGGGCGCCGGCCACCGCGTCCACGCCTACACCTCGCCCCACCTCGCCCGCTTCCACGAGCGCATCCGCCTCGCGGGCACGCTCATTGCCGAGGACGCCCTCGCGGACCTCCTCGAGGAGTGCGAAGAGGCCAACGGCGGCGCCCCCATCACCTACTTCGAGATCACCACGGCGGCCGCCCTGCTCGCCTTCGCCCGCACCCCCGCCGACTTCCTCCTGCTGGAGGTCGGCCTCGGCGGCCGCCTCGACGCCACCAACGTGGTCGAGACGCCTGCCCTCACCGTCGTCACCCCCGTCTCGATGGACCACGAGGGCTTCCTCGGCGACACGCTCGCGAAGATCGCCGGCGAGAAGGCCGGCATCCTCAAGCGCGGGGTGCCTTGCGTCGTCGGCCCCCAGGAGGACGCCGCCGCGGAGGTCATCGAGGCCCGCGCCGCCCGCCTCGGCGCGCCGCTCCTCGCCCACGGCCAGCACTGGCACGTCTCCCGCGAGGGCGACCGCCTCGTGTTCCAGGACGAGACGGGCCTCCTCGACCTCCCCCTCCCCGCGCTCCCCGGCCCCCACCAGATCCAAAACGCCGGCACCGCCCTCGCCGCCCTGCGCGCCTTGGGCACCGGCGACCCCGAGGCCGCCATGCGGCGCGCCGAATGGCCCGCCCGCATGCAGCGCCTGCGCGACCACCCCCTGAACCGCCTCGCCCCCGAGGCCGAGCTCTGGCTCGACGGAGGCCACAACCCCGCCGCCGGCGCGGCCTTGGCGGCAACCCTGGCCGCCATGCCCCCCCGCCCCACCTTCGCCGTCTGCGGCCTCCTGAGCACCAAGGACGCGGCAGGCTACTTCCGCCCCCTCGCCGCGCAGCTGCAGTCGGTCCGCACCATCGCCATCCCCGGCGAGACCGCCACGCTGAGCGCCGAGGCCACGGCGGCGGCGGCCCGGTCGGTGGGGCTGGCGGCGGAACCGGCGGAGGGGGTGGAGGCGGCGGTGGGGGTGATTAAGGCCGAGCATCCGGGGGTGCGGGTGCTGGTGTGCGGGTCGTTGTATCTGGCGGGGTTTGTGCTTCGGATGGGGTGACCGTACGCTTCTTGGAAAAAGCGAACTTAGTCTATTTTTTGATTTGTTATGTCACTAAACAAGTATCTCACAGCGTAGACCGCCAGTCCAACTACCTGTCCTAAGTTTTGAACGAGCAAGGCAGGGAGCAGCCATTCGTATGCTGTAAAATCAAGATCGCCCTCTCCAACCTGCCAAAGCAAAACGCCTTGGAAGCAAATCATACCACCAATTGCGGCCATCAGAAGCCAAGACCACTTTTTCTTATGATTGTAATGATCCCGAATACCCTTCAGATGCTCATAAGCTACCTGAGAGGAAACTGAGCGCCTATCGAATCCTTCAATGTACTTCCGCTCAGCCCGTGATACACTTCCAGGCTTACCGTCTTTTGACTCAATGCCAGAAAGAACGTCACGCGGAGTAATCCGCGAACCTTCGCGAGGATCGAAATCTTCCTCTGGCATCAAGAAATATTCTTAATACGCCACTCCATCATCGTCCGAGACACCCCAAACACAGAGGCAAGCGAACTAACGGGTGCACCTTTGACCGGCTGAAGAAGTCGCTCAGGCACAAGAAGGCACGCGGCAAACTTGTTCGCCTCCTTCTCCTTTGGATCGCCTCGGTTCGGGTCGGTGAATCTCGGCAAGACGGGGTATTCGTCCGGGTGATCCAGATAAAAATTCCGATGTAGGAGCCAATGACCCAACTCGTGAGCTATAGTAAAACTTTGGCGCTCCGGCATATCGTCCGCATTCACGTAAAGCCGGGCATTCTCGAAATCACAGAAGCCAGACACTTTCTCTGAATGTGCGGCAAAATCTTCAAACACTACGTTTACGCCCGAGCGCTCAGCAATCTCCAGCACGGGAATTGGTGGGGAACTATAATCTTTCGTCAGATTATTTGCCGTTCGCTCAGCAAGACTCCAACGGGGTCGCGTAAGCAACATTATTCCCACATCGCAAGGGTCACCTTACAGGCAATCCCTTTGCGCTCCTCTGCGTTGATGTTCTCTTGGCGTGCTCTGGCACCCGCCAAGTCGCTCACGTGGCGGGTCGGAGGAAGCGTAGTCCCCTGCTGTTTGCCGATGACAATCCAAGCAGCAGATACAGCATTGCCGATCACGTCCGCCGGACGCTTCTGACCCAGTGGTCCCATCGGCATCGGTTCGTCTCCCTGTGAGCGGTTCCAGTCGTTGCCTGCCCCGCCTCGCTGGCAATCCTAGCACATAGCACGCAGATGTCACGAACTCGGGCAGGAAGGGCAAGTGTCCCTTGCATATCATGGCAAATGTGGGGGCGACGTTAACGTACGTAAGGGGGGCGGGTATCACTTTGCTGCGCGGTCAACTTGGGCCTTATCCACATACAGTCTGGCCGTTCACCCGATCCCCCCTCATACCCCGCCCCATGCGCCCCCTCCTCCTCGCCGCCCTAGCCGCCACCCCGGCCCAAGCCGCCACCCACGCCTTCTGCTGGCAGGGCGAGGCGGGCTACCGGATCGAGGGCACCATCTCCCTCCCCGACGGCGCGCGCGGCATCCTCACCGAGGTCGACCTCACCGACTTCCGCATCCGGGGGTTCCGCGATGCCGAGCCGCTCGGCACGTGGCGGCTCGGCAATGGGCCCGGCCCCGTGGTGATCCGCTTCGACGCGGACCGGCTGCTGTTCCCCACCGGGGGCGACCCCGCGCTGGGCACCTACCAGGCGTGGAACGCGGGCGGGACGGTGGACGACTGCGGCGACCCGGGCTTCGGGTTCAACGGCGGCAACCTCGCGCAGGACGTCTGCGTCGACGGCACCTTCGCCGAGGAGTCCGGCATCCCCCCCGCGACCCCGCTCCGCATCGCCCCCGACCCGAGCAATCCCTGCGGCCCGGTGCTTATGGGACGCGCCGTTCCCTGAGCCGGGCAGCGAACGCGGCCGCCTTCCTCTTCGTCTTCGTTTCGAAAATACCTCGGGGGAGCGCCGGAAGGCGCGGGGGCGGAGCCCCCACCTGGCGCCCTCCGGTATGCACGGGGGGTGCACAGGGGGTGCACGGGTGGTGCCCCCCTATTCAGCCCTTCTCCGGCGGCCACCCCTCCGAGCGCATCTCGCGCAATCGCGACGCCGTGCGGTCGAACTCGAACCGGCCCCGGCCCTCGCCATACAGGTCCTCGGGCTCGGCCGCGGCGCTCACGATCAGCTCCGTGCCGGCCTCATAGAGTGCGTCGATCAGCGTCACGAAGCGGCGCGCCTCGTTGTGGTGGCGCCCCTCCAGCCGGGGCACGTGGGTCAGCACCAGAACCCGCACCGCGCCTGCCAATGCGAGGTAGTCGCCCGCGCCGAGGGGCCGCCCGCACAGCGTCTCGAACCGGGCGCGCGCGACCCCCGCCGAATAGTCGTCGAGCCGCAGGTCGCGGCCCTTCACGCGCAGCGTCAGACCCTCGGATCGCCCGTCCGAGAGCCTGTTCCACAGGTCTTCGAGGTCCATGTCGTCGGTGGTTTCGGGCGTGAAGTAGCGCCGCGCGCCCGCCAGCCGGTCGCGGCGGTAGTCGCGCGCGGCGGCCAGTTCGTGCACCAGCATCCGCCGCTCGATGGCCTCGATGAACGGCACGAAGAGCGCGCGATTGAGGCCTTCCTTGTAGAGGTCCCCCGGCACCCGGTTCGACGTGGTAACGACGTGCACGCCCCCCTCCCAGAGCCGCTCGAACAGGCGGCCCACGACCATGGCGTCGGTGATGTCGCCCACCTGCATCTCGTCGAGGCACAGCAGCCGCACCGCCTCCACCACCCCGTCCGCGAAGGGGGCCAGCGCGTCGCGCGTCCCGGCGGCGCGGGCGGCGTGCATGGCCTCGTGCGCCTCCTGCATGAAGGCGTGGAAGTGGACCCGGCGCGAGGGCACCGGCGCCGCCTCGTGGAACAGGTCCATCAACATCGACTTGCCCCGCCCGACGCCGCCCCAGAGATAGGCGCCCATCGGGTCCTCGGGCGGCTTGCGGCGGCCCAGCCAGTCGCGGCGCGGCGACTCTAGGAGCTTGGCGTGGATGCGCTCGAGGGGCACGAGGGCGGCGCGCTGCGCGGGGTCGTCCTCGAGGCGGCCCGAGGCGATGCGCGCCTCGAAGAGTTCGGTCACGGTCATGCCCGCTTGGTCCCGCATCCGCGGTCCGAGGGGAAGGGCGGATCGCCTAGCCGCCCGTCACGTGGTCCGTCTCGAACACCTCCGGCACCTCGGGCGTGCCGTCGAGCGCGGCGGCATGGGCTCGGAACACCCGGAAGCCGGGCGGCACCAGCGTGCCGGGGCGGGCCTCGTCGAGGAAGATGAACTTGGTGGTCTCGGGCGTGATCGCGAACCAGCCCGGCGCGTCGAAGGCACCGCCGAGCACGCCCACCCGGTCCGGCCAACGGCCGAAGCGGATGAACAGCGCGGTCCCGCAGGCGCCGCAGCGATGCACGTGGACCGGGAAGCCGCTTCCCTCCGACGTGTGGGTGTAGCGCCGCGGTCGCCCCGCCGTCACCTCCAGCGCGCCGGCCGCGAAGACCGGCTCCACCATCTGCGTGGAGCCCGTCAGCCGCTGGCAGAAGCGGCAGAAGCAGATCGTCACCCAGTCGGGCGCCCCCTCGACCCGGAAGCGCACCGCGCCGCACAGGCATCCGCCTTCGTGATGGGTGGCCTCGTCCATGGGCGGTTCCTCCCCGGGCCACCCTAGCACGCCCGGCGGACAAGGCGGATTTCGATTGACGCCGCAGGCGCCCGCGGGAAGGTCATCGCCGTTCCCCGGAGCCCGCCCATGACCGCCACCGCCGCCCCCGCCCGCCTCGTCACGCCCGTGCTCGTGGCCGGCTCCGTCGTCCTGATGATCGGCTTCGCGATCCGCGCCAGCTTCGGCGTGTTCCAGATCCCGATCGCCGCGGAGTTCGGCTGGCCCCGCGCCGAGTTCTCGCTCGCCATCGCGATCCAGAACCTCGCCTGGGGGATCGGCCAGCCGATCTTCGGCGCCATCGCCGAGCGGTTCGGCGACCGGAAGGCCATCGTGCTGGGCGTGGTCTGCTACGCGGCCGGCCTCGTGCTGTCGTCCTTCGCCGTCACGCCGGGCGCGCACCAGGTGCTGGAGATCCTCGTGGGCTTCGGCATCGCGGGCCTCGGCTTCGGCGTGATCCTTGCCATCGTGGGCCGCGCCGCGTCGGACGAGAACCGGTCCATGGCGCTCGGCATCGCCACCGCCGCCGGGTCGGCGGGGCAGGTGTTCGGCGCCCCCCTCGCCGAGTTCCTGCTGGGCTTCTACACGTGGCAGGCGGTGTTCCTCGTCTTCGCCGGGATCGTCTCGCTGTCGCTGCTCGCCCTGCCGGCGATGCGCTCGCCCGAGCCCGCCTCCCGCGCCGAGCTGGAGGAGAGCATGGGCGCGATCCTCGGGCGGGCCTTCCGCGACCCGTCCTACGCGCTGATCTTCGTGGGCTTCTTCTCGTGCGGCTACCAGCTCGCCTTCGTGACCGCGCACTTCCCCGCGCTCGTGACCGAGATGTGCGGCCCCATAGACCCGAACGGGGTGCTCTACGGGATAGGCATCACCTCGACCTCGACGCTGGGCGCGGTGGCGATCTCGCTGATCGGCCTCGCCAACGTGGCGGGCACGCTCTACGCGGGCTGGCTCGGCAAGCGCTACAGCCGCAAGTACCTGCTGGCCGGCATCTACGTGGGCCGCACGGTGGCCGCCGCCCTGTTCATCCTCAATCCGATCACACCGCTCTCGGTGATCCTGTTCTCGGTGGCGATGGGCTCGCTCTGGCTCGCCACGGTGCCGCTGACCTCCGGCCTCGTCGCCCACATCTACGGGGTGCGCTACATGGGCACGCTCTACGGCATCGTCTTCTTCTCGCACCAGCTGGGCAGCTTCCTCGGCGTATGGCTGGGCGGCACGCTCTACGATGCCACGGGCGGCTACGAGGCCGTCTGGTGGGTCGGCGTGGGCGTGGGCGCGCTGTCGGCGATCGTCCACCTGCCGATCCGCGAGGTGCCGCTCGGCCAGCGCCGTGGGGTTGCCGCAGCGTAGATACCTGTTCACGGTGAAGGGGTTCCCAGCCGGAGGTCCCCCCATGCGTTTCCTGCTCGCCCTGCCCTTCCTCGCCGCCGCGCCCGCGCTCGCGCAGCAGGCCACCGACGCGGTGGACCCCGAGGCCCCCGCCGGGGTCGAGGCGCCCGCCGCGGCCGAAGCGCCCGCCGCCGCCGAGGCCCCGGCCGCCGCCGGCACCGAGACCGCCGACGCCCCCACCCTCGTGCCCGACGCCGCCGCCCCCGCCACCGCCCGGGACTGGATGGTCGCCGCCGCCAACCCGCTGGCCGCCGAGGCCGGCGCCGAGGTGCTGCGCGCGGGCGGCTCGGCCGCCGACGCCATGGTGGCCGTGCAGGCCGTGCTGGGCCTCGTGGAGCCGCAGTCGAGCGGCCTCGGCGGCGGCGCCTTCCTCGTGTGGTACGACGCCGGGACCGGCGAGCTGACCACGCTCGACGGCCGCGAGACGGCCCCCATGGCCGCCACCCCGACCCTGTTCCAGACGGACGGCGAGACCATGGACTTCTGGGATGCGGTGATCGGGGGCCTCTCGGTCGGCACCCCCGGCACGCCCATGCTGATGGAGGAGGCGCACCGCCGCTGGGGCCGAGCCAACTGGGGCTCGCTGTTCGACGCGGCCATCGCGCACGCCGAAGGCGGCTTCGCGGTCTCGCCCCGTCTCGCCTCGCTGGTGGCGGACGGGCAGGAGCGCCTCGCCACCCAGCCCGCCACGGCCGCGTACTTCCTGCCCGGCGGCACCCCGCTCGCCGAAGGCGCGACCCTCACCAACCAGCCCTACGCCGACACCCTGCGCGCCATCGCCGCCGAAGGCGCGGACGCCTTCTACGAGGGCGAGATCGCCGAAGGCATCGTGCGCGCCGTGCGCGAGGCCTCGCAGCCGGGCCTGCTCGCCATGGAGGACCTCGCCGCCTACGACGTGGTCGAACGCCCGGCCGTCTGCGCCCCCTACCGCGGCGCCGAGGTCTGCGGCATGGGCCCGCCCTCTTCGGGCGCCCTGACCGTGGGCCAGATCCTGAGCCTCATCGAGCCTCACGACATCGCGGCCCTCGGCCCGGACTCGCCGGAGGCCTGGCGCCTGATCGGCGACGCCTCGCGCCTCGCCTTCGCGGACCGCGGCCTCTACATGGCCGACAGCGACTACGTGCCCATGCCGAAGTTGCTCGACCCGGCCTACCTGCAGGAGCGGGCGAAGCTGCTCGAAGGCGACGACGCGCTGCCGGAGGTCTCCGCCGGCTCGCCCCCCTGGGACCACGCCGCGCTCGACCTCGCGCCCGGCTGGTCGCCCGAGATGCCCTCGACATCGCACATCTCGATCGTGGACGCTCAGGGCAACGCACTGTCGATGACCACCACCATCGAGAACGGCTTCGGCAGCCGGGTCATGGCGCCGGGCGGGTTCCTCCTGAACAACGAGCTGACCGACTTCTCGTTCTCGACCCACGACGACGGCCGCCCCGTGGCCAACCGGGTCGAGCCGGGCAAGCGCCCCCGCTCGTCGATGGCGCCCACGGTCGTGATGCGGGACGGCGCGCCGGTCCTGGTGGTCGGCTCGCCCGGGGGAAGCCGGATCATCGGTTACGTGGCGCAGACGATCGTGGCGCACATGGACTGGGGCCTCGATCCGCAGACCGCCGTGGCCATGCCGCACCTCGTGAACCGCTTCGGCACCTACGACCTGGAGGAGGGCACCGCCGCCGAGGCCATGGCCAGGCCGCTGGGCGAGATGGGGTTCGAGACCAACGTGCGCGACCTCACGTCGGGGCTGCACGCCATCGCGGTGACCGCGGACGGGCTGGTCGGCGGAGCGGACCCGCGGCGCGAGGGGGTTGCGATCGGGGAGTGAGTGGAGAGCGCCGGGGGCTCTGCCCCCGGACCCCCGAGGTATTTATGGCAAGATGAGGGGGGGATCGGCAAAGGTCGGTGCCCCCCTTCCAACTCAGCAGCCTTCGCGGAGGCAGCGCAGGGCGCGGGCCTCCGTGCCGGGCTCCACGTCCAGCGCCCACTGGGGGCAGGGGCCGAGCTGGAGGCGCCAGCCGTCCGGCGTCTGCTCCACGAAGGCCAGCACCTCGCCCTCGGGTACGCCGCCGCACCAGGGGCCGGCGCATTCGATGGAGGCGGTCACGGCGAGGTCGATGGCGCGGTCGAAGCCGCCCAGCGTCGCCATGCGCCCCGTGAAGCGCGCGGGAAGCTCCACGCCCTCCGGCTCGTCGGGATTCACCAGCTCGGGGCGGGCCGCGCCGGGCGGCACGGCGAGGCGTCCCACCGCCATCGCATAGATTTGCGACGACGCCTGCGCCGCCGCGAAGCTGCTCTCGACGCTCGGACGCAGGCAGGAGAGCGCATCGGCCCGCTCCGCCGTTCCCGCCGCGATGAGTGCGGCGACGAGAACGGCGGAGATGTGTGCGGTGCGGGCCATCCGGCGCCTCCTGGTGGTGAGGGGCAGATGGGCGGGATGGCCCCGATAGGCCATGTCCGGGGCCGTGTTATGGGTTAACCGGGCCGCAGGAGCCCGAATTCGCGGAACACCTCGACATAGATCGCCCGCTTGAAGGGCACGATGTGGTCCAGCACCTCGGCGGGCGGCATCCAGCGCCATTCCGAGAACTCGCGCACGTGGCGGTCGAGGTCCACGGCCGAATCGGGGCCGTCGTAGGCCATGTGGAACCAGTGCTGCATCTGCCCCCGGAAGCGCCCTTTCCACAGCCGCGGCACCAGGTCCACGGGCAGGTCGTAGGGCATCGGCTCGGCGGTGGCGCCCAGCACGCGGACGGCGCCCGCATCGAGGCCCGTCTCCTCCTCCAGCTCGCGCAGCGCGGCGGCCTCGGGCGTCTCGCCGGGGTCGATGCCGCCCTGGGGCATCTGCCACGCGGGCGGCGCGCCCGCAGGCGCGTCGATGCGGCGCCCCACCCAGACGAGGCCCGCGGGGTTGCGGAGGCACACACCCGCGCAGGGACGGTAGGGGAGGGCGAGGATCTGCTCGGGGGTCATGGGATGGGGGCCGCGCGGGGTTGCGCGCGGCCCGTGCCGTCTCAGTTCCCGGCGGCCACGTCGATCGCCGACAGGCCCTTCAGGATGTCGATCGCGTAGGCGAGCTGGTAGTCCTCGTCGCGCAGCTCGGCGGCCTTCTCGGCGGCCTCCTGCTCCTTGCGGACCTGCTCCTGCTGGTCCTCGCTCAGGCTGTCGTTCGAGAGCGAGCCGCGCAGGCTCGACTCCGAGCGGCGGGGGCGGTTCGCGGAGGTCTCCTCCTCGTCCTCCTCGGCATCGGGGTCCACGGGCACGCGCGGCGGCTGCGGCACCACGATGTCGGGCGAGATGCCCAGCGCCTGGATCGAGCGGCCCGAGGGCGTGTAGTAGCGCGAGGTGGTCAGGCGGATCGCGCCGTCGCCCTGCACCGGCATGATCGTCTGCACCGAGCCCTTGCCGAAGCTCTTGGTGCCCACCACCACCGCGCGGCGGTGGTCCTGCAGCGCGCCCGCCACGATCTCGGACGCGCTCGCCGAGCCGCCGTTGATGAGGGCCACCATGGGCTTGCCCTCGATGATGTCGCCCTCGCGGGCGTTGAAGCGGTCGCCCTGCTCGGCCTCGCGGCCGCGGGTCGAGACGATCTCGCCCTGCTCAAGGAAGGCGTCGGCCAGCGCCACGCCGGCGTTCAGGAGGCCGCCGGGGTTGTTGCGCAGGTCCAGCACCACGCCGTTCACGGCATCGAGGCCGCCGGCCTCCTCCAGCACCTCCTCGAGGCCCTCGCGGACCTGGGGCATGGTCTGGTCGTTGAAGGTGGCGACCCGGATCACCACGCTGTCGCCCTCGAGGCGCACGCGGCTCGCGGTGAGCTGGATCGTGTCGCGGGTGATCGCGATCTCGAGCGGCTCCTCGAGCCCCTCGCGTACCACGGTGATCAGCACCTCGGAGCCGACGGGCCCGCGCATCAGGTCCACCGCCTCCTCGAGGGTGAGGCCGAGCAGGCTCTCGCCGTCCACGGTGGTGATGAAGTCGCCCGCCTCGACGCCGGCCTCGTAGGCCGGGGTCCCGTCCATGGGCGTGATGACCTTCACGTAGCCCTCTTCCTGCGTCACCTCGATGCCGAGGCCGCCGAACTCGCCGCGCGTGTCGGTCTGCATGTCCTCGAAGTCGCGGGGCGGCAGGTAGGAGCTGTGGGGGTCGAGCGAGGTCAGCATGCCGTTGATGGCCGCCTCGATCAGCTCGCCCTCATCGACCTCCTCGACGTACTGGTTGCGGATGCGCTCGAACACGATGCCGAACAGGTCGAGCTGCTCGTAGACGCTCGCGTTGTTCTCGGCCTCCTGCGCCAGCAGCGGCCCGGCCAGCTGCGTCGCCACCAGCACGCCGGCCAGCATCCCGCCGCCGGCGGCCATCGCGAACTTTCTCATTCCTGCATCCCTATTCGCTCTTGGAGGCCGCGCCGGACAGGTCGAACCACGTCGACGGGTCCACGGGCACGCCACCCTCCCTCGTTTCCACATAAAGCGTCTCGGGGCGGAAAGCGCCACCTCCCCCCCCGGCGCCCGATCGAAATTCCACGGCCTCCGGCGCATCGCCGCCCATCAGGCCCAGCGGCGCGCCGGCGGCGAGGATGTCGCCACGCCTCACATAGCTCTCGTGAAGCCCCGCGACGACGACCAGCGCACCCGCGCGGGGCTCCAGCACGATCACAAGGCCGTAATCCAGGAGCGGCCCCGCGTAGCGCACCGTGGCGGAGGCGGGCGCGGTCAGGAGCGCGCCGGGCGCGGCGGCCAGCACGAGGCCGGGACGGCTGATGCCGGCGGCATCGGGCTCGCGGAAGCCGCGCAGGAGGCGCAGGTCGCCCGGAAGGGGCAGCGGCAGCGTCAGCGCCGCGTCGAGGGGCGGCCCGCCCGGCAGGTCGGCCAGCCCGTCCGCGAAGGCGCGCAGCGTGCCGGCCCGCGCCACGAGGGCGGCGAGCGCCGCGCCGCCCGGCGGGTCGGGCAGCGTGCCGCGCTCCGAGATGGCCTCGCTCAGGGCCTCGCGCGCGGCGGCGATGCCCCCCAGCCCCGCCTCCAGGTCCCCCATGGCCGCCTCCCGCAGCGCGCGCAGGTCGCGCAGCGCCGCGAGGTCGGCGCGCAGCGCGGCGGCCTGCGCCTCCAGCGCGGGCGCGGCATCTCCGAGCAGCATCGCCGCCCGCGCCGTGCCCAGCGGCCCCCCGGGGTGGAGCATCAGCAGCGGCGCGGGCGTGCGCTCGATCCCGGACAGAACGCCGATCAGGCGCGACACCCGGTCCTCGCGCGCATCGAGGTCGCCCGCGAGCGCCGTCTCCTGCACCGCCACGGCGCGCAGCCCCTCGCGCAGGGCGGCGAGCCCCGCCTCGTAGGCCTGCACCGCCTCGGTGAGGGCGGCGATGCGGTCGCCCGCGCCCCGCGCGCGCTCCAGCCGCCGCGCCGCGTCCTCCAGCATCGCCGCCGCCGCGCGCGCGGCCTCGACCGCCGCCGCCGGGACGGGCAGCGCGAGCAGGAGGGCCAAGAGCGCAGCGCGGATCATCGCAGGAGGCTCTCGCCCGTCATCTCGGCGGGCGGGTCCAGCTCCATGAGCTGCAGAAGCGTCGGCGCGAGGTCGCCCAGCTTGCCATCGCCGAGCCGCGCACCCTCGGGGCCGTTCCAGAGGATCACCGGCACGGGGTTCAGCGTATGCGCGGTGTGGGGCTTGCCGGTGTCCGGGTCGACCATGGTTTCGCAGTTGCCGTGGTCGGCGCAGACGATCATCGCGCCACCCGTCGGCTCCAGCGCCTCCAGCACGCGGCCCAGCCCGCGGTCGACGGCCTCGCAGGCGCGCGCGGCGGCCTGAAGGTCGCCCGTGTGGCCCACCATGTCGGGGTTCGCGTAGTTCACGACGATGAGGTCGTAGCCCTCGCCGATCGCCTCCACGAGCCGGTCCGTCACCTCGCCCGCCGACATCTCGGGCTTCAGGTCGTAGGTCGCGACGTCCGGCGACTTGGGCATGAAGCGGTCCTCGCCCGGCTCCGGCTCCTCGCGGCCGCCGTTCAGGAAGAACGTGACGTGCGGGTACTTCTCGGTCTCGGCGATGTGGAACTGGCGCAGGCCCCTGGCGGCGACCCAGTGGCCCAGCGTGTTGGGCACGGTCTCCTTGGGGTAGGCGGCGGGCATGTAAGAATCGTGGCTAACGGAGTAGTCCACCATGCCGAGCATCCGCAGCTCCGGGCGCCCGCCTACGTCGAAGGCGTCGAACGCCGGGTCGCCGAGGGCCGCCATGATCTCGCGCGCCCGGTCTGCGCGGAAGTTGAGGCAGAACACGCCGTCGCCCGGGCGCATGCCCCCGTAGCCCTCCAGCACGGTGGGCTGGATGAACTCGTCGGACTCGTCGCGCCCGCGCGCCTTCGCGACCGCATCGCCCATGTCCGCCGCCCGCTCGCCCTCGGCGTGGACCATGGCGCGGAAGGCCCGCTCCACCCGGTCCCAGCGGTTGTCGCGGTCCATGGCGAAGTAGCGCCCGATTACGGTGGCGGCCTTCGCCCCCTCGGGCAGGGCCTTTTCCAACGTGTCCACGAACCCTTCCGCCGAGCGGGGGGCCACGTCGCGCCCGTCGGTGATGGCGTGGACGGCCACGGGCACGCCCTGGTCCGCCACCACCTTCGCGGCATGGATCAGGTGGTCGAGGTGCCCGTGGACGCCCCCGTCCGAGACCACGCCGAACAGGTGCGCCGTGCCCCCGGTGTAGGCGAGGCAGGCGGCCCAGGCGGCGATGCGCTCGTTCTCGCGGAACGCGCCGGTCTCGATGGCGTGGTCGATCAGCCCGAGGTCCATGCGCACCACGCGGCCCGCGCCGATGTTCATGTGCCCCACCTCGCTGTTGCCCATCTGCCCCTCGGGCAGGCCCACGGCGGGGCCGTAGGTGACGAGCGTGGCGTTGGGGCAGGTCCGCATGAGGCGGTCGAAGTTCGGGGTGTCGGCCACGTCGGGCGCGGACTGCTCGGGGCGGTCCGAGATGCCCCATCCGTCGAGGATGCACAGGACGACGGGCTTGCGGGTCATGACTACGCCTCCGGGACTGGTCCGGGAGGGGTTTAGGCGAGGCTCAGGCGCGATGGTAGGGGCTGCCGCCGAGGATCGACGCGGCGCGGTAGAGCTGCTCGCAGAGCATCGCGCGGGCCAGCATGTGCGGCCAGACCATCGGCCCGAAGCTCAGGAGGTGATCGGCCCGCGTCCGCAGCGCCGCGTCGTGGCCGTCGGCGCCGCCGATCGCGAAGCACAGGTCGCGGGCCTCGTCGCGGGCCGCGGCGATGCGGGCGGCGAGATCGGGCGAGGACCAGGTCTCGCCGCGCTCGTCGAGGAGGATCAGGCGGGCCCCCTCGGGCACGGCGCGCCGCACCGCCTCGGACTCCGAAGACTTGCCCTCCACCTCCGCGACCTGCACCGGGGGCAGGCCCAGCCCGCGCCCCGCCTTCGCGAAGCGCGCGAGGTAGTCGTCCACCAGAGCCTTCTCGGGGCCGCGGCGCAGGCGGCCCACGGCGACGAGCGCGATGCGCACCTCAGTGCGCGGTGGTGGTGCCGTTGCCGCCGCCGGCGGCGTCGCCGTCGAGCCACATCTTCTCGAGCTGGTAGAACTCGCGCACCTCGGGGCGGAAGATGTGGACGATGGCGTCGCCCGCATCGAGCAGCACCCAGTCGCCCTGGCTCTTGCCTTCGGTGCGCGGCGCGTGGCCGAGCATCGGCTTGAGCCGGTCCGAGAGCTTCTCGGCGATGGCGGTCACCTGGCGCGTGGAGCGGCCCGAGCAGACGATCATGTGGTCGGCCACGGTGGACTTGCCGCGCAGGTCGATCTGCACGACGTCCTCGGCCTTGTCGTCGTCGAGGGATTGGAGGATCAGCGCGAGCATCTCGTCGCTCTGGCGCCGGTCGGAGCCCTTGCGGGCCTTGGGGGCGGCGTCGGCCGCGGTCGTCTGAGCGGACAGGGGTCGGGTCCTCCTGGGGGCGGCCCGGGACTGGGCCGGGGCGATGGTAGCATCCGGACGCGTCCCGGACGAGGGGGATATGGGGCCGAGGACGCCCCGCTTCAATCGCGCGCCGCGCCTGCCGCATCCGCGGGCGCGATGGGCGGAAAGGTGCCCACCGACGCGCCCAGCAGCCACCAGCGCCCCGCCTCCTCGCGGAACAGGAGGTCGAAGCTCACGTGCTCCGGCTCCAGCGGGAAGTATCCGGTCAGCTGCATCCGCCGCCCCTCGCCCAGCTCGGCGCGCAGCATCACGGGCGCCACCACCAGCGTGCGCCGCAGGTCGAGGTGCGCCCGGCGCAGCGGCTCGAACAGGGCGGCGAGGCGGGTGGGGTCGTTGGCCTCCGCGAAGCCCCGGTCGGCGTAGTCGCGCAGCACGGTGTAGTTGCCGGTCCAGTTGGCGTGGTTCACCGCCGCCAGCGCGTCGCGCACCAGCGCCGCCGCGAAGGACGGCTCCACGGCGGGCCCGGCGGTCTGCCCCCGCGCCACCGGCGCGAGGGCGAGGAGCAGGGCCGCGGCCACCGCTGCCAGCAGCAGCGGCGGCCCGGGGCGGCGCGGTCTCACCACGTGTAGGTGAAGCCCACGCGGCCGCCGCGCGTGCTCTCGCCGATGCCGATGCCGGCGTCGATCTGCACGTTGGGGTTCACGCGGTAGCCGCCCGACAGCCCGATCGCGGTGCTGCCCTCGAACATCCCCAGCCCGCTCGACAGCACGAACTGGCTGCCGACCGGGACGTAGGGCACGTCGAGCGCCAGCGCCATGGCGACGCCGGCCCGGTTGATGTCCACCTCCTCGCCGAGCGAGGCGATCTGGTCCGACATCACGCCCAGCGACGCGGTGCCCACGGTGGAGGCGGCGAGGTTGCCGTTCGCGTCCGTGGTCACGAAGCGCAGGTCCCCGCCCTGCGCGGCGCGGCTCTCGTCCGAGGCCAGGCCCCGCATCGTGTAGGTGTTGTCGCTGTTGCCCAGCACGAACTGGTCGTCGCGCGTGGCCTGCGCCCGGTTGCCGATGGCCGCCGAGTTCTGGCCGCTCGCGCTGGCCCGGTTGCCCAGCGCGACGCTGCCGCCGCCCGAGGCCGTGGCCGCCTCGCCCACCGCCGTGGCGCGCACGCCCGACGCCGTGGCGAGGTGGCCGAAGGCCTGGGCGCGGGTGGCGGTGGCCGAGGCCTGCCAGCCGACCGCGGTCGCGCCAGGGCCGCGGGCCACGGTCTCGCCACCCAGCGCAGTGGTCGAGGGTCCTGCGGCCGCCGCGGTATCGCCGAGCGCAAGCGCGTCGGCACCGTTGGCGACGGCGAGGTTGCCGATCGCGGTGCTGTTGTCGCTCGTCGCCATCGCCGCTTCGCCCACCGCGAGGGCGCGAATGCCCGATGCCATGGCAAGATGGCCGAAGGCCTGCGCCCGCTCCGCAGTGGCCATAGCCTGCCAGCCAACCGCCGTGGCGCCAGGGCCGGTGGCGACCGTCTCGCCGCCCAGGGCGGTGGTGGAGGGACCGGCAGCCGCTGCCGTGTCGCCCAACGCGATCGCATCCGCGCCATCGGCCGCCGCGAGGTTGCCGATAGCGGTGCTGTTGTCGCTGGCCGCCAAGGCGCCCTCGCCCACTGCAAGGGAGCGGATGCCCGCCGCCGTGGCAAGATGGCCGAAGGCCTGCGCCCGCTCCGCAGTGGCCGAGGCCTGCCAGCCCACCGCCGAAGCGCCGGGACCGGTCGCGACCGTCTCGCCGCCCAGGGCGGTGGTGGAGGGACCCGTGGCTGCCGCCGTGTCGCCCAGCGCGAGCGCGTCGGCGCCGTTGGCGGAGGACTCGTTGCCGATCGCGGTGCTGTTGTCGCTGACCGCCGTCGCTGCCTCGCCCACCGCGAGCGAGCGAACGCCGTTCGCCGCGGCGAGGTGGCCGAAGGCCTGCGCGCGCTCCGCGGTAGCTTCGGCCCGCCAGCCCACGGCGGTGGTGCCGGGGCCGGTGGCGACGGTCTCGCCGCCCACGGCGGTGGTCGAAGGGCCGGTGGCCGCCGAGCCCGCGCCGATCGCGATCGCGTCCACGCCCGCGGCCGTGGCGCCCGCGCCCTGATCGCCCGTGCCGTCGCCGTCGCCGTCGTCGTTGCCGCCGATGGCGATGCTGCCGTACTCCGAGGCGGCGCTGTCCTCGCCGATGGCGATGCTCTGGTTTCCGTCCGCCGAGGACTGGTGGCCCAGCGCGGTGCCGAAGTCGCCGGTAGCCGAGGACTGCCAGCCCAGCGCGGTGTTGCCCGGGTCCTCGGCGAGGCTCTCGCCGCCCACGGCGGTGGTGGAGTTGGCCAGCGCCTGTGCACCCGCGCCCACGGCCACGGCATCGACGCCGGTGGCGACCGCGTTCTGTCCGCCGTCGGTGTTCTCGCCGCCCACGGCCACCGCGCCGAAGCCCGAGGCCTCGGAATCGGCGCCTACTGCGACGCTCTCATCACCGCTGGCGTCGGCGTTCGCGCCGCAAGCCGTGGCGTCGGCGCCCGAGGCCGTGGCGCCCTGAGCGGTCCCCGACGTAGCGTCCTCGCAGGCCACCGTCTGCGCGCTCGCCGCGAAGGGCGTTGCGAATGCGAGGAACGCCGCGGCGGCGACCCCGCTCCGCAGCGCGGCGCGGCCGTGTGTCATGTCGAACATGGAGAAATCCTTGACTGGTAACGCGCCCCCCCCGGGCGCGCGGCCATTAGCTCCGATCCGGCGCCCCGGCGGGGAAAATTACGTGCGCTCAATCACATCGCCCGGGGCGTGTTGCCGCTACGACACTCGCGAGCCCCCCTCGGCCCGCTCGCCCGCGTCCCCGTCCCCGCCGAGCATCCGCACCTCGCGCTGCGGGAACGGGATCGAGATGCCCTCCGCCTGGAACGCGTCCCACAGGGCGAGGTAGACGTTGCCGCGGATGTTGGTCAGGCCCTCGGTGGGGTCGGCGATCCAGAAGCGCAGGATGTAGTCCACGCTGGAGTCGCCGAAGCCGACGATGTGGCACACCGGCGCCTTGGCCGAGAGCACCCGCCCCACCCCCTTGGCGGCCGCGATCGCCGTGCGGCGCACCAGATGGGGGTCGTCGCCGTAGGCGGTGCCGAAGAAGATGTCGAGGCGCACGAGGTCGTTGGAGTGCGACCAGTTCACCACCTGCCCGGTGATGAGGTCCTCGTTCGGGATCAGGTACTCCTTGCCGTCGCGCGTGGTGATCGAGACGTAGCGCGCGGTCAGCGTGGTGACCCAGCCGAAGGTGTCGCCGATCGAGATCACGTCGCCGGGCTTGATCGACTTGTCGAGGAGGATGATCACCCCCGACACGAGGTTCGAGATCACCTTCTGCAGGCCGAAGCCTAGGCCCACGCCGATGGCGCCCGAGAGGACGGCGAGGCCCGTGAGGTCCACGCCCACCGCCTTCAGCCCCAGGAAGAACGCGCCCGCGTAGAGAACGATCTGGAGCATCTTGACCACGAGCACCCGCATCGAGGGGCTGAGGTCCTCGTTGCGGGTCACGCGCGCGGCCGAGGCCGTGGAGACGAAGCGCGCGGCCGCGAAGAGCACGAGGATCAGGGCGAAGGCGCTGATGGCGCTCCAGACCGAGATGCGGATGCCGCCCATCTGAACGGCCAGCCCGTCGAGCGCGGCCTCGGTCTCGTCGAGCAGCCCGAGGTAGAACAGCGTGACCCAGATCCACAGGCCCCAGGCCACGATGCGGCGCAGGAACGGGTTGCGCACCAGCCGCGTGAGGAAGGCCACCACCACCCAGGCGGTGCCGATGGTCGCGGCCAGCTGCAGCAGGCGGTACTGCGTGGGCCAGCGCATCGTCTCGAACGCGACGAGGTAGGCCACCCAGGCGAGCGCCGCGAAGGAGATCAGCCCCAGCCGGTTGCGCAGGATCACCAGCGCGCGGAGCTGCCACTTGGGCCGGTGCGTGAGCCCGCGCATCCACTCGGTCATCCGCGCCGCCAGCACGTGCCGAAGCCCGAGGGCGGCGAGCGCCACGAAGGCGAGGATCAGCAGCTGCCACAGGTTGCGCGGCCGCAGGAGGTCGTCCGCGAACAGCGTGGCGCGGGTCCACAGGAGCGAGAGCTGCTCGGCCAGCGGCACGAGATCCTGGAGGGCGGGGTCCATGCGGCACTCTTGCTGCGCCCGCCCGCCCCGCGCAACCGCGCGCGAGCGCGCACCCGGCGAGATCGCCCGCCGCTTCCGCCGGCGGCATGGCGCTCCCGTCCCGCGCGATCCGCCGCACCGCCCGGCCCCCTCGTGGGCAAGGTTGCCCAGCCCCCTCGGTCTTCGTTTCGAAAATACCTCGGGGGAGCCACCGAAGGCGGCGGGGGCAGAGCCCCCTGCCACCCTAGCCTCTCCACCGCGCCTTGCCGCCGGGGCCCACGGGGCGTAGATCGGTCGGCGCTATGAGACGGGTGCATGACCTGAGCGACCGCGACTTCCTGCCCTGGCGCTTCCACGGCGCCCGGCGGTCCGTGCTCGCGCGGCTCTAGGCGGCGCCCCCCGCCCCCACTCCCCCCTTCCACTCCATCCGGAGGACGCCGCCATGGCCGGCAAGACGCTCTACGACAAGATCTGGGACGCCCATCTCGTGCACGAGGCCGAGGACGGCACCGCGCTGCTCTACATCGACCGCCACCTAGTCCACGAGGTGACCTCGCCGCAGGCCTTCGAGGGCCTGCGCATGGCGGGACGCGGCGTCCACGCGCCCGAGCGCACCATCGCGGTGCCCGACCACAACGTGCCCACCACGCTCGACCGCGCGGACGCCTCCACCATGACCGAGGACAGCCGCATCCAGGTCGAGGCGCTCGACCGCAACGCCAAGGAGTTCGGCATCCACTACTACCCGGTGTCGGACGTCCGTCAGGGCATCGTGCACATCGTCGGCCCCGAGCAGGGCTGGACGCTGCCGGGCATGACCGTGGTCTGCGGCGACAGCCACACCGCCACCCACGGCGCCTTCGGCGCGCTCGCCCACGGCATCGGCACCTCGGAGGTGGAGCACGTGCTCGCCACCCAGACGCTGATCCAGCGCAAATCGCGGAACATGAAGGTCGAGATCACCGGCCGCCTCGCCCCCGGGGTCACCGCCAAGGACATCACCCTGTCGGTGATCGGCCACACCGGGACCGCGGGCGGCACCGGCTACGTGATCGAGTACTGCGGCGAGGCGATCCGCGCGCTGTCGATGGAAGGCCGCATGACGGTCTGCAACATGGCCATCGAGGGCGGCGCCCGCGCCGGCCTCATCGCCCCCGACGAGACGACGTTCGCCTACGTGAAGGGCCGCCCCCACGCGCCGAAGGGCGCGCAGTGGGAGGCTGCCCTCAACTGGTGGAAGACGCTTCGCTCCGACGACGATGCCCACTGGGACAAGGTCGTCACCATCCGCGGCGAGGACATCGCGCCGGTGGTGACCTGGGGCACCTCGCCCGAGGACGTGCTGCCGATCACCGCCGCCGTGCCCTCGCCCGAGGACTTCCGGGGCGGCAAGGTCGCCGCCGCGAAGCGCTCGCTGGAGTACATGGGGCTCAAGCCCGGCACGCCGCTGCGCGAGGTGCCGATCGACACGGTGTTCATCGGGTCGTGCACAAACGGCCGGATCGAGGACCTGCGCGCCGCCGCCGAGATCCTGCGGGGGCACAAGGTCAAGGAGGGCATCCGCGCCATGGTGGTGCCCGGCTCGGGCCTCGTGCGCGCGCAGGCCGAGGAGGAGGGGCTGGCGGACATCTTCAAGGCCGCGGGCTTCGAGTGGCGCCTCGCGGGCTGCTCCATGTGCCTGGCCATGAACCCCGACCAGCTCGCCCCCGGCGAGCGCTGCGCGGCGACCTCGAACCGCAACTTCGAGGGACGCCAGGGCCGCGGCGGGCGCACGCACCTGATGTCGCCGGCGATGGCGGCGGCGGCGGCGATCACCGGGCGCCTGACGGACGTGCGCGAGATGATGGGCGCCGACGCCTGACACGGCGGCGCCCCCCGGACCGCGGGGTCCGGGGGGCGCCGCCGCCCTCGCTCAGCCCGGCAGGGCGCCCAGCATCACCACCTCGCCCACGGCGTCGCAGCCGGGCATGGCGACGCGGATCGGCGTCGCCCGCGGCGCGGCGCCGGGCACGGCGCGGATCGCGGTGGCCTCGATGTCGCGGCCGCAGTTCGCCTCGGTCACCACGGCATCCACCGACAACTCCACGGGAAGGTCCGCGGGCGCGGTGTAGATCATCGCCATCCGGCCGCCGGTGGCGGCGGTCCCCAGCTCCTGCAGGAAGCCGCCCCGCCCGGACAGGGCGTGGGGCCGGATCCCGGGGCTGAGGGGGCCGACATGGCCGCGCTCGCCCCAGGCGGCGCCGCGCTCGAAGGCATGGAGCTCCAGTCCCGCGGCGGCGTCCATCACCAGCATCGCCCGCGCGTAGCCCGGCAGGTCCAGCGGCGCGTGCCGCACCTCGACCGGATCGTGGCCGTCCACCGCCACCGCGTAGCGCGGCGCCTCGCTCAGCGCGGGCATCTCCAGCACCGCGCGCCCGCCCGCGTCGAGCGCGGCGGTGATGGCGATGCCGTCGTGGGAGACCTCGAGCCGGGCGCCGGGGTCGCAGGCGGCGCGGATCGACAGCTCCACCGTGGCGGCGGCGATGGGCGCGGCCTCCACCGCGACGTCGCAGATCGCGGCGGTCATGCGCACGATGCCCGCGGCGTCGGGAACCGGCGCCGACAGCGAGACCGGCGCCACGGCCCGCGGCGCGGGCGCCACGGCGGCCTCGCGGACGGCGGGCGCCGGGGGCAGCGCCGCGGCGGCGCGCTCCACCACGGGCGGCAGCACGGCGACCCCCTCCGCCACCGGGGCGGCGGAGGGCCAGGGGGCCATGAGGCCCGCGCCGACGCCCGCGCCGAGCGCGAGGACCAGCGCGGTCACCCCGACGGCGGCGAGGCGCCGGGTGCGCCGCTCGGCGGCGGGAACGGCGGCGGGGGGGTCCACCAGGTCGAAGAAGTCGTCGGTCGCGGGGGTCGTCTCGGGCGTGGCGTGAGTGTCGGGCATGTCGGGTCCTCCGGGGACCGTGATGCCGGACGGCTCTGTCGCGAATGGGGCAACACCCTGTTTCCGGCGGACCGATTCCGGGACGGATCCGCGTCCATGCGCCCGGACCGGGGCCTGCGGATCAGACCGGGGGGCCGGCCTCGATGTCGCGGTCGGCCTCGGGCACGTCGAGCGTGGACCAGGTCTCGCCCGGCGGCGCGGGCGGCGGCGCGCAGGTGCTCTGGTGGATGTTCACGCGGGCCAGGAAGTTGGCCGAGACCGGCGCGGTCACGAACAGGAACGCCATGATCAGCAGCTCGTGCAGCGCGCTGCCCCCGGTGGCGAGGGCGTGGATCATGGCGGCCAGCAGGAACGAGCCGGTGCCCAGCGTGCCCGCCTTGGTGGGGGCATGGAGGCGGGTCATGGGGTCGTCGAGCTTCAGGAGGCCGATCGCGGCCACGAGCGTGAAGACAAGCCCCACCAGGAGGCACAGCGCGATCGCCAGGAGGACGAGGGTATCGAGGGTCATTCGATCACGTCCCCGCGCAGGACGAAGCGCGCGTAGGCCACAGTGGAGACGAAGCCGAGCATGGCGATGATGAGGGTCGCCTCGAAGTAGATCGCGGTGCCCTGCGCGATGCCCAGCAGCACGATCAGCCCGAGGGCGTTGATGAACATGGTGTCGAGCGCGAGGATACGGTCCGCGGTGGAGGGCCCGATCCACAGGCGCACCATGGCCATGATCTGCGCGAGCGCGGTGCCCGCGAAGGCGGCGAAGAGGGTCCAGCGCAGGAGGTCGGCGGCAAGGGTCATTCGAAGATCTCCCGGAGGCGGCGCTCGTAGCGGTGCTTGATGTCGTCGCGCACCCCGTCGGGGTCGGGCGCGTCGAGGGCGTGGACGAGCAGGAAGCGCCCGCTCTCGGACAGGTCCGCCGAGACGGTGCCGGGCGTCAGCGTGATGGTGCCCATCAGCACCGCGATCGCCTCGGGCTGGCGCAGGTCGAGCGGGATCACCACCCAGGCGGGGCGCATCGCGGCGTTGCTCTTGGTGAGCACGATCCAGGCCACCTGCACGTTGGCCACCGCGATGTCCCAGATCACCAGGAACACGTAGCCCAGCAGCGGCAGAAGCCGGACGCGCCGCGGCCGGTCGGGCCACCACGGCGCGGTGAGGACGGGGACGAGGATGCCGAGGATCAGCCCCACCACCGCCATGCCGGCCGAGAAGCCCGGCTGCAGCAGGATCCACACCAGCGTGAGCAGCAGCGTCAGCAGCGGGTGCGGCAGGAGGCGGCGCAGCGCGGAGCGGGCCATGTCAGCGGTCTCCCTCGGTCGGGACGCGGGCGGCGGCGGGGTCCCAGAGGCGGCCCGGCGTCTCCAGCACGGTGGCGACGTAGCGCGTGGGGGTCAGGAGCTGGCGCGACACCGCGTCCGCGTAGGCGGTGATGGGACCGGCGAAGGCGGTGTGGAGCACCAGCAGCGCCACCAGCATCCCCACCGCCGCGAAGCCGAGCGCGGGGGGCGCGGGGCGGGGGTCCGCGGCGGGCGCTTCGGCTTCGACGGGCGCGCCGGGGTCCGCGGGCACGTCCGCCGCGCGCACCGCGCGGCCGCGCCAGAACACCGCCGAGCCCGCGCGCGCGAAGCCCACCATCGCCACGAGGCTGGTGCCGAGCACCACGGCCCAGACCCAGACCGCGCCGGGCCGCCCGAAGGCGGCGTCGAGGATCAGCAGCTTGCCGATGAAGCCCGACAGCGGCGGCAGGCCCACCATGGCGATCGCGGCGGCGAAGAACAGCGCGGCGGTGCGCGTGGCCCCGGCGCGCGGCACGACGTCGGCCGCCGTGTCGTCCTGCCCGCGCCCCCCGGCCACGAGGTCGACGACGAGGAACAGCGCCCCCGCCGCCAGCGTGGAGTGGACGACGTAGTAGAGCGCAGCCGAAATGCCGGCGGCGGTGAACAGCGAGATCGCCGTCATCACCATGCCCATGGAGCCGATCACCGCGAAGGCCACCAGCCGGTCCAGCCGCCGCGCCGCCAGGACGCCCACCATGCCCACCGCCACGGAGACGAGGGCGAGGGGCAGCAGCCACGCGCCGTGCAGCCCGGCGGTGGCCTCCAGCCCCGGCGGGAAGATCAGCGTGAAGACCCGGATGATGCTGTAGGCCCCCACCTTGGTCATGATCGCGAAGAGGGCCGCCACGGGCGCAGGCGCCTCGGCGTAGCTGGATGGCAGCCAGAAGTGCAGCGGCACCAGCGCCGCCTTCACCGCGAATACGAGCAGCAGCAGCACCGCGGCGACGCGGATGCCCGCGGTCCCCTCGGGCCCGATCAGCGCCACGCGCCCGGCGAGGTCGGCCATGTTGAGCGTGCCGGTCTCGGCGTAGAGTGCGCCCATCGCGAACAGGAAGAGCGTGGAGCCAAGGAGGTTGTAGAGCACGTACTGCGTGCCCGCCCGCAGCCGCGCCGTGCCGCCCGCGTGGATCATCAGCCCGTAGGAGGCGATCAGCAGCACCTCGAAGAACACGAAGAGGTTGAACAGGTCGCCCGTCAGGAACGCGCCGAGGATGCCCATGAGCTGGAACTGGAACAGCGCGTGGAAGTGCTTGCCGCGGGCGTCCCACCCGGACCCGACCGCATACAGCAGGACCGGCAGGGCCAGCGCGCAGGTCAGCACCAGCATCAGCGTCGAGAGGCGGTCGGCCACCAGCACGATGCCGAAGGGCGCCGCCCAGTCGCCCAGGCGGTAGAGCGTCACGGTGCCGTCCGAGGCCTCCCACGCAAGGGCGACCGACAGCAGAAGGAGCACCGCGGTGCCGCCCACCGAGACCACGCGCTGGATCGCGACGTGGTGGCGCGCGGCCAGGATGATGAACGAGGCTAGGAAGGCCGGCAGGACGATGGGGACGACGGACCAGTGGCTCACGGGGCGTCCTCCGGGGCGGGGTCGTCGACCCGGTCGTCGTCGGCGTGGAGGAAGGCGCCGAGGGCGATCATCACCACCACCGCGGTCATGCCGAACGAGATCACGATGGCGGTCAGCACCAGCGCCTGCGGCAGCGGGTCGGTGTAGCGCGCGGCGTCCCCGAGGATCGGCGGCGCGCCCACCACGAGGCGCCCCGAGGCGAACAGGAACACGTTCACCGCGTAGGTCAGCAGCGAGGTGCCCAGAATCACCGGGAAGGTGCGCAGGCGCAACACGAGGTAGAGGCCCGCGGCGGTCAGGACGCCGATGCCGGATGCGACGAGAAGCTCCACGTCAGGCCTCCCCGGCCGCGTCGCGGGATGGGTCGATCTCCATGGGGTGCTCGTCCTCCGGGTCGTGGGCGCGCCGGGCGAGGCGCGAGAAGCTCTCGAGCGACAGCATCACCGCGCCGACGACCGCGAGCAGCACGCCCACGTCGAACAGCGCGGCGGTGGCCAGCTCGAACTTCTCGAAAGGCGGGATGCGCACGTAGGTGAAGGCCGACGAGAGGAACGGCGCGCCGAAGAACCACGAGCCGATGCCCGTCAGCCCCGCCACCAGCACGCCCGCGCCGATCACGCCGTGGTAGGGGTAGCGCAGCCGCGCCGAGGTCCAGGCGAAGCCGCTGGCCATGTACTGCATCACGAAGGCGATGGCGACGATCAGGCCGGCGATGAAGCCGCCGCCCGGCTCGTTGTGGCCGCGCCAGAAGACGTAGAGCGCCACCACCAGCACCACCGGCATCATCACGCGGGTCACCATCACCATCGGGATCGGGTGGCGCCCGCCCGCGCGCGGCTGGTCGGGACGGCGGTGCAGCAGGCGCGCGCGCACCGGGCCGCCCAGCAGCGCCTCGGTCAGGGCGTAGATCAGGACGGCCGCGATCGAGAGCACGATGATCTCGCCGAAGGTGTCGAAGCCGCGGAAGTCCACGAGGATCACGTTCACGACGTTGGTGCCGCCGCCGCCCTCGTAGCTGTTGGCGAGGTGGAAGCCCGAGATCGGCGGCGCCACCGCGTCGCGCAGGAGGTAGTGCCACGACAGCGCCGCCGTGGCCGCGCCCCCGGCGACGGCGATGGCGGCGTCGCGGACCCGGCGGGCCGCACCGCTCTCGCGCGGGGTGTGGTTGGGCAGGAAGTTGAGGGCGAGCAGCAGGAGGATGATCGTCACCACCTCGACCGTGAGCTGCGTCATGGCGAGGTCGGGCGCCGAGAACAGCACGAAGCCCGCGGTGACCATCAGGCCGACGATGCCGATCAGGATCAGCGACAGGAGGCGGCTGCGGTGGAGGAAGACCAGCCCGGCGGCGGCCGCCACCAGCATCGCCCAGCCCGCGACGTGGACCACCGACGGCACCTGGAGCGCCCGCGTCGGGGGCGCGACGGTGCCCGAAAGGAAGGCGTGGAGGCCCAGCGCCACCACGGCCACCGCGAACACCGCGGCGTAGCGAGTGAAGGCGCCGTCGTGGAGGGGGAGGACCGCGCCGCGGGCGGCGCGCACCGCGCCCCGGATCACGCCGTCGAACAGCCGCTTGGCCTCGGGGCGCGGCGAGCGGTCCCAGAGGCGCAGCGCGGGGCTGTACGCCCAGAGCAGCGCGAGGCCGCCGGCCACCGCGATGATCGACACCCACAGCGCGGGCACCAGCCCGTGCCACACCGCGAGGTGGGCGTCGGGCACCTCGGCGGCGCCGCCCAGCACGGCGGCGGTGACCAGCTTCACGAAGGGCTCGGCCAGGAACGGCGCGACGCCCAAGACCACCACCGGCACCACCAGGATCGCGGGCGGCAGCCAGAGGCCGGGGCCGGGATCGTGGGGATGGGCGGGGTAGTCGTCGCGCACGGGGCCGAGGAAGGTGTGGCCGACGAAGCGGAAGCAGTAGGCCGCCGACAACAGCGAGCCGAGCCCCGCCAGCACCGGCACCAGCCAGGGCAGGCCGAAGAGCGTGGTGTGGAGCGCCTCCTCGAGCATCATCTCCTTGGAGACGAAGCCGTTCAGCAGAGGGATGCCCGCCATCGACAGCGCGGCGAGCGTGGCGATCGCGAAGGTGATCGGCATGAGCCGCCGCAGGCCGCCGAGGCGCAGGACGTCGCGGGTGCCGGTCTCGTGGTCGATGATGCCGGCGGACATGAAGAGCGCGGCCTTGAAAGTGGCGTGGTTCAGGATGTGGAAGACCGCCGCCATGGCGCCGAACGCCGTGCCGGTGCCGAGCAGCATGGTGATGAGCCCGAGGTGGCTGACGGTGGAGAAGGCCAAGAGCGCCTTCAAGTCGTGCTTGAAGAGGGCGATGGCGGCGCCCAGCACCATCGTCACCAGCCCCGCCCCGGTGACGAGCGCGAACCACTCCGGCGTGCCCGACAGCACCGGCCAGAGGCGCGCGAGCAGGAACAGCCCCGCCTTCACCATGGTCGCCGAATGGAGGTAGGCCGACACCGGCGTGGGCGCGGCCATGGCGTGGGGCAGCCAGAAGTGGAACGGGAACTGCGCCGACTTGGTGAAGCAGCCCAGCAGGATCAGCAGCAGCGCGGGCACGTAGAGCGGCGAGGCCTGGATCGCCTCGCGCGACTGGAGGATCACGCTCAGGTCGTAGGAGCCCGCGATGCGGCCCAGGAGCAGCATGCCCCCGACGAGGGCCAGCCCGCCCATGCCCGTGACGGTCAGCGCCATGCGCGCGCCCTGGCGGCCCTCGGGCAGGTGCTTCCAGTAGCCGATCAGCAGGAACGACGACAGCGAGGTCAGCTCCCAGAAGACCAGCAGCAGCAGGACGTTGTCGCTCAGCACGATGCCCACCATCGCGCCCTGGAACAGCAGCAGGTAGGTGAAGAACTCGCCCATGTTGTCGTCGCGGCTGAGGTAGTGGCGCGCGTAGGCGATGATCAGGAGGCCGATGCCGAGGATCAGGGCGGCGAAGAAGAAGCCCAGCGGGTCCAGCATCAGCGTGAAGTTGAGACCCAGTTGCGGGATCCACTCCGCGCGCCACAGCACCGGCGTGCCCGCGAGCACGTCGGGCAGCGTGGTCAGCAGTCCGACGAAGGCGGCCAGCGTGACCGTGAAGGTGACGCGCGCGCAGACCTTGCGGCCCGCGCCGTTCATCAGGCCGGGCAGCAGCGCCCCGAGGAAGGGCAGCGCGACGATCAGGAGAAGGGACACGCGAACTCCGGGGTCTCTGGCGCAGTCGGTTCGACCCCGGCGGGGCCGTGCGCGAGCATCGGGATGTTTGCCCCGGTCCGCAAGCCGCCGGGGGGCGCGATCCCCCTAGCGGGATCGCGCGGGGAAGGCCACGCCCGAGCGGAGGCCTAGCCGCGCCCCTCGCGCAGCCAGGCCAGCGTGGCGAGGCCCGCGGCCAGCAGGAGGAACAGCCAGGGCGGCACCAGCGACAGGAGGCGCACGTCGGCGGTGAGGTAGGCGCCGCGCGGCACGTAGCCCAGCCAGCCGCGCCCCGCGGCGGTGCCGCCCGCGCGCACCGCGCGCAGGTCGGGCGCGCCGGCCTCCACGGCGAGCGCGCCGCCGCCCGTGGCCTCCAGCGCCGGGGCCATCTCGGCGTCGGTCGCGATGGTCCGCTCGAACTCGCGCGGCGCGGCGGGGCCGAGGCCGATCACGGCGGTGCGCTCGCCCTCGCGGAAGCGGTAGAGACCCTGCTCCGCCCCGACGAGACGCGCCTTGAAGCGCCCCGGCGCCTCCTCCTCCAGCGCCAGCTCGGTCTCGGTGCCGTCGGGCGCGGTCACGGCGAGCGGTCCCGGCGGCCCCTCGAGCGTGCGGCGCGTCACGGTGATCTCCTGGCCCAGCGCGCTCGCGGTCAGCGCCTCCTCCTCCAGCTCCGGCTCGCCCATCAGCCAGTGCGCGAGGCGGCGCAGCAGCTCGGCCTGCGGCCCGCCCCCCTCGACGCCCCGGTCCCAGAGCCACACGTGGTCGGAGCCCAGCAGCGCCACGCGCCCGGCCTTCACGCGGTCGAGCACCAGCAGCGGCTGGTCCTCGTCGCCGGTCATGGCGACCTGCGCACCGGGCAGCGCCTCGACCTCGACCTGGCGGAACCAGCGGCCCCAGGGCGCGCCGTCCTCGCCGAAGCCGTCCGGCAGGCCCTCGGTGACGGGGTGCTTCTCGCCCAACTCCGAGATCGCGGGCAGGAAGGGCGCGTCGATCACGCGCGCGGTGGGCGCGGCGGGCAGGATGTCGGCCAGCGGCGAGCGGTAGATGCTGTCGGCGGTCGCGTAGTCGGGACCGGCGGCGATCAGCAGCGCGCCGCCGCCCTCGACGTAGGCGCGCACGTTGTCGAGGTAGATCGACGGCAGGATGCCGCGGCGCTGGTAGCGGTCGAAGATGATGAGGTCGAACTCGTCGATCTTCTCGGAGAAGAGCTCGCGCGTCGGAAAGGCGATCAGCGACAGCTCGGTGACGGGCACGCCGTCCTGCTTGCCGGGGGGCCGCAGGATCGTGAAGTGCACGAGGTCCACGGCGGCGTCCGACTTCAGGAGGTTGCGCCAGGTGCGCTGGCCGGGATGGGGCTCGCCCGAGACCAGCAGCACGCGCAGGCGGTCGCGCACGCCGTTGATCTGCACGATCTGGGCGTTGTTGCGGTCCGTCAGCTCGCCCGGCGCCTCGGGCAGGCGGAACTCCATGACGTTGAGCCCGCCGTGGGGCAGCACGATAGGCAGCTCCAGGTCCTCGCCCACGGGCACGCGGTAGGTGCGCGGCTGGCCGCCGTCCACGGCGAGCACGATGTCGGCCATGGGCCCGAGGCCCGCGGGCACCGCGCCCTCGTCCTCGATCCGCAGGGTGATCGTGAATTCCTCGTCGAGGATCGCGAAGGCCGGCGCGTTGCGGATCACGAGCCGCCGGTCCCAGTCCGCGGCCCGGCCCGTGCGCAGGAGGTGCAGCGGCGCGGGCAGGTCGGGCGCCAGCGCGGCGTCATGGACGCGCCCGTCGGACACCAGCACCGCGCCGGCCACGCGGTCGCGGGGCACCTCGGCCAGCAGCCCGTCCAGCGCGGCCATAGCCAGGGTGCCGGCGTCGCCCTCGCCGTCGCCCACGGGCGCCACGCGCACGTCCAGCCCCTCGCGCTCGGCCTCCGCGAGGAGGTCCGCGAGGGCGGCGTCGGTCTGCGCGCCGCGGTCCGACAGCGTCTGCGACGCGCTCCGGTCCACGGCGACCAGCAGGATGTCGGTGAGCGGCTCGCGCGCCTCGGTCTTGAGCGACGGGTCGGCAAGGGCCAAGCCAAGGGCCGCGACGGCCAGCCCGCGCAGCCACCAGCCCGGCAGGCGGCGCCACGCGGCCAGCGCCACGGAGAGGAGGCCGAGGCCCGCCACGGCGGCGATCAGCCACCAGGGCAGCATCGGGTCGAGGACGATCTCGCGGGCCATGGCCTAGTTCCCCAGCCGGTCGAGCAGGGCGGGCACGTGCACCTGATCGGATTTGTAGTTGCCCGAGAGCACGTGCATCACGAGGTTCACGCCGAAGCGCAGGGCGATCTCGCGCTGCTGCTCGCCCGCGAAGCCCGCGCCGATGGGCAGGAGGGGGCGGCCCCGCTCGTCCACGGCCCAGGCCGAGGCCCAGTCGTTGGCGCCGATCAGCACCGGGGTCACGCCGTCGTTGAGGTTGCGGAACGGCATGCCCGGCACGGCCTCGGTGGCGGGCGCGGCCTCGACCCAGACGTCGCGCGAGGCGTGGCGGCCCGGGAAGTCCTGCAGGAGGTAGAAGGCGCGCGTCAGCACGTGGTCGGCGGGCAGCAGCTCCAGCGGCGGCACGTCGAGGGGGGCGGCCAGGTCGCGCAGGCGCTGGCTCGCGGGCGAGGAGGAGCCGAAGCCGCCCAGGTCGGCGTCGCGGGTGTCGAACACGATCATGCCGCCGCCGCGCAGGTAGCGGTTGAGGCGGGCGTAGGCCTCGGCGGACGGGATCGGCTGCTCGGCCGTCACGGGCCAGTAGAGCAGCGGGAAGAAGGCCAGCTCGTCGGTCTCGAGGTCCACGCCGCGCGGCGCCTCGGGCTCGACGCTGGTTCGCTGGGTCAGGGTCTGCGACAGGCCCCGGAGGCCCGCCTCGGAGACGTCGTCCAGCCGCGCGTCGCCCGTCCGCACGTAGGCCAGCGCCACGTCGGTCGGCACGGCCAGCGCCTCCTGCGCCCGCGCCTCGGGGGCCACCGCGAGGGCCAGCAGCACGGTGGCGGCCACGGCCCCGCGGCGCAGGCGCCCGCCCAGCGCGAGCGAGGCCACCGCGTCGGCGGCGAGGAGAACCAGCGCGAGGGCCAGCAGCCACGGCATCAGCGGGGTCTCCTCCTCGACGCTGAGCCGTTCCACCGAAGTGCCGGCGGGGTAGCGCGCCGCCCGCAGCTCGGCGCCGCGCGCCACGACGTTCACGGCGAGGCTCTGCCCCGGCCCCTCGTAGACGCCCGGCGCGAGGTCGGGGCCCACGGGCTCCAGCAGCGCCTCGCCCGGCAGGCCCGGCAGGTCGCCCGCGTCGCGCGCCGTGCCGAAGCCGTCGAGCACGGTGCGCGGCGTCCAGGTCGTGCCCTCCAGCGCCTCCAGGTCCGGGGCGGAGGGACGGGTCGAGACGGCGAGCCGCTCCAGCATCTGCACGAACAGGCCCGAAAGGGGCAGCGTCGACCACTCGGCGTTGGCGGTGACGTGGAACAGCACCACCTGCCCCTCGCCCAGCGCCTTGCGCGTGACCAGCGGCGTGCCGTCCTCAAGTGCCGCGATGGCGCGCGCGGCGAGCGTGGGGTCGGGCTGGGCCACGACCTGGCTCTCCACCGTCACGTCCCCGGGGATGGCGAGGCCGAAGAAGGGACTGTCCTCCGCGAAGGGCCGCAGCCCCCGCGGCTCGCCCCAGCTCAGGGTCCCGCCCACCGAGCGCCCGCCCGCCCGCAGGCGCACCGGCAGGAGCGGCTCCTCGGCGTCGCGCGCGGTGTCCGAGGCGGCGAGGTTCGGGCCGGCGAAGCGCAGGAGCAGGCCTCCGCCGTCCACCCACGCCGCCACGCGCTCGGCCTCGGCGGGCGACAGGCGCGCCACGTCGGCCATCACGAGGACGTCCGGGTTCGCGGGCAGGATCGTGTCGAGGTCGCCCTCGATCAGGTCGGCCGTGGGGGCCAGCGCGCGGCGCAGGTAGAACAGGGGATCGAGCAGGTCGTCCCGCTCCTCTTCCGCTTGCGTCAGCAGCGCCACCTCGCGCCGCGCGAGGCTGTCGTCGGCCAGCGTCACGGCGCCGGCGGAGCGCTCGGCAACCACCTCGAAGCGGGCCACGCGGTTGCGCAGCTCGGGCGGCAAGATCAGCTCGACCGCGGCCTCGGCGTTCCCCGCCTCGAAGCGGGCGATGGCCGTCCCCAGCTCGGCGGGCGCGCCGTTCGGGCCGGGGCCGACCGCGCGCAGGGGCACCTCGCGGGCCGCATCGTCGCCCACCCGCCGGGCGGTCAGCGCGATCGCCCCGTCCTCGTAGGCGGGCGGCGTGAGCGCCAGGATCGGGCGCCCGCTCTCGATCACGCGCGCGTCGGCGGCGTCGCGCCCCTCGCGCGCCAGCCCGTCGGAGAACCACACCACTTCCGCGCCGCCGGTATCCAGCGCGGCGAGGGCCTCGTAGTCCGGCGCCCAGGGGCGGGGCAGGATCGAGGGCAGGCGCTCGATCCACGCATCCGCCGCTTGGAACGGGATCTCCTCGGGCAGCGGATCGGTAAGTGGCAGAACGGCCGCCACCCGCCCGGCACGGGCGGCATCGCGCAGGAGGCCCTCGACCCGTTCCATCCGCGCGGGCCAGTCCCGCGCGGAGGCCCAGGAGGCGTCCATCACCACGAGCAGCGGCCCCGACCCGGTACCGGCCGCGCGCGGGTTCAGGATCGGCCCGGCAAAGCCCACGATCACGGCCGCGAGCGCCAGCATCCGCAGGAGCAGCAGCCACCACGGCGTGGTCGCCACCTGCGCCTCGTCGTCGCGCAGACCCAGCAGCAGCACGATCCCCGGAAAGCGGCGGCGGATCGGCGCGGGCGGGACCGCGCGGAGCAGGAACCACAGCACGGGGAGCGCCAGCAGCCCGAGCAGCAGCAGCGGCGAGGCGAAGGCCAGCGCGCTCATCGCCGCGGCCCCAGCGCGGTGTGCAGATGCAGCAGCGCCGCGGCGGCGGCGGCGTCGGTGTGGTGCACCTGGAAGCGCCAGCCGGTGCGCCGCGCCAGCTCGCGCAGCTCCGCCCGGCGGGATTCGAGGCGGGCGAGGTACTCGGAGCGCAGCGCGCCGGCCTTCAGGGTCTCGAAGCGGATCGCGCCGGACATGCTCTCGAACACGGTGCGCCCGTCGTAGGGAAAGGCCTCCTCCTCGGGGTCGAGCACCTGCACCATCACGCCCGCCACGCCCCGGTCGGCGGCGCGGGCCAGCGCCTCGCGCACGGGCGCGGGATCGCCCAGGAAGTCCGACAGGAACACGGCGCGCGCCCCCATGGGCATGACCTGCGGTCGGGGCGCGCCGTACTCGGGGGCGTCGCCACCCTCCATCATCGCGTCCGCCAGCCGCTGGAGCTGCGCGCGCCCCGCGCGCGGCGGCTCCGCGAGGTTGGCCAGCCCCGCCCGCTCGCCCGCGCGCACCGCGAGCGAGGCCAGCGCCAGCGCCAGCGTCTGCGCGCGGCGCAGCTTCGAGGGGCGGTCCCCGGCGGCGAAGCGCATCGAGGCGGCATCGTCCACCCACAGCATCACGGTCTGCGCGGCCTGCCACTCGGTCTCGCGCACGAAGTGCCCGTCGGAGCGGCCCGACTGGCGCCAGTCGATGGCGCGCCGCGCATCGCCCGGCTGGGCCGAGCGGTACTGCCAGAAGCTGTCGCCGGGCCCGGCGCGGCGGCGCCCGTGCTCGCCCATCAGCACCGTGGCGGCCAGCCGCTCGGCGTGCATCAGCAGGGGCGGCAGCGTCGCCGCCGCGCCCTCGGACCGGGCCCGGAGCGACGCGGCGCTATGGAGGGCCTCGGCCAATCAGGCCGCCCGGGGCGCGCGCACGGCGCGGTCCGCGGCGCCGTCGATGATCGCCTCCAGCGTCGCGCCCTCGGCGCGGGCGGCGAAGCTCAGCGCCATGCGGTGCAGGAGCACGGGGCGGGCCAGCCGCGCCACGTCGTCGGTCGAGGGGGCCAGGCGTCCCTCCAGCAGCGCCTGCGCGCGCACCGCCAGCATCAGCGCCTGCGCGGCGCGCGGGCCGGGGCCCCAGGCGACGTGTGCGCGCACGTGGTCGTCCGCGGTCTCGTCATCGGGGCGGCAGGCGCGCACGAGGTCGAGGATCGCCTCCACCACGCCGTCGCCCACGGGCATCCGGCGCACGATGCCCTGCGCGGCGATCAGCTGCGCGGCGTCCATGATCCGCGGCGCCTCCGCCTCCTCGGCCCCGGTGGTGGCCAGCACGATGGCCCGCTCCGTGGCGCGGTCGGGATAGGCCACGTCGACGCGCAGCAGGAACCGGTCGAGCTGGGCCTCGGGCAGCGGATAGGTGCCCTCCTGCTCCAGCGGGTTCTGGGTGGCGAGCACGTGGAACGGGCGCGGCAGCGGCCGGGTCTGGCCCGCGACCGAGACCTCGCGCTCCTGCATGGCCTGCAGGAGGGCGGACTGGGTGCGGGGCGAGGCGCGGTTGATCTCGTCGGCCATCAGGAGCTGCGCGAAGATCGGCCCTTCGAGGTAGCGGAACGCGCGCGCCCCGCCCTCGCCGGTCTCCAGAACCTCCGACCCAAGGATGTCGGACGGCATCAGGTCGGGCGTGAACTGGATGCGGTTGCCGTCGAGGCCCAGCACCCGCGACAGGGTCTCGACCAGCAGCGTCTTGCCGAGGCCCGGCAGGCCCATCAGCAGCGCATGACCGCCCGACAGCATCGCGGCGAGGGTCAGGTCCACCACCCGCTCCTGCCCGACGATGCGGGTGGCCACGGCGCGGCGCGCCTCGCCGAGCCGCTCGCCCAGCGCCTCGATCTCGTCCAGAAGCTCGTCGGCCATTGCGCCCTCTCCGTCCCCGCCTACCATCCACCCCACGTATGGCAGCCAGCTTCGGGGGCAAAGGGCAATGAGCGAACACGAGCGCGTGACACCGTCGGCCGACGGGCTGATCTCCGCCGCCCAGGCCGCCGCGAAGGAGGGCAAGCGCGGCGCGCCGCCCGTGCACCATTGGAATCCGCCCTACTGCGGCGAGATCGACATCACCATCAAACGCGACGGCACGTGGATCCACGAGGGCACGCCGATCGGGCGCCCCAACATGGTGCGCCTCTTCTCGTCGATCCTGAAGCTGGAGGACGGGCGGCACTACCTCGTCACCCCCGTCGAGAAGGTCGGCATCCAGGTCGAGGATGCGCCCTTCGTGGCCGTGGACTTCGAGCGCGAGGGGGAAGCAATCGTGTTCGAGACCAACGTGGGCGACCGCGTGGCCGCCGGCCCCGAGCACCCGATCCGCGTGGCGCTGGCCGAGGACGGCGAGCCGTCCCCTTACGTCGAGGTGCGCCGCGGGCTGGAGGCGCTGATCGACCGCAAGAGCTTCTACCGGCTGGTGGAGCTCGGCGAGGAGCGCGGCGGCCAGTTCGGCGTGGCCTCGAACGGCGCCTTCTTCCCCATCGTGGCGGCGGACGCGCTGCGCTAGCGCGTCCGCCCCGCGTCTCGGTCCCCGAGCGTCAGTCCTTGTCGCCGCCCGGCCCCTTCACGCTCACGGGCCGCTCCTCGGTGCTGCTGGAGCGCTCGTCGGGCCGCTTCGTCTCCTGGCGGCGCGCGGTCGCCATCTGCTCGCGGCTGGTGGGGGTGCCGGCCGCCTCGGCGCCGGTGCCCAGGGGGGCCGCGCCGGGGTCGGGGAAGCCGGTCTTGTCGCCCGTGCGCCCCGACGAGATGTCGTCCTTCAGCATCGCCGCCGTGGCGCCCTCGCGCTCCTCGAGCGGCGTGTCGGCATCATAGGCCAGCTCCTTGCCGTCCTTTTTGGGGCCCGCGTCGTGGCCCTTGCTCTGCGTTTCGTGATCGCTCATGGCAGGTCTCCTTTGCGGCCCGAACGCGCCATCCCGCGCCCCGTTCCGCGCGTGACATGCGGCAGGGCGCCGCTAGGGTGGGGGCGGGGGGAGGGACATCCATGTGCGGCATCGTGTGCCTCTGGCGGACCGGCGACGCGAGCGTGGCCCGGCGCATGACGGAGCGCATCGCCCATCGCGGCCCCGACGACCTGCAGGTCACCGAGGCGCATGGCGCTACCTTGGGCCACTGCCGCCTCGCCATCATCGGCCCTGAGGACGGGCGCCAGCCGATCCACGGGACCGGCGCCGCGCTGGTCGCCAACGGCGAGATCTACAACCACGCCGCCCTGCGCCGCGAGCTGGGCGAGGCGCGGTTCGCGACCCACTCCGACAGCGAGACCATCCTCCACCTCGCCGCCACGGGCGCGCCGCGCTGGATCGACCGGCTCGACGGCATGTTCGCCTTCGTGCTCGCCACGCCGCACGGCATCGTGGCCGGGCGCGACCCCCTCGGCATCAAGCCGCTCTACGTCGCGCGCATGGGAGGCGGCCTCGCCTTCGCGTCGGAGCTGAAAGCCTTCGACGGCGAGGCGGTGGAGGGCGTCGAGGCCATCGCCCCCGGCACGCTCTGGAGCACCGACGCCGCGTCCCGCCAGTGGTGGCGCATCCCCGCCGGGCAGGCCCGCCCCGAGCCGGGCTTCGATACCGAACGCGCCGCGGCGGAGCTGCGCCTCCTGCTGGAGGCCGCCGCCGCGAAGTGGACCGTGGCCGACGTCGAGGTGGGCGCGTTCCTGTCTGGGGGCCTCGACAGCTCGATCATGGCCGCGCTGGCGCAGGGCGAGCGGCAGGCCCGCGGCCTCCCGCCCCTCAAGACCTTCGCGGTGGGCACCGAGGGCGCCCCCGACCTCGTGGCCGCGCGCAGGGTCGCCGCCCACATCGGCTCCGACCACCACGAGGCGACCTTCACGCCGGGGGACGTGGCGGACGCCCTGCCCCACGTGATCCGCCACCTGGAATCGGCCGACGTCGACCTCGTGCGCTCCGCCGTCCCCACCCTCTTCGCCGCCCGCCTCGCCCGCGAGCGCGTCAAGGCCGTGCTGACGGGCGAGGGCGCCGACGAGCTGTTCGCCGGCTACGGCTACCACCACCGCATGGCCGACGACCCCGAGGCCCTGGCGCTGGAGCTGACCCGCTCCTTGGGCACCATGCACAACATCAACCTTCAGCGCGTGGACCGCATGACCATGTCGGTGGGGCTGGAGGCGCGCACGCCCTTCCTCGACCGCGACCTCCTCCTCTTCTCACAGACCCTGCCCGCGAGCCTGAAGATGCGCCGCGACCCCGCATCGGGCCGCACGGTCGAGAAGTGGATCCTGCGCCGCGCCTGCGCGGACCTCCTGCCCTCGGACCTCGTGTGGCGCGCCAAGGCGCAGTTCGACGAGGGCTCGGGCGTGGTCGCCGCGCGCGAGGCGGCCCTCGGCGCGCTGATCGGCGGCGCGGTCACGCGGGCGGCGGAAGGCGCGCTCTACGAGCGGACCCTGCGCGCCGCCTTCGAGGCCCCGGACCGCATCCTCGCGATGGCGGGCCGCTGGGAGGACGGGCGCGTGCCCAACGACTGATCCTCGACGCTCCGGCAGGAGGATGGCACCATGCTGACACCACCCTGTCAGCAGGGGGGTGCGACACGGAAGGCGCATCAACCCGCAAAGGAGCCGAACCGATGTCCTCCCTTCCCGCCCGCCCCGTCGTCTGGGTCGAGATCCCCGTCCGCGACCTCGACGCCGCCTGCCGCTTCTACGGCGACGTCTTCGGCTGGAGCTTCCAGCGCGACTCCGCCCCCACCAACGACTTCGCCACCATCGTCGCCGCCGAGGACGCCGTCGCGGGCCACCTCTACCCCGGCCGGCCCGGCGCGGGCGCGGGCGCCACGATCCACCTCCACGCGCCCGACGGCCTCGATGCCACCGCCGACCGCCTGCGCGCGGCGGGGGGCACGGTGCTGCCGATCCCGCCGGTCGACATCCCGGTGGGCCGGTTCCTCTACGCCGAGGATCCGGACGGCAACTCGGTCGGCCTGTTCGAGCCGCGGGCCGCCTGATGCGCCGGGCCGACCGCCTGCTGAGGATCGTCGACATCCTGCGGGGCGGCCGGCTCCACACAGCCGAGGCGCTGGCGCGGGAGCTGGAGGTCTCGCGCCGCACGATCTACCGCGACGTGGCCGACCTCCAAGCCAACCGCGTGCCCATCGAGGGCGAGGCGGGGGTCGGCTACGTGATGCGCGAGGGCTACGACCTGCCGCCGATCATGTTCACCGCCGAGGAGGTGGTGGCGCTGGTCGGCGGCGCCCGGCTGATCCGCGCCTGGGGCGGCGGGCGCATGGGCCGCGCGGCGACCGCGGCGCTCGACAAGATCGCCGCCGTGCTGCCCGACCCCGAGGCCGCGCGCGCCGGCTCGGTCCACGTCCACGCCTTCCGACCGCTGGAGCAGACGCCCGAGACCGCGGGCCGGCTCGACCTCCTGGAGGACGCCTGCGCGCGCGCGGTGCACGTCCGGTTCGGCTACCGCGACGAGGCGGGCGCGCCGACTCGCCGCACGGTGCGCCCCCTCGGCCTGTGGTTCTGGGGCAAGGTCTGGACGCTGGTGGCGTGGTGCGAGCTGCGCGGGGCGTTCCGCGTGTTCCGCGTCGACCGCATGGAGGGGGTGGAGGCGGGCGCGCCCTTCGCGCCCGACCCCGAACGCGGCCTCGCCGCCTTCGAGCGGGGCCTGCCCCACAGCCCGCTGCCCCGCCCCGCCGGCGACCCGGACCGCTAGCGCAGGAGGTGCGCCGGCGGGCGGTTCGCGGCCACGTCGTCCACCACGTTGGCGATGCGCCGCGCACGGGTGCCGGGCGAGGGCGCGACGATCAGCCATTCCAGCACGTCGTGGCGCACCGCGCGGGGCCAGAGGTCGAAGCGGGGCCGCAGGTCGCCCAGGGCGTCCGCGAGGTCGGGCGGCACCACGCCGCGCTCCACCGGATCGAGGAGGCTCCAGGTGCCGGTCTCCCGCGCTTGGGCCACGGCGATCTCGCCCGGCGGCTCCATGCGCCCCATCCGCCGCTCGCGCGCCACGAGGCGCTTCTCGCGCTCGCGCCACCCCCGCGCCGGGTCGCGCCGCGCCACCAGCCGGGCGCCCGCGTCGGGCTGCACCGGGCGCGCGGCCCAGCCCCAGCAGACCAGCTCCGCCTCGGCCTCGTCCCAGGGCAGCGCCATGGGGTCGGCGCGGCTCCAGACCGCGAGCCACACCGCGTTGGGGCGCTCGTGGTGCTCCGCGAGCCACGCCCGCAACGCATCGCGCGTCGGGGCGCGCACCAGCGGGCGGCCGTCGTCGCCGACGCTCACGCCGCGCGCCACGCGCCGGGGGCGAGGCCCTCCAGCGTCCAGCCGCCCACCGACCAGCGCACCAGCCGCAGGACGGGCAGGCCCACGTGGGCGCACATGCGCCGCACCTGCCGGTTGCGTCCTTCGGTGATCGCGAGGCGCAGCCAGTGGTCGGGCACCGACCGGCGCACCCGCACCGGCGGATCGCGCGGCCAGAGCCAGTCCGGCTCCGGCACCGCCTCCACCTCCGCGGGCCGGGTGGGTCCATCCTTCAACGCCACGCCCCGGCGCAGCGCCTCCACCGCGCCCGCGTCCGGCGCCCCCTCCACCTGCGCGAAGTACACCTTCGGCGTGGCGGTCCGCGGCGACGCGATCCGCGCCTGCAGCCGCCCGTCGTCGGTCAGCACGAGCAGCCCCTCGCTGTCCCGGTCCAGCCGCCCAGCGGCATAGACCCCCGGCACGTCGACCCAGTCCGCCAACCCCCGCCACCGCCCCTCGGGCGTGAACTGCGACAGCACGTTCATCGGCTTGTTGAGGAGGAGGATCACCGGGCGGCCCCTAGTGCGCCTCGGCCCAGGTTCGCCCCCGTCCCGCGTCCACCACGATCGGCACCGAGAGGGGGCGCACCGGCAGGTTGGCCGCCACCATCACCTCGCGCGCGCGCTCGATCAGGGCGTCGGCGTCCCCCTCGGCCACCTCGAACAGGAGCTCGTCGTGGACCTGCAAGAGCATCTTGGCGTCCAGTCCCGCGATCGCCGGCTCCATGCGCGCCATGGCGCGGCGGATGATGTCGGCGTTGCTGCCCTGGATCGGCGCGTTGATCGCGGCCCTGCGCGCGTAGCCCGCCTGCGGGCCCTTGGACGCGACGCCGGGCGTGTGCACCTTGCGCCCGAAGAGCGTGCGCACGAAGCCGTCCGCCTTGGCCCGCGCGGTGGTGGCGTCCATGTACTCCTTGATGCCCGGGAACTTCTCGAAGTAGCGCCGGATGAACTCGGTCGCCTCCTCGCGCGGGATGCGCAGGTTGCGCGCCAGCCCGAAGCCCGAGATGCCGTAGACGATCCCGTAGTTGATCGCCTTGGCCGAGCGCCGCACGTCGGGCGTCATCTCCGCCAGGGGCACGCCGAACATCTCGGACGCCGTCACCGCATGGACGTCGTCGCCCGCCCGGAACGCCTCTTCCAGCGCGGGCACGTCGGCGAACTCGGTCAGAAGGCGCAGCTCGATCTGGCTGTAGTCCAGGGACACCAGCAACCGTCCCTCTGGCGCCACGAAGGCCTCGCGGATGCGCCGCCCCTCCTCGGTGCGCACGGGGATGTTCTGCAGGTTGGGGTCCGACGAGGCCAGCCGCCCGGTGTTGGCCCCCGCGATGGAGTACGACGTGTGCACCCGCCCCGTCTCGGGATGGATGTGACCCTGCAGGTTGTCGGTGTAGGTGTTCTTGAGCTTCGCGATCTGCCGCCAGTCCAGCACCCGCCGCGCGAGGTCGTGCTCGGTGGCGAGGTCCTCCAGCACGTCGGCGCCCGTGGCCCAGGCGCCGGTCTTGGTCTTCTTGCCCCCCGGCAGCCCCATCTCGCCGAACAGGATCTCGCCGAGCTGGCTCGGAGACCCGACGTTGAACGGCCGCCCCGCCAGCGCATGGATGTCCTCCTCGAGCGCGGCCATCTTCTGCGCGAAGGCGCCCGACATGCGGCTGAGGACGGCGCGGTCCACCTCGATCCCGTGCATCTCCATTCGGCTGAGCACGGGCACCATGGGCCGCTCCAAGGTCTCGTAGACCTTGGTGACCTTCTCGGCGTGGAGGCGCGGCTTCAGCAGGTGCCACAGCCGCCACGTCACCTCGGCGTCCTCGGCCGCGTAGGGCGCGGCCTTGTCGATCGGCACCCGGTCGAAGGTCACCTGCGCCTTGCCCGTGCCGATCAGCTGCTTGATCGGGATGCAGTGGTGGCCGAGGTAGCGCTCCGCAAGCTCGTCCATGCCGTGGCCGTGCAGGCCCGCGTGCTGGGCGTAGCTCAGCAGCATCGTGTCGTCGATCGGGGCCACGTCGAGCGGGTTCTCCGGCCCGAACGCGGCAGCCCAGGCCCGGCGCAGCACCTTCCAGTCGTACTTCATGTTCTGGCCGATCTTGAGGATCGCCGGATCCTCCAGCACGGGGCGCAGCATCTCCAGCGCGCGCGCGGGCGCCATCTGCCCCTCGGCCAGCGCATCCGCGTCCGGCGCCCCGAACAGGTCGCCCCCCTCGCCTTCCGCCTCCGCGCCCCGCTTGTGGATCAGCGGCACGTAAGCCGCCCGCCCCGGCCCGACGCAGAGCGAGATGCCCACCAGCTCCGCCAGCATCTCGTCGAGCGCCGTGGTCTCGGTGTCCACCGCCACCGCGCCCTCGGCCACGATCATGTCGATCCAGCGGGCCAGCGCCGCCTCGTCGCGCACCACCTCGTAGGCGGCGTGGTCGATGGCGGGCATCTCCACCTCGGCGGGGGCGTCGGCGGGCGCGGCGGTCTCGATCGTGGGGGCCTCGGCGCCCAGCCGGTCGGCGATGCGCCGCGTGAGGGTGCGGAACTCCATGGCGTTCAGGAAGCCCAAGAGCGCGTCGGGGTCGGCGTCGCGGATCTCCAAGTCATCCAGCGAGACGTCCACCGCCATGTCGCAGTCCAGCTGCACCAGCCGCTTCGACAGCTCGATCTGCGCGCGGTGCTCCAGGAGGGTCTGGCGCCGCTTGGGCTGCTTGATCTCCTCCGCCCGGTCCAAGAGCGTCTCGAGGTCGCCGAACTCGTTGATGAGCTGGGCCGCGGTCTTGATGCCGATGCCGGGCGCACCGGGCACGTTGTCCACCGAGTCCCCGGCCAGCGCCTGCACGTCGACCACGCGCTCGGGGCCTACGCCGAACTTCTCGCGCACGCCGTCGGCGTCGATGCGCTTGTTCTTCATCGGGTCGAGCATCTCGACCCCGCCGCCCACGAGCTGCATCAGGTCCTTGTCGGAGCTGAGGATCGTGACGCGCCCGCCCGCGTCGCGCGCTTGGCAGGCGAGCGCGGCGATGATGTCGTCGGCCTCGAAGCCGGCCATCTCCAGGCAGGCGATGTTGAAGGCGCGGGTCGCCTCGCGGGTCAGCGGGATCTGGGGCGCCAGGTCCTCGGGCATGGCCGAGCGGTTGGCCTTGTAGTCCGCGAACATCTCGTTGCGGAACGTGTGGCTCCCCTTGTCGAAGACGACCGCGACGTGGGTCGCCGCATCGGCGCCGGTGTTCGCCTCCACGTAGCGGTCCAGCATCTGGCAGAAGCCCGAGACGGCGCCCACGGGCAGCCCGTCGGACTTGCGCGTGAGGGGGGGCAGCGCGTGGAAGGCGCGGAAGATGTAGGCCGACCCGTCGATCAGGTGCAGGTGGCAACCCTTGCCGAAATCCATCGTCGTCCTCCGCGAAGCTCGCGCCCGATGTGCCACGCGGGGCGGCGCGGCGCTAGCGGGCCCTGCCGTGGCGCCGCGTCACGTCGCGGCGGTTGCCATGTCCGCGGCGTGGAGGAAGATCGCCACGAAGTAGAGCACGCTCGCGGCCACCACGAAGCCGTGCCAGATCGTGTTGTGGTAGCGCATCCGCTCGATCACCAGGAACGGCGTGCCCAGCGTGTAGAGCAGGCCCCCCGCCACCATCAGCCACAGCACGGGCCAGCTCACGGTGGCGATCACGCCCTGCCCGCCGAGCAGCACGGCCCAGCCCATCCCGAGCCCGATCGCGATCGACAGCGCGGTGGAGCGGCGGCGGCGCAGGAACACCGTGGCGGCGGCCAGCCCGGCGGCCGACCACATGGCGGCCAGGAACGCGGCGCCCGTGCCCGAGAGCAGCGCGAAGGGCGTCACGGTGCCGGCGATCTTGAGGTAGATCGCCGAGAGGTCGAGCTGCCGCAGCCGGTCCGCGAGGTCGGGGCGCGGCACGTGGTTGTAGGCCAGCGAGGCCGAGAGCATGGCCACCAGCGTCACGCCGTAGATCGACAGCCCCGCCAGCCCCGAGGGGCTGGCGTGCCAGGTCGCCGCATAGGCGATCAGCACCGGCAGTGCGCCGATGGCGAGGGCGAGACCGGCGAGGTGGACGGCCGCGTCCGAGAGGCGCTCGCCGCGGGAGTAGGCGCGCCGCGCGCCCGGAGCGGGCGGCGGCGTGGCGAGGGCGAGGTCGGCGGTCATGGAGCGGTCCGGTGGAGTGCGGTGGCACGACGAAAGCGCCGGAGCGCCCCGTTCGTTCCCTCCACAGTTCGGCCCGATCGTCGCCGGCGCCAGCCCGCTCTCGGGGTCGTGCGCGCACGACGTGGCGGAAGGCCGGGGGCGGCAGCCTAGTGGCCGTCGCCCGCCAGGACGAACCGCTTGTCGCAGTAGCCGCAGTCCACGTGGCCCACCTGCGGGTCGATGGTCAGCCACACGCGCGGATGGCCCAGCGCGCCGCCGGCGCCGTCGCAGGCCACCCGCAGCGTCGTGACCTCCTCGGTCTCGGGCGGCGGCAGGTCGTGCTGGCGCGAGGGGTAGCGGGGGGTTCCGGTGGTCATGGGGGCGGCTCCGACGTGGCTGGGTCGGGTTATGGGCGCGCGGGGCCGCGGCGGCAAGGCGGCCCGCGCCCCGAAGCGGCCCGCCGGACCGGCGCCCTTCTGTCTGCACGGGGGGTGTACGGGGGGTGCACGGGGGGCGCCCCCCGCTTGCCGCCCTATCCGCCCGCCGCTAGGTCCGTCCCGAACCGGGAGCCGAGCCATGACCGACGCGATCGAGATCGAGGGCCTGCGCAAGGTCTATGCGGGCGACGGGCGCTCCCCCGAGAAGGTGGCGCTGGAGGGTCTGGACCTCTCGATTCCGGAGGGCTCCATCTTCGGTCTTCTGGGGCCCAACGGCGCCGGAAAGTCCACCACGATCAACATCCTGGCGGGCCTCGTGCGCAAGACCGCGGGGCGCGTGCGCATCTGGGGCTTCGACCAGGACCGCAACCCCCGCCAGAGCCGCGCCGCCATCGGCGTGATGCCCCAGGAGCTGAACCTCGACCCGTTCTTCACGCCCGAGGGCGCGCTCGAGGTGCAGGCCGGCCTCTACGGCGTGCCCCCCCGCGACCGCAGGACGGCGGAAATCCTTGAACTGGTTGGACTATCCGACAAGGCCGACGCCTACGCCCGCACCCTCTCGGGCGGCATGCGGCGGCGGCTCCTGCTCGCCAAGGCGCTGGTCCACCACCCCCAGATCCTGGTACTCGACGAGCCCACCGCGGGCGTCGACATCGAGCTGCGCCAGATGCTCTGGCGCAACGTCCGCCGCCTGAATCGGGAACGCGGCATGACCATCATCCTGACCACCCACTACCTCGAGGAGGCGCAGGAGATGTGCGACGAGATCGCCATCGTCGGCGAGGGCAAGCTCATCGTCCGCGACCGCACCGAGAACCTCTTGAACCGGCTCGATTCCAAGACGCTGGTGGTGGTCCCCGAGGGCGACGGGGCATCCGTCGCCGCGCCCGAGGGCGTGGAGCTGGAGCGCCGCGCCGACGGGGCCTTGGCCTTCACCTACAGCCGCGCGCGGGCATCGGTGGAGGCCATCCTCGCCGCCGTCCACGCGGGCGGCGTGGAGGTCCGCGACGTGCGCACCGAGGAGCCAGATCTGGAGGACGTGTTCGTGGCCCTGACCCACCGGGACTAGGATCTCCGCAGCAGCATCTCCGAAGCGGCCAGCGCCGCGCCCCCGGTGATCAGCGCGCAGGCCAGCGCCAGCGTCCACGTGGGCTCGGCCAGCCCGAAGACCACCAGCACCAGTGTGGACAGGAGCGGCGCGGCGTAGCTCGACGCGCCCAGGACGGCGAGGTCGCCGCGCTTGCAGCCCACGTCCCACAGGAAGAACGCCGCCCCCACGGGGCCGAGCCCCAGCCCCAGGATCGCCAGCCACTCTGTCCCTTGCGGAACCACCGTCTCCTCCAGCAGGAGATGCGCCGCCCCCGCCAGCAGGGCCGCGCCGAGGCAGAAGCCCGAGACGGCGGCGGTGGGCACCTCGGCGTAGCGCCGCTGGAGCACCGAGTAGCCGGTCCACACGAAGGCGGCCGCGAGCGCGATGGCGTGTCCCGGCAGCGGCGCGAAGGCCATGCCCCGCCCGCCCGACACCACGAGCGCCGCGCCCAGGAGCCCGAGGGCCGCGCCCGCCACGTGGAACCACCGCAGGCGCTGGAACAGGGCCGACAGGAGCACGATCAGGAGCGGCCAGAGATAGGCCACGAGGCTCGCCTCCACGGGCGGCGCCGCGCGCAGGGCGAGCACGTAGAGAAGGTGGTAGCCAAACAGCCCGCCCACCCCGAGCGCCCAGGCGCCGGGGGGCACGCCCCGCGGCACGCCGCCCCACAGGAGGCCGAGCGTGCCGCCGACCCCGAAGCACATCGCCAAGAGCTGCAGCGGCGGCACCGTGCCCGACAGCGCCGTGAACAGCGCGAGCGTGGCCCAGAGCAGCACCGCCCCGAACCCCACCAGCGTCGCGCGCCGCCGTCCGCTCTCGCCCCCAGTCATGAACGCGCCATGCCTGCCGTGCGACCCCGCGGCAAGGCCGGATGGGATCGCCCGGAGCGGAGGCGCCGCCGACCCCGCGCACGGCGCGGGGCGCGGGGCGCGGGGAAACGGTGCCCGCCCCGGCGGCGGATCGTGCGCGAACCGGCGCCGATCCGCGTCAAACCTTGATCGCATTCCGGCGGTATCACCGGGGCAAGCAGGAGTTTCCCCCATGACGCGACGCATGCTCGCCCTCGCCTTCGCCGCCCTGTGCGCCCCGCTCCCCGCGGCGGCCGGGACCATCGGCGTGTTCACCCACGACTACGGCCTCCTGGGGCCGCTCGCGGGCCAGCACATACCCCAGGGCAGCATCACGATGCTGCCCACCGCGGCGGTGGTGGACGACAGCCCCACCGGCGACAGGGCCGGCGCGTTCCGCGACAGCTTCGACCTGTCGAGCCTCGCGAGCTACGTGATCCGCAGCCTCACGCTCACGCTCAGCTTCTCGGGAACGGGCGCGGCGCCGACCGAGCGGTGGTACTTCGACATCTACGGCAGCGTGCAGGGCTCCATCTCCGACAACCTGTACACCCGGATGCCGGAAATCGGCATCCTGGATACCGGCACCGTGTCGCTGCGGGTGGACTACAACACCGACGATGCGGACGTGGACGTGTTCGCGACCGCCCTCGACACCCTCAAGCTGGACTTCGGCTTCGACGAGAACGTGTCGGGGACCGCGAACGACTTCCTGCTCTACGACGCGGTGCTGACCGTGAACGGCGCCGCCGTGGTGCCGTTGCCCGCCCCGGGCGCGCTGCTGGCCGGCGCGCTGCTGGGCGGCGCGCTGTGGAGACGGCGCAGGGCGCGGGGCGCCGCAGCCGCGGCCTAACGACCCAGCCGTCGCCGCCCGCACGAGCGTGCGGCGCGGCCCGACCCCCCCTTCAGGACAGCGGCGCCGCGGCCGCGTAGGCGGCGCGGTAGCGGGCCTGCGCCGCGCGGTACGCGTCCCCCAGGGCCGGGTCCGGCTCGACCGTGCGGGCCGTGCGGGGCGGGTGGAGCACCGCGCGCCCCGCTCCGTCCGCCATCATCGCCAGCCGGCAGGCCCCGAGCGCCGCGCCGAAGGCCCCGCCCTCGGGCACCTCCAGCGGCAGCTCCAGCGCGTTCGCCACGATGCCGAGCCAGGTCTCCGATCGCGCGCCCCCGCCCACGGCCAGCAGCCGGTCCGCGCGCGTGCCCGTGGCGGCGAGGGCATCAAGCGCGTCGCGGAACGCGAAGGCCACGCCCTCCATCACCGCGCGGCCCAGCGCGGCGGCGTCGGTGGCGTGCTCCAGCCCGAGCAGCATGCCGCGCACGCCCGCGTCGTCGTGGGGCGTCCGCTCGCCGCCGAGATAGGGCAGGAACAGCGGGCGGCCCGGCGCGGCGACCTCGCCCGACGCCAGCTCCGCCGCCGGGCGCCCCGTGAGGCGCGCGGCCCATTCCAGGCTGTCGGTCGCGGCCAGGATCACCCCCATCTGGTGCCACGTGCCGGGGACCGCGTGGGCGAAGCTGTGCACGGCCGTGGCGGGGTCGGGCGCGAAGCCGGGCGTCGAGACGAACAGCACCCCCGAGGTGCCCAGCGAGACGAAGCCCGTGCCCGGCTCGACCGCGCCCGTACCCACCGCGGCCGCCGCGTTATCGCCCGCCCCGCCCGCGACGGGGACGACCGGCAGGCCGAGGTCCGCGGCGAGCGCGGGGCGCAGGGTGCCCGAGACATCGGAGCCCTCCACGAGGCGGGGCACGCGGGCGCGGTCCAGGTGGCAGGCAGCGAGCAGTTCGTCCGACCAGTCCCGCGCTCCGACGTCTAGCCAGCTCGTGCCCGAGGCGTCCGACATCTCGGACACGGCCTCGCCGGTCAGCACGAGGCGCAGGTAGTCCTTGGGCAGGAGGACGCGGGCCGTGCGGGCGAAGGTCTCGGCCTCATGGCGGCGCACCCACTCCACCTTCGGCGCGGTGAAGCCGGGGAACACGATGTTGCCGGTGATGCGCCGGAAGCGGGGGTCGGCGTCCATCTCCGCGGCCTCGGCATGGGCGCGGGTGTCGTTCCAGAGCATGCAGGGGCGCAGGGGGCGGCCGCCCTCGTCCACCAGCGTGGCACCGTGCATGTGCCCGGCCAGCCCGATGGCACGGAGGCCCGAGAGGTCGGCGTTCGCCCGTAGCTTGGCCACCACGTCCCGCAGCGCCGTCTCCCAGTCGCTGGCGTCCTGCTCGGCCCAGCCGGCATGGGGCCGCCGGACCGTCAGCGGGGCGGAGGCCTCGGCGACGACGCGCTGCGCGTCGTCCACCAGAAGAGCCTTGAGCGACGACGTCCCGAGGTCGAAGCCGAGATACATGCGCGTGCTCCCTCCCCCGGCCTCAGGCGGGCACCGCCGCCTTCGGGTTCTTGCCCAGGATGATCATCGACAGGATGTCGTCCTCGGTGACGTCCTCGACCCGCTCGGTGCCGACGAGCTGGCCGTTCTTCATCACTGAGACGCGGTCGCACAGCTCCATCATCTCGCGCGTGTCGTGGGAGATCAGGAAGATGCCCAGACCTTGCGCCTTCAGCTCCTGAATCAGGTCGGCGACCATCTTGGTCTCGTGGACGCCCAGGGCCGCCGTCGGCTCGTCCATGATCAGGATGCGGGCGTTGAAGTAGACCGCGCGGGCGATCGCCACCGACTGGCGCTGGCCGCCCGAAAGGGCCGAGACAGGCTCGTTGATCTTGCGGAAGTTCGGGTTGAGGCGCGCCATGATGCGGCGCGTCTCGGCCTCCATCGCCGCGTCGTTCACCAGCCCGAAGCGATTGGTGATCTCGCGCCCGAGGAAGAGGTTGGCGGGGGCGTCGAGGTTGTCCGCCAGCGCCAAGGTCTGGTAGATCGTCTCGATGTTGAAGCGCCGGGCGTCCGCCGGAGAGCGGATGTCGGCCTCCTCGCCGTCGATCAGGATCGTGCCGGAGTCGCGCCGGTAGGCCCCCGAGAGGCACTTGATCAGGGTCGACTTGCCGGCGCCGTTGTGGCCCAGCAGGCCCACCACCTCGCCGGGCCAGAGGTCGAGCGAGACGCCGTCCACGGCGCGCACGCCCCCGAAGGCGATCGAGATGTCGCGCAGTTCCACCAGCGGCGTGCCGCTGCGGTCCACGGGTGCCTTTGCCATGCCCATCAGTCCCGCGCCCCCATGCGCCTGCGATACTCGATGTCGATCCAAACGGCGAGCACCAGCACGGTGCCGACCACGATGTTCTGAAGCGGCGCGTCCACGCCCACCATCGCCATGCCCGACTGCAGCGACTGCATGATGAGCGCGCCGAGGATGGCGCCGTGGATCGTGCCCACCCCGCCCTTCAGCGCGGTGCCCCCGATCACCGCGGCGGCGATCACGCGCAGCTCGTCGAGCGTGCCGATGTCGTTGGAGTGGTTGGCGAGGCGCGCCGAGGCGACCACCGCCGAGATGGCGCAGAGCGCGCCCATCAGCGCGAAGATCTTCACGGTCAGCCAGCGCGTGTCGATGCCCGACAGCTCGGCAGCATCCGGGTTGCCCCCGGTGGCGAAGATGTAGCGCCCGAAGCGGGTGCGCCGCGCCACCACGGTCATCGCGATCGCCACGGCCAGCACGAGGAGCACCGAGAGCGGCAGGCCGTAGCCTTCGGTGTAGCCCTCGGGCATCGCCAGTCCTTGCGCCTCGAAGCTGCGCTCCAGCCGGCGGCTCGGCACGTCGTAGGCGTTCAGGAGGGCCACGAAGCCCAGGATCACGGCGGCGATGGCGGCGGCCACGGCAGCCTCGGCCCAGAGCGGCTTCACGGGCGCCTCGTGGGCGATCTTTGAGCGCCGCGCGGCCCACAGGCCCCAGAGGGCGAGGGCCACGGCGACGAGGCCGACCACCCAGGACCAGAACTCGCCCAGCGTGCCGTTGATGCCGCCGAGGCGCATGAAGTTCGCATCCAGCGGACCGATGGTCTGACCGCTCGTCAGGTACCAGGCGACGTTGCGCCACACGAGCAGGCCGCCGAGGGTGACGATGAAGGCCGGGATCGCCCGGTAGCCCACCAGCCAGCCGTGGAACGCGCCGATCGCCGTGCCCGCCACGATGCCGACGGCGATGGCGACGGGCGCCGTCAGGGGATGGTTCAGGGGCAGGCCCAGCACGTCGGGCATGAACGCGGTCTGCGTCATCGCCATCACGGCCGAGCAGGTGGCGAGGATCGAGCCCACGCTCAGGTCGATGTGGCGGGTCACGATGATGAACACCATGCCGGTGGCCATGATGGCGACCGAGGCGGTCTGGATCGTGAGGTTGAACAGGTTGCGCGGCGTGATGAAGCGCCCGTCGCTGGCGAAGTGGAACGCCAGCGCGATCAGCACGAAGGCCCCGATCATGCCCAGGAGGCGGGTGTCGAGCTCGAGCGCGCGGAAGCCGCGCAGCCGGGGCGCGCCCGGCGGCGGCGAGACGCGGGTGTCCGTGGTGTCGGTCATGGGGATTCTCCGGCGCGGCGCGCGGTGGAGTGTCGGGGGTGGCCCCGCGCGGCGGGCGCGCGGGGCCGGTGCAGGCTTACATGCAGACTTCGAGGTCGGCCTCGACGCCCTGGCAGAGCGCGTCCTTCTCGATCCAGCCGGCGTCGACCACCACGTCGAGGTTGTCCTGCGTCACCGGCACGGGGGCCAGGAACTTCGCGGTCAGCGTGGTGCCGCCCGGGCTCGTCCACTCCTCGGCGCCCTCGATCGCGGACATCTCGGTGCCGCCCGAGAGCGCCACGGCGATCTCGCCGGCCTCGCGGCCCAGCTCGCGCGCGTCCTTCCAGACCGACACGGTCTGGGTGCCCTTGGCGACGCGGTTCAGGGCCGCGTGGTCGCCGTCCTGGCCCGAGACCGGGATGCCGTCCATGCCCTGCGCCGTGAGCGCGGCCACCACGCCGCCGGCGGTGCCGTCGTTCGAGGCCACCACCGCGTCGACCTGGTTGTCGTTGGCGGTCAGGATCTGCTCCATGTTGCGCTGGGCGTTCGCGGGCAGCCACTGGTCGGTGTAGGCTTCGCCGACGATGGTGATGTCGCCCGCGTCGATGGCCTCCTGCAGCACCTCCTGCTGGCCGCCGCGCAGGAAGTCGGCGTTGGGATCGGTGCCCGAGCCCTTGATCATCACGTAGTTGCCCGAGGGCGCCTGCTCCAGCACGGCGCGGGCCTGCATGCGGCCGACCTCGACGTTGTCGAAGGTCAGGTAGAAGGCGTAGGGGTCCTCGATCAGGCGGTCGTAGCCGACCACGGGGATGCCCTCGTCGCGGGCGGCCTGGATCGCCGGCCCGATGGCCTGGCTGTCCTGGGCGAGGATGATCAGCGCGTCGGCGCCTTGGGCGATCAGCGACTCGATGTCCGAGAGCTGCTTCGAGGCGGACGACTGGGCGTCGGCCGAGATGTAGGTGGCGCCGGCGGCGTCGAGCGCCTCCTTGATGGCGGCCTCGTCGGTCTTCCAGCGCTCCTCCTGGAAGTTCGACCAGCTCACCCCGACGGTGGGGGCGTGGGCGTCGGCGAGGGCGGCGCCCGCGAAGGCGGTGGAGGCGGCGAGCGCCGCCAGCAGGGTGGTCTTCATGGTGTTCTCCCTTTGCGCGCCCCTTCTCCCGAGAGGCGGATGCGGCGATCTGGCCGATCCCGGGGCCTCCTGTCAAATATATTCGGCAACCGAACAAACAATTTGACGGATCGGCGCCGATGCCGTCTTGCTGGGCCACGGGACGCCGCCGGACCCCGACCGAGCGGCAAAGTTAATTCTGGAGCCGAACGAATGGGAGCCGCCCCCCACGACCTCGCCGCGGACGTCTCCGGCATCGGCCCCCTGCGCCTCGCGCCGCACGCCCCCGCCGTGCCCCTGCGCCAGCGCATCTACGAGAGCGTGCGCGCCGCCGGGCACCTCAGCCGCGCCGCGCTCGCCAAGGAGCTGCAGGTCTCGCCCGGATCGGTCACGCCCGTGGTCTCCGACCTCCTCGGCGCGGGCCTCCTGCGCGAGGTCGCCGGCGCCGCCCCCTCGGGCCGGGGGCGCCCGCCCGTGACGCTCGCCATCGCGCCCGAGGCGGGGCTGGCGGTGGGCGTGAAGCTGTCGGACCGCGAGATTTCCGCTGTCTTGGTGGACCTCGCCGGCACGCCGGTGGCGCAAGGAACGGCCCCGCGCGACCCCGCGGACCGCGACCCGGAGGCCGCCATCGCCGCCATCGCCGCATTGGTGGAGCGGCTGCTGGCAGGGTGCGGCGGGCGCGTGGTGGGCGCCGGGGTGGGCCTGCCGGGCATGGTCCACGGCGACACCGGGCGGTTGCACTGGTCGCCGGTGCTCGAGGGCCGCGACGTGCCCTTCGGCGAGCGCCTCGCCGCGCGGCTGGGCGTGCCCGTCGCCATCGACAACGACGCCGCCTGCCTCACGGTGGCCGAGCTGTGGTTCGGGCGCGGCCGCGCCCTGCCCGACTTCGCGGTGGTCACCATCGAGTACGGCGTCGGCATGGGGCTGGTGATCGGCCACCGGCCCTGGCGCGGCGCGCGGGGCCTCGGCATGGAACTGGGCCACACCCGCGTGCATCCCGACGGGGCGCTGTGCCGCTGCGGCGGGCGCGGCTGCCTAGAGGCCTACGTGGCCGACTACGCCTTGGTGCGCGATGCGGCCCTCGTGCTGGAATCGCCCGTTCCCGAGGGCGGCGACGTGCTCGACGCGCTGCTGGCCGAGGCGCGGGGCGGCAACGCAGCGGCGCGCGCGATCTTCGAGCGCGCGGCGCGGCACCTGGCCGTGGGCCTCGCCAACGTGGCCAACCTGTTCGAGCCGCGGCGCATCATCCTGTCGGGCAGCCGCATGCGCTACGACCTGCTCTGGGCCGAGGGCATGCTCGACACGATGGCGGCGATGGTGCTGGCCGACCCGCCCCCGGTCGAGGTGAACGCCTGGGACGACGGCGTCTGGGCCCGCGGCGCCGCCGCGCTGGCGCTGGACCGCGCGACGCCGGGGCTGCTGGCGTGAGATCGGCGCTTCTCCTCGCCCTCGCCGCGCTGCCCGCCGCCGCCGAGGTCCGGTTCGAGCCTGTTCCGGTCCCCGAGCATGTCTATGCCGGAGGCTGGGAGCACTTCGTGGGCGGCGGCCTGGCCGCGTTCGACTGCGACGGCGATGCCCTGCCCGAGCTCCTGGCCGCGGGCGGCGCGAACCCGATGACGCTGCTGCGCAACCGGGGCGGGATGCGCTTCGAGACCGGCACGTTCCCCGAGATCACCGGCGCCACGGGCGCCTACCCGCTCGACATCGACGGCGACGGCGCGCTCGACCTCGCCGTGCTGCGGGTCGGCCCCAACCTCTTCCTGCGCGGCGACGGGGCCTGCGGGTTCGAAGTGGACGACTTCGGCGGCCTCCCCGACGGCGGCGACGCCTGGACCACGGCGTTCTCGGCGACGTGGGAGGGCGAGGACCGGCCAACCATGGCCTTCGGCAACTACGTGGACCGCGCCGATCCCGACGGCCCGTTCGGCACCTGCGACCGCAACCTTCTCGTGCGCCCCGAGGGCGGGGGCTGGGCGGAGACCGTGCTCGATCCCGGCTTCTGCGCCCTCTCCGCCCTCTTCTCCGACGAGGACCGCGACGGCGCGGCGACCCTGCGCCTGTCGAACGACCGGCACTACTACGTGCGCGGCGGGGCCGAGCAGCTTTATTCCCTGCGCGAGGGTCGGTTCCTCGGCCCGGAGGACGGCTTCGCGGCGCCCTCGATCTGGGGCATGGGCATCGCCTCGCGCGACGTGACCGGCGACGGGCGGCCCGACCTTGCCCTCACCTCCATGGGCGATCAGCTTCTCATGCTGTCGACCCCCTCGGGCCACGCGCGCGCCCCCTACGAGATGGGCACGGCGGCCCAGCGGCCCCACGCGGGCGGCGACGGGCGGCCCTCGACCGGCTGGCACGCGGCGTGGGGCGACGTGGACAACGACGGCGACGCCGACCTCTTCATCGCCAAGGGCAACGTCGACCAGATGCCGGGCATGGCGATGGAGGACCCGAACACGCTGCTGCTGCGCGAGGGCGAGCGGTTCCGCGAGGCGTCGGTGGAGGCGGGGGTCGCCTCGATGCACCGCGGGCGCGGCGCCGTGCTGGCCGACCTCGACGGCGACGGGCGGCTCGACCTCGCGGTGATGAACCGGCGCGCGCCGCTGGAGGTGTGGCGCAACGTCTCGGACGCGGGCAACGCGGTGGCGGTGGAGCCGCGGCAGGGTGGTTCGAACGGGCGGGCCGTGGGGGCGTGGGTGGAGGTGCGGACGGCTTTGGGGGTGCAGACGCAGGAGGTGACCGTGGGCGGGGGTCATGCGGGGGGGACGGCAGGGCCGGTGCATTTCGGGATCGGTGGGGAGAGCGAGGCCGAGGTGCGGGTGCTTTGGCCCGACGGGACGGTGGGGGCGTGGGAGCGGGTGGAGGCGGGGCGGGTGACGATCGAGCGGTGACGCCCCGGCCTCGCGCCGGAACCTCTGGCCACCACGGGCGCACCCCTCCGAACTTTGCGCGCAGGTCCCAGCCGGAGGCCCCGGCGCAAGGCTGGGGCGTGCGTTGCGGCTACCGGTCCACGGGAAGGCCCGAAGGCACCGTCTCCGGTATCCCGAGCCGCCCCTCCAGCGCCGCCTCGTCGCGCAGGGCTTCCAGGAACGCCATCAGCGCCGTGACCTCGCCCTCCGTCAGAACCCGGTCCGGGCCGCGGATCTGCGCCTGGATCGCGGCGACTTCCTCGGCGTCGTCCATCGCACGCCAGTCCTCGGCCCCCTCCAGCGCCGGGAGGACGGCGTCGCGCGCATAGGCGGCCAGCGCCCGGCGGGGCGCGGCGTGGTCCTGGAGGAAGGCGCGCAGGTCGCGGTAGGCGCCGGCGTGGCCCCAGGGGCCGGTCTCGGTGACGTTCCGCAAGGACGGCGTGCGGAACGCGAAGCGGTCGGCCGGATCGCCCGTGACCCGCATGCGGCCCTCGTCGCGGGCATGGGTCTCGAACGCGGCGCGCTTGCCGGGGCCGAGCTGCGGCTGGCCCGTGGCGTGGAACCCGTGGTCGGTCTGGAACGGTCCCGCATGGCAGTCCGCGCACCCCAGGGAGCCGTAGAACAGCTCCAGCCCCTCCAGCGCCCGGGGATGCAGCGTGCCCTCGCCCCGCAGCCACGCGTCGAAGGGCGCGGTGTCCGAGCGCCACTCGTGCTCCACGAACTGAGCGATGGCGTCCGAGATATCGGTGAAGTCGAGCGCCTCGTCCCCGGGGAAGGCCGTGCGCCACATCGCTTCGTATTCGGGGATCGCCCGCACCCGCGCGGCGATCCGGTCCCAGGCCCCGCCCTCGCCCGTGATCACGCCCTGGCGCACGGCGCGCGAGACGTCGTTCTCGCCCAGGTGCCCCGCCATCTCGTCGTCCGAGAGCACCGGGAACATGGTCTGCGCCGACAGCAGCGTGTCGAAGCCTTCCGTCATCTCCGCCCCCATGGGCGTGCGCAGGCCGTCGGCGGTCTCCTCGATGCGCCCGTCGTGGAACAGCACGGTGAACTCGTGCGCCCCGAGGTTCCACAGCCCCGGCGCGTTGCGCGGAATCCGCTCCTCGGGCGGGTTGGCGGAATCGCCCGCGCGCTCTGGCCCGAGCCCCATGCCCCCCTCGCCGAGGCCCAGCGACACGCCGTCCGAGGTGCCGAAGCGCGGGTGGTGGCAGGTCCCGCACGAGACGTTGCGGTTGCCCGAGAGCACCGGGTCCCAGAACAGCAGCCGCCCCCAGGCGACCACGGCGGGGTCGGTGGGGCGGTAGGCCTCGTCCGTGACGGCGGCGGGGAACTCGAACGCGGCGGCCGGGGCGGCGAGCAGGGCGAGCGTGAGGGCGAGGATGCGCATGGCGCATTCCTGCCATGCGGTTGCGTGCGTGGCGAGACGCCCCATCTGGTCAAAGGGCCGCAGCCGGTATAGGCGCGCCCGATCCAGGCGCATGCGCGCCTCGCAAGGGCGCGACCGCGCGCCACCCCTCGGCGCTTCCCGGCGCCCATCCGCCCCGGAGAACACCCGATGGACCTTCGCAACATCGCGATCATCGCGCACGTGGACCATGGCAAGACCACGCTCGTGGACGAGCTGCTCAAGCAGTCCGGCACGTTCCGCGAGAACGAGAGCACGGCCGAGCGCGCCATGGACTCGAACGACCTCGAGCGCGAGCGCGGCATCACCATCCTCGCCAAGGCCACCTCGGTGGAGTGGCAGGGCACGCGCATCAACATCGTGGACACCCCCGGCCACGCCGACTTCGGCGGCGAGGTGGAGCGCATCCTGAGCATGGTCGACGGCGTGGTCCTCCTGGTGGACGCGGCCGAGGGCCCGATGCCCCAGACCAAGTTCGTGACCTCGAAGGCCCTCGCCCTGGGCCTGCGGCCCATCGTGGTGCTCAACAAGGTCGACAAGCCGGATGCGGAGCCCGACCGCGCGCTCGACGAGGTGTTCGACCTCTTCGCCAACCTCGGCGCCTCGGACGAGCAACTCGACTTCCCGCACCTCTACGCCTCGGGCCGCGCCGGCTGGGCCGACGCCGACCTCGACGGCCCGCGCGAGAACCTCGATGCCCTGTTCGAGCTGATCAACGCCCACGTGCCCCAGCCCGCGCAGATCGCGAAGAAGGACGAGCCCTTCGCCATGCTCGCCGTCACCCTGGGCGCTGACCCGTTCATCGGCCGCATCCTCACGGGCCGCGTGGAGTCGGGCACCGTGAAGGCCGGCCAGACGATCCAGGCGCTATCGCGCGAGGGCGAGAAGATCGAGCAGTTCCGTGTCTCGAAGGTGCTGGCTTTCCGCGGCCTTGGCCAGCAGGCCATCGACGCGGGCGAGGCGGGCGACATCGTCACCATCGCCGGCATGGCCAAGGCCACCGTCGCCGACACGCTGTGCGACACGAGCGTCTCCGAGGCGATCCCGGCCCAGCCCATCGACCCGCCCACCATCACCGTGACCTTCGGCATCAACGACAGCCCCCTCGCGGGGCGCGACGGCAAGAAGGTGCAGAGCCGCGTGATCCGCGACCGCCTGATGAAGGAGGCCGAGACCAATGTCGCCATCAAGGTCACCGACACCCCCGGCGGCGAGGCCTTCGAGGTCGCGGGCCGGGGCGAACTGCAGATGGGCGTGCTGATCGAGAACATGCGCCGCGAGGGCTTCGAGCTGTCGATCTCGCGCCCGCAGGTGCTGTTCCGCGACGAGGGTGGCCAGCGGCTGGAGCCGGTCGAGGAGGTCACCGTCGACGTGGACGACGAGTACTCGGGCGTCGTGATCGAGAAGATCACCGGCACCCGCAAGGGCGACCTCGTGGAGATGAAGCCCGCCGGCGCCGGCAAGACCCGCATCGTGGCCCACGTGCCCTCGCGCGGGCTGATCGGCTACCACGGCGAGTTCCTGACGGACACGCGCGGCACGGGCGTCCTGAACCGCGTGTTCCACGACTGGGCGCCCTACAAGGGCCCGATCCCGGGCCGCCGCCAGGGCGTTCTGATCTCGATGGAGGACGGCGAGGCCGTGGCCTACGCCATCTGGAACCTCGAGGACCGGGGCCGCTTCTTCATCTCGCCGCAGGACAAGGTCTACACCGGCATGATCCTGGGCGAGCACAGCCGCGACAACGACCTCGAGGTGAACCCGCTCAAGGGCAAGAAGCTGACCAACGTGCGGGCCTCGGGCACCGACGAGGCGGTGCGCCTGACGACGCCCGTGAAGATGTCGTTGGAGCAGGCCATCGCCTACATCGACGACGACGAGCTGGTGGAGGTGACGCCGAATGCCGTGCGCCTGCGCAAGCGGTTCCTCGACCCCCACGAGCGCAAGCGGCAGGCGCGCGCGGCGGGGTGATCGGTGGGCGAGGGGCGCCGCCCCTCGCGCTCCCCGAGGTATTTTCGGCAGGATGAGGGTGGGGCCGCGTCCCTGACGCCCCGGCCCTGCGCCGGGGCCTCCGCTGTTCACCGGCGCTTCGCTCCGCAGTTTCATCGCCAATAGCACCCGGAGGCCCCGGCGCGGGGCCGGGGCGTGACTAGCCGAACAGGTCGCGCCGCTCCGGTGGAGGGGCCTCGCCGGAAGGCCCCGCCTCGTGCGCCACGGCGTCCGGCAGGCGCGCCCGGCCCTCGGGGCAGAGGTCGAGCAGGACGCAGTGGTCGCACTCGGGGCCGCGGTAGTGGCAGACCTTCTGACCGTGGCGCATGAAGAGCTGGTGGTGGTCGTAGACCTCCTGCTCGCCCCACGCTTCCGGCATCAGCGCCTCCAGCCGCGCGTGGCTGGGGCCGACCGCGACCGACTTCGGGATCAGACCCACCCGCTGCGCCACGCGGTGGTGGTGGCTGTCCACCGGCAGGGCCCGGCCCCGCAGCGTCGAGAAGCTTAGCACCGCCGCGCTGGTCTTCGGTCCCACCCCCGGCAGCGCCTCCAGCCAAGCCCGCGCCTCGGGCACGGGGAGGTCGCCGAGGAAGTCGAGGTCGAGCGCGCCCCGGGCCTCGGTGATCCGGCGCAGCACCTCCTGCAGGCGTGGCGCCTTCTGCTCGGGCCAAGTGCAGGGGGCGAGCAGCGCCTCGACCTCCGCCGTGGGCGCGTCGCGCAAGTCCGCCCAGTCGGGAAAGCGCTCGCGCAGGGCGTGGTACGCGCGCTTGGCGTCGCGGTTGCGGGTGCGGTGGTTGATGAACGAGGACACCAGCTCCTCGAGCGGCCCGAGCGACTGGAAGCGCGGCAGCGGCGCGCCGTAGACGGGCGCGAGACGCTCGTGGATTTCCAATGCGAGGCGGCGGAGGGCGGCGGGGTCGGCCATGGGGTGCGAATCCCCAAACGCCCCCGCGGGTTCCCTCAGCGCAGGATGCGGCCCTCGTTCGCGAGGAGCGTGGCGGGATCGCTCCCGCCATGCGTGGACAGCACCACATCGCCCTCCAGCGGCATCGCCACCGCCGCGCCGGTGAAGTTGAGGGCCACCCGCAGCGCCTCGCCCCCGTGGCGCCGCTCGTAGAGCAGCACCCCCTCGGGGGCGTCGAGCCGCCGGTACCCGCCCAGCCGCAGCGCGTCCGAGCCGCGGCGCAGGCGCAGGAGCGCGCGATGGAGGTTGAGGATCGACCCCGGCTCGGCGTGCTGTGCCGCCACCGGCCCCTCGGGCGGCACCGCGATCGGCAGCCAGGGCGTGCCGGTGGTGAAGCCGGCGCCCTCGCCCGCCTCCCAGGCCATCGGCGTCCGAACCGGGTCGCGCCCCAGCCCCGGCACGTTCCGGCCCCACGGATCCTGCACCATCTCGGACGGGATCACGGCGTCCTCCTTGCCCAGCTCCTCCCCCTGATACAGCGTCGGCGTGCCCCGCAGGGTCAGCAGCAGCATCGCCGCCACCCGCGCCTGCGCCCGCCCCGCGCGCGTGGCGATGCGGGGGCGGTCGTGGTTGCCGAGCACCCAGTTCGGCCAGGCCCCTTCGGGCAGCGCGGCCTCGTAGTCGTCCACCAGCCTGCCCACATCTTGGGCGGTCCACGGCGAACGGATCAGCGCGAAGTTGAAGGGTAGCTGGAACCCGTCGAACGCCGGCGGGCGGTAGTAGCGCACCACCTCCTCGAACGTGCCGTAGGCCTCGCCCACCAGCAGGCGCTCGGGCTCGTACTCCCGCGCCACCGCGCGCATGGCGCGGGCGATCTCGAACACCTCGGGCTGGTGCGCGGAATGGGTCCGCAGCACCGCCTGCGCCGGGTCGTCGCCGTCCCACGCGGGGTTGGGCGGGTTGTCCGGGAACGCCGGGTCGGGCGCGGCGTGCTCCACGGCGTCGATGCGGAAGCCGTCCACGCCCCGGTCGTACCAGAAGCGCATGGCATCCAGCATGGTGGCCCGCAGGTCCGGATTGCGCCAGTTCAGCGAGGGCTGCGAGGGCAGGAAGATATGGAGGTAGTACTGCTCCGTCGCCTCGTCGAAGGTCCAGGCGGGGCCGCCGAACTCCGACACCCAGTTGTTGGGCCGCCCGCCGTCCGGGGCGGGGTCGGCCCAGAGGTACCAGTCGCGTTTCGGGCTGTCCTTCGACGCTCGCGCCTCCCGGAACCACGGGTGCGCGTCCGAGGAGTGCGACGGCACGAAGTCCATCAGGAGCTTCATGCCGCGTCCGTGCACCGCCTCGACCAGCGCGTCGAAGTGTTCAAGCGTGCCGAACAGCGGGTCGATGCCGCAGTAGTCCGCCACGTCGTAGCCGAAGTCCCGCATCGGCGAGGGGTACACGGGCGAGACCCACACCGCGTCCACGCCGAGGTCCACGAGATGGTCGAGCCGCGCCGCGATGCCAGCCAAGTCGCCCACGCCGTCGCCGTCCGCGTCCATGAACGAGCGGGGGTAGATCTGGTAGATGACCCCGGTCTTCCACCAGGGGGTGCGGTCGTCGGTCATGGAGGCTCCTCGGGCGGCGTCCTCCCGACCTAGGCCGGACCGGTGTGCCCGGCCAGCCCCGTCAGGCCTCGACCCCGCGCAGGCGCTCGGAGCGGCGGCGCAGCATCTCCAGCGTCAGCAGGAGCGCCATGGACAGGACCACCAGGAGCGTGGCCACCGCGAGGATCGTCGGGTTGATCTGCTCGCGCAGGCCCGAGAACATCTGCCGCGGGATCGTGCGCTGCTCGGGGCCGGCCAGGAACAGCACCAGCACCACCTCGTCGAACGAGGTCACGAAGGCGAACAGCGCGCCCGAGATCACGCCGGGGCGGATCAAGGGGATCACCACGTCCCAGAACACCCGCGTGGGCGAGGCGCCGAGGCTCAGGCCGGCGTTGAACAGCGACTGGTCGAAGCCCACCAGCGTGGCCGTCACGGTGATGATCACGAAGGGCACGCCGAGCGCTGCGTGGGCGATCACGAGGCCCGGGTAGGTGCCGACGAGGCCGAAGTTCGTGTAGAAGAAGAACATGCCCGCCGCGATGATGATCAGCGGCACGATCATGGGCGAGAGCAGCAGCGCCGTGACTAGCCGCTTGAACGGCATGTGCGGCGAGGCGAGGCCCACGGCGGCCACGGTGCCTAGCAGGGTCGCGAGTGCGGCGGCGGCGATGCCGATCGCGAAGCTGTTGCGGATCGCCAGCGTCCACTTCGCGTCGGTCCAGATCTCGCGGTACCAGCGCAAGCTGTAGGCGTCCGGATCGAGTGCCAGCATGCCTTCGGTGAAGGTGAAGTAGGGCTGGGCATTGAAGCTGAGCGGCACGATCACGAGGATCGGCAGCATCAGGAACACCAGCACCAGCCCGGCGAGAATGCGCAGCCCGTAGTGCCCGGCGCGGTGGAGGGGCCCGTAGTATGCGGGAAGCGCCATGGCCTACCCCAGCTTGATGTTCGAGGCGCCCACGAAGCGGTCGTAGAGCCAGTAGAGGAGGAGGATCAGCGCCAAGAGCAGCGAGCCGAGGGCCGCGGCCAGCTCCCAGTTGTTGGACTGCTGCATGTGGAACGCGATGATGTTGGAGATCATCTGCCCGTCGGTGCCGCCCACCAGCGCGGGCGTGATGTAGTAGCCCACCGAGATGATGAACACGAGCAGCGCGCCCGCGGACAGGCCCGGCAGGCTCATGGGCAGGTAGATGCGCAGGAAGGCCGGGATCGGGGGCGAGCCCATGGACATGGCCGCGCGCATGTAGCTGGGGTCGATACCCCGCATCACCGAGTAGAGCGGCAACACCATGAACGGCAGCAGGATGTGCGTCATGGCGATGATGGTCGAGAACTGGGTGTAGAGCATCTCCAGCGGGGCATTCGTCACGCCCAGCGCCATCAGCGTCGAGTTCACCACGCCGTTGGTCTGGAGGAGCGCGATCCAGGCGGTCGTGCGCACCAGCAGCGAGGTCCAGAACGGCAGCAGCACGAACACCATCAGGATGTTGGCAACCTTGGGCGGGGCGCCCGCCATGTAGAAGGCGAGCGGGTAACCCAGCACGATCGTCAGCACGGTGATCACGAAGGCCATCCACAGGGTCTTGCCGTAGAGCTTGAGGTAGATCTGCGTATCCCGTTGCTGGATGTCCCCCTCGCGGGTCATCTCGAGGTCCAAGGCCGTGAGGTAGTAGCCTTCGGTGTAGGTGCGGCCCGAGCGGCGCAGGGCACGCCAGATGCCCGGCTCGGCCCAGCGCTCGCTGGCCTCGACCAGGAGCGCGTCGCCATTCGCGGCCAGCTCCGCGTCGTCGACCCGGCGCAGGGCGCGGGCGGTGCTCTTCACCACCGAGGACGTGCCGGGCAGGAGGCGGTTCACCTCCTCGGCGAGCTGGCCCGAGGTGCGGTCGCCCGCCATCCGCTTCATGTCCACGGCGAAGCGGCGCATGGCCTCGGCGTCGGGCGTGCCCTCGCCGTCCCAGTCGCGCAGCGCCTCCAGCGTCTCGGGGACGAGCGCGGCGGTGGTGGGGTTGTAGACGCTGCGGAACAGCATCGTGCCGATGGGCGCGACGAAGGCGAAGGCGATGAAGACCAGCAGGGGCACGACGAACAGGAACGCGCGGCCCCGCCGGCGGCGCTCGTTGCGCGCGGCATTGGCAGCGTCGGTGCGGTCCAGCGCGTCGGAGCGGCGGACGCCCGGCTCGGGCAGGCTGCTGTCGGTCACGTCGCCTCCTCGAATGGCCCCGCGCCGGATGCCGGCGCGGGGCGCGGGGTTCAGGCCGCTACTGGAGCAGCCACTCGTTGAACTTCTCGCCGAGCGACTCGCCGAAGTCGGCCCAGAAGATGCCGTCGGCCTTCAGGCCCTCGTCGGTGTGGGCGGACGGAAGGTTCGGCTGCAGCTCCTCGGGGATCAGCGCCTGCGCCGACTTTCGGGTCGGGCCGTAGGCCACGTCCTGCATGCCCGACAGCGGCACGGTGCCGGTGGCGAACTTCACGAACTCCATGGCGGCGTCCTTCTTGTCGGTGCCGGCCATGATCGCCCAGACGTCGAGGTCGTAGACGTTGTCGTCCCAGCCCATGGCGAAGGGCGCGCCGTCGTCCTGGATGGCGGCGAAGATGCGGCCGTTCGCGGACTGCACGATCTGGGCGCCGCCGTCGTTCAGCAGAACGGGCGCCTGCGACCAGCTGTCGTACCAGACGATGTCGTCCTTGATGGTGTCGAGCTTGGCGAAGGCGCGGGCCTGGCCCTCCTCGGTGGCGAGCACCTCGTAGACCTCCTCGCGCGGCACGCCGTCGGCCAGGAGCGCCCACTCCATGTTCACCTGCGGGCGCTTGCGCAGGCCGCGCTTGCCGGGGAACGCCTCGGTGTCGAACACGTCCTCGATGGTCTGCGGCGCGGCGCCGTCGAAGGCGTCCTCGCTGTAGGCCCAGATCACCGACCAGATGATGTTGCCCACGCCGCACTCGTGCAGCGCCTCGGGGATGAAGTCCTCGGCGGCGGGGGTGCCGTCGTCGCCGGGGGGCAGCACCGAGTGGTCGATCACGTCGACGTAGCCCTCGGAGCAGGCGCGCTCGAGGTCGATCACCTCGACGTCGACCACGTCCCACTGGACGTTGCCGCTTTCCGCTTGCGCCTTCATCTCGGCCACGCCGCCGCCGTAGTCCTCGAACAGGATGTTGGCGCCCGACTGCTCCATGTAGGGGTCGATCATGTGCTCCTTCTGGGCCGCGCCGTAGGCGCCGCCGAAGGAGGTCACGGTGAGGTCCTGCGCGTGGCCCGCGCCGGCCGCGAGGGCCAGCGCCGCGGCGCCCGTCAGCAGCTTCGTCGTCTTGGTCATCGACTCTCTCCTGTTGGTCGTCTCGCGCGGGGGCTGTCGGGGCCCCGCCTATCCCGCCGGCTGCGCCGCCCCCGGAAAGGCGATGCAGTCGGATGCCAGCCAGAGAAGGCGCCCCTCCTGGCCGGAGGCGAACTCCGGAGCCGAGAGGTCGTTGAGCACCTTCACCACGATGTCGGAGCCGCCCGGAAGGCGGAAGTAGTAGCGGATGAAGTCGCCCACGTAGGCGCGCGTCACGAAGCGCGCGGCCACGGCGTTGTCGTGGGCATGGTCGGTGGGCGGCAGGAAGATCTTCTCGGGCCGCACCGAGACGCGGCAGGGCGCGCCCGCCGCAAGCCCCTCGGCCGCCACCGCCGCGATCCGGTCACCGCCGGGCGTCGCCACCACGGCGCGGCCGCCCTCGATGCGCTCCACGGTGCCCTCCACGAAGTTGTTCTCGCCGATGAACTCAGCCACGAAGGCGTTGGCGGGCCGCTCGTAGAGCTCGGCGGGCGGCGCGCACTGCTGCACCACGCCGTCGTTGAACACCGCGATCCGGCTCGACATCGACAGGGCCTCGGCCTGGTCGTGGGTCACGTAGATCACGGTGAAGCCGGTCTGCTCGTGGATGCGGGTGATCTCGTACTGCATCTGCTCGCGCAGCTTCTTGTCGAGCGCGCCCAAGGGCTCGTCCATGAGGATCAGCGAGGGGTCGAAGATCATCGCCCGCGCCAGCGCCACCCGCTGCCGCTGCCCGCCCGAGAGCTGGCCGGGATGGCGGTTCCCGAAGCTGCCCAGCTCCACGAGGTCGAGGTACTCGCGCACCCGGCGCCCGACCTCGGCCTTGTCCATGCCCCGCACCTTCAGGGGATAGGCCAGGTTCTCGGCCACGGTCATGTGCGGGAACAAGGCGTAGTTCTGGAACACCATGCCGATGTTGCGCCGGTAGGGGGCGATCCGGGTGATCGAGCGGCCTTCGATGCGGATGTCGCCCGAGGTGACGCTCTCGAAGCCGGCCAGCATCATCAGCACCGTGGTCTTGCCGGACCCCGAGGGCCCGAGGAGGGTGATGAACTCGCCCCGCTCCACCGCCATGGAGTAGCCCTTCACGACCAGCGACTTCTGGTCGTAGCTCTTCTTGACGTCGTCGAACGTCAGGAAGGCGCCTTCGGCGGCGGTCGCGGCCATTCCAGTCCCCCCGGCAGCGCGCCGCCCCCCGGCGGCGCCCCCGAACCCTAAGCGCGGGTCAGGGCGGGGCGCAACGGCGATCGCTCCGCCGGAATGCACGGGCCGGACGGAGGGGGCGCCGTCAGTCCCGCGGCGCGGGCGGGACCGGGGGGCGGAAGGTGCCGCGCGTGACGACGGCGGGCGCGGCCAGCGGCGGGCGGCGGCGCGCGCGGACGCTGCGCAGCGCCTTCCGCCCCGCCCAGACGCCGAGCACCGCGATCCCGGCGGCGGCTAGGATCGTGCCTATTCCGACGGATTCGAGATGATACGGCTCCACCGCGCGCTTGCAGGCGTGCTTCGCGCGGTCCTTCACGCTTACCTGGTTCTCGGGCCGGTGGTCGGGATCGAAGATCTTGGAGTCCGCCAGCGCCCGCTCCAGCGCGTCGAGCGGCAGCGCCTCGATCGGCTGGAGGCTGCGCCCCTCGTCGCGGCGCAGGGCGTCCACGGCGGGGCGCAGCGCGCCGTGCTCGTCCCAGGCCGCGCGCACCGCGTCCGGCTCGCAATCGAGGTGCTCGGCCAGGAGAGAGAGCGTGAAGTCCCTCACCAGGGTGCGCTCCTTCTCCGAGGACGCGTCGATGGCGACGTCGCACTCCGTGTCGAAACCCATGGACCGGTTGTCGATGTTGGACGAGCCGACCTTCAGGAACCGGTCGTCCACCACGAACACCTTGGCGTGGACGTAGATCGGCGTGCCGCCCTCGTTCACGGGGTGGAAGATGGCGAAGCGCCCCCGGCCGCCGTCGGCGTCCCGCAGGCGCTCGATCATGCGCGAGCGCACCGAGTGCATCGCCTTGTCCTCGAGCCAGCTCTGGGCGGACTGGGGGTTCACGATCACGATCTCGGGGCCGTCCGGCTCGCGCAGGCGGGCCTCCATCGCCTCGCAGATCGAGCCCGAGGCGAGGTACTGGCTCTCGACGTAGATCGTGCGCCGGGCGGCGCGGATCGCGGCGAGGTAGAGCTCCTCGATCTCGTTCACAAGATCGCGCCCGTGGTAGCGCGGCGCGGTGCGGGCGATGGCGACCTCCACGTCCCGGATGCTCGGCTCCAGGTCGTCGGGCCAGGGCGAGGGACCGCCCGAAGGCTCCGGAAGGTCCTCGTCGGTGGCGTTCCTCCAGCGCATCCGCGCGAGGTCGCCCAGGGCTTTCGCCACGGGGCCCTCCAGCGCGGTGGTCACGTCGTGCCACGGCTGGTGCAGCGAGCCGTCGGGGTCGGCGCGGCGATCGTCATCCGGGGTGTGGTCGCGCGTGTCCCAGCGGCCCGTGGTCACGTCGATGCCGCCGCAGAAGGCCAGCGCGTCGTCGATCACCACGATCTTCTGGTGGTGGCACGCACCCGCCGGATGGTGGCTGTCGAGCGCGAAGTGGATGCGGTCCGAGGCCATCTTGAGCGAGATCGTCTCCCAGGCCTGGGTGGCGATCTCGGCGATCATGGCGCCGTCCCACTTCAGGATGTGCAGCTGCACGCCCGGGCGCCGCTCCACCACCGCCTCCAGGAACTGGCCCAGGGCATTCGGCCAGCCGTCGGGGGCGAGGCCGTCCGCGTCGCTCTCGCCGGGCAGCATGTCGATCCGCAGGTCGAAGTCCCAACCGATCAGGTAGACCGCCCGCTCGGCGCGGGTGAGCGCGGTGCGCAGGTGGCGGAAGTAGTCGGCGGCGTCGACGATCAGCGCCAGCCGCGCGGCGCGGGCGCGGCGCCAGCAGGTGGTGCCCTCCCGCAGGAGGGCGTCGGTCGGTGGTGCGTGGTGCGTAGTCATGGGAGTCCCCCGGCGTCTTGCGGTCCCTGTCCCAACGGCGCGCGGGGCGGTTTCGATCCAGCCCCGGGGGCGCGACGCGGCGGAGGCGGACGGGAAACGCCGAGCCACGGGATCGAAAGCGCCCCCCTCGCGTTGGGGCGCGACGACGTTCGATCCGAACCATGCCGCGTGGAGGGAGCACCATGGCCCAACCCAACAAGACGCCTGCCGGAAAGCCCGCCGGGCCGACGGGATCGCCGGGCAACGCCCGCACCCTGCTGATCGCCACCACGGCGCTCGCGGTGGCCGGCTGGATCGGCGTGATCTGGCTCGCCGCCTCGCGCGGGAGCTTGGAGGAGGACTACGCCGCGCAGCTCGAGGCGGCGACGCTGGAGCGCCAGACCGTGGCCGAGGCGCTGGCCGCGCTCGAGGCGGCGTCGGGCGAGCTCGGGGACGTCGAGGCGCGGGTCGAGGCGGGCGGCGCGACGCTGGCCGAGATCGAGGAGCGCCGCGCCCTGTCGGAGGCCGAGTTCGAGACCCTCCTGGCCGGATTGGACGAGCGCCGCACCGCCGCCGAGAGCGAGCTGGAGACCGAGATCGCCCGCGTCACCGCGGAGATCGAGACCGCGCGCGCCGGGTTCGAGGCCGAGCTGGCCGAGCTCACCGGGCGGCGCGATGCGGCGCTCGCCGAAGCCGAGACCGTGGAGGCCTCGCTCGCCGAGGTCCGCGCCGAGCTGGACCGGCGCACCGCCGAGGTGGAGGGCCTCGCCGCGCAGTTGCAGGAGGCCGAGGCCGCCGCCGCCGAGGCCACCGCGCGCCGCGACGAGGCCGAGGCGCAGATGGCCGGGCTGACCGCCGAGGTCGAGGAGGTCGGCGCCCGCCTCGCCGACGCCCGCGCGCAGGAAGCGTCCCTGCGCGAGACCCTCAGCGCCCTGCAGGAGGAGGCCTCTGCGCTCACCGAGACGCTGGCCGACGCCGAGAGCCGCACCCAGGAGGCGCGCAGCGCCGAGGCGGATCTGCGCGCGCTCATGGACCGCTCCACCGAGGAGCTGGCCGCCGTCGAGGCCCGCCGCGAGGCGCTGGCCGCCGAGGTGGCCGAGCTGGAGGAGCGCGAGGCGACCCTGTCCGCCGACGTGGCCGCCGCCGAGGCCCAGCGCGCCGAGGTGCAGAACGAGCTGGCCGACCTGACCGCGCTGCTCGCCACCCGCTCCGAGGAGCTGGCCGCGATCGAGCAGCGCGTCGCCGGGGCGATCTCCGGCGACGCGGAGCCGGAGGGCGATGCCGTGGCCGAGGGCGTCGAGACGCCCGCCGACGTCGCGAACGCGGGCGCCGAGGGCGAGACCGAGACCGCGCTCGGGGTGGCCGACGCGGGCACCGTCACCGCCGCCGAGGCCGCGGACGGCCAGGGCACCGTGCGCCCCGGCCTCTACCGCACCGGCGACATCGAGGCGGACTTCCGCAGCGGCGGCGCCTTCGAGATGCGCGACACCGCGCGCGGGCGCCGCGTCGCGGGCCGCTTCGAGGCCGCCGACGGCCTGCTGATCCTGTCGGAGCCGCAGGGCGACCTGCGCCGCGGCGTGGGCTTCCCCCTGCGCTGCGCGGTGGCCGTGGAGGGCGCGGGCTTCGCGCTCGGCGAGGCGCCGGGCGAGGGCCCATCCTGCGGCCCTCTCGCCGGCACGGCCTTCGAGCCGGCCCAGTAACCTAGGCGCCGGTCCCCGACCCGGGGGCCGGCGAACACGGGAGATACCACCCCCCCTTCGCGCCCACTGCGGGTTTGCGCGCGGGCGCCGCTGCGCGGGCATCGCGTCGTTGACCCCCCCGTTCCCCGTTCCTAGCGTGCGGCACGGTTCACGTGCCGCCCCGGGATGGGGGGCGGCGCGGCAACGGGAGGACACCCCATGAGACGCATCACCGCCACCGCAGCCCTTGCGGCCGCCGCCGCGCTCGCCGCGCCCGCCGGCGCCGAGATCCGCATCGCCCACGTCTACGGCCAGACCGGCGCGCTGGAGGCCTACGCCGAGCAGTCGCACCGCGGCCTCATGCTCGGGTTGGAATACGCCACCGACGGCACCATGGAGATCGACGGCGAGCCGATCGTCGTGATCCAGAAGGACACGCAGGCCAAGCCCGAGGTGGGCCGCGCCATGCTGGCCGAGGCCTTCGGCGACGACGACGCGCACATCGCGGTGGGTCCGGTCTCCTCGGGCGTGGCGCTGGCGATGCTGCCCGTGGCCGAGGAGTACGAACGCATCCTCGTGGTGGAGCCGGCGGTGGCCGACTCGATCACCGGCGAGAACTTCAACCGCTACATCTTCCGGACGGGGCGCAACTCCTCCCAAGACGCCATCGCCAACGCCGTGGCGCTGGGCGGAGCGGACGTGAAGGTCGCCACGCTGGCGCAGGACTACGCCTTCGGCCGCGACGGCGTGGCCGCCTTCCGCGAGGCGCTGGGCGCAACCGGTGCCGAGATCGTCCATGAGGAGTACGTGCCCACCGACACCACCGACTTCACCGCCGCCGCGGAGCGCATCTTCAACGCCATGGACGGCGTCGAGGGCGAGAAGAAGCTGTTCATCATCTGGGCCGGCGGCGGCAACCCGATGGGCAAGATCAACGCCATGGACCCCGCGCGCCGCGGCGTCGAGATCGCGACGGGAGGCAACATCCTCGCGGCCCTGACGGCCTACCGGGAGCTGCCCAGCATGGAGGGCGCGACCTACTACTACCACGAGATCCCCGACAACGCCGTGAACGACTGGCTGGTCGAGGAGCATCAGGCCCGCTTCGACGGCCCGCCTGACTTCTTCACCGCGGGCGGCATGGCGGCGGGCCTCGCCGTGGTCGAGGCGATCCGCCGCGCCGGCTCCACCGACACCGAGGCGCTGATCGAGACCATGGAGGGCATGGAGTGGGAGACGCCGAAGGGCACGATGCGCTTCCGTCCCGAGGACCATCAGGCGCTCCAGTCCATGTACCACTTCCGCACCGAGGTGCGCGACGGCGTGGACTACGGCGTCCCCGTGCTGGTGCGCGAGCTGGGCATCGACGACATGGACATCCCCGTCCGCAACTGACCCGGGCCGGGGCGGCGACCCGCCGCCCCTCCCCCACCGGAGCCCCGCCATGCCCGATCCACTCCTCGAGACGCGCGGCCTCACGGTGCGCTTCGGCGGCCACGTGGCCGTGGACGCCGTCACCTGCGCCTTCGCGCCGGGCACGATCACCGCGATCGTGGGCCCGAACGGCGCCGGCAAGACCACCTACTTCAACCTCGTCTCAGGCCAGATCGCGCCCACCGCCGGCCAGGTGCTGTTCCGGGGCCGCGACGTCACCCGCATGAGCGTGGCCGAGCGCTGCCGGCGCGGCATCGGACGCGCCTTCCAGCTCACCAACCTCTTTCCCGCACTCACGGTCCACGAGAACCTGCGCCTCGTGATCCAGTCGCGCCGCCACCGGGGCTTCGACCTCCTGTCCATGGCCGCGGGCCACCGCGCCATCGCCGAGGAGACCGACGCCCTACTTCGCGAGGTCCGGCTGGACCGACTGGCCGGGCAGGCGGTCTCGGGCCTGTCCCATGGCGACCAGCGCAAGCTGGAGGTCGCGATGCTGATCGCCCTCGACCCGGCCGTCTACATGTTCGACGAGCCCACCGCCGGCATGAGCGCCGCCGAGGCGCCCGCCGTGCTGGACCTGATCGCCGGGCTGAAGGGGCGCGAGGGCCGCACGATCCTTCTGGTGGAGCACAAGATGGACGTGATCCGCACCCTCGCCGACCGCATCGTGGTGCTGCACAACGGGGCACTGGTGGCCGACGGCCCGCCCGCCGAGGTCATCGCCTCGGACGTGGTGCAGGAGGCCTACATGGGCCGGGCGCTCGCCGATGTCTGAGCCCGCCCTTCAGCTTCGCGGCGTCCACGCCGACATCGCCCAGTACCGCATCCTCCACGGCGTCGACCTCGACGTGCCCCGCGGTGCGGTCACCATGCTGCTGGGCCGCAACGGCGTGGGTAAGACCACCACCCTGCGCACCGTCGTCGGCCACCTCGCGGCGCGCGAGGGGGCCATTCGCCTCATGGGAGCCGACGTCACCCGCCTGCCCACCTCGGAGCGCGCCCGCGCCGGCATCGGCTACGTGCCCGAGACCATGGACGTGTTCTCGGACCTCACGGTCGAGGAGAACATGATCCTCGCCGCCATCGGCGGCCCCCTCGACCCGGCCCGGCTGGAGTGGATCTTCGCCGCCTTTCCGCCCCTGCGCACCTTCTGGCGCGGCGCGGCCGGAACGCTCTCAGGCGGGCAGAAGCAGATGCTCTCGATCGCCCGCGCGGTGGCCGAGGAGCGCGCGCTCTACCTCATCGACGAGCCCACCAAGGGCCTTGCCCCTGCGATCGTCTCGACCATGGCGCGCGCCTTGGGAGAATTGAAGCGCGGCGGCGCCTCGATCCTCATGGTCGAACAGAACTTCGCGGTCGCGCGCGCGCTCGGCGACCATGCGGCGGTGATGGACGACGGCCGCGTCGTCTGGACCGGCGCCATGGCCGAGCTGGCGGCGGACCCCGCCTTGCAGGAGCGCCTGATGGGCCTGAGCCTGGAGACCGCGCCATGAGCGACGCCGCCCGCGACGACGCCCCCGAGCATCGCCCCACCTTCGACGCCCCCACCTGGGGCGAGCGGGTGGGTCGGGCCGCGCCCTACCTCCTCGTCCCCGTGCTGGTGGCGGTGGGCTTCCTCCTGATCGGCAACCCGTCGAGCTGGCTGACGCTGACGGTCTCGGGCCTCGCCATGGGGATGATGATCTTCATCATGGCCTCGGGCCTGACCCTCGTGTTCGGGCTGATGGACGTGATCAACTTCGGCCACGGCGCGTTCATCTCCGTGGGCGCCTTCGTGGGCGTCTCCGTGATCCTGGCCTTGGGCACCTGGGCCGGCGCGCCGTCGCTGGCGCTGAACCTCGCCGCGGTGATGCTGGCCGTGGCCGCCGCCGCGCTCGTGACCGGCGCGCTGGGCTGGGCCTTCGAGCGGGTGATCGTGCGCCCCGTCTACGGCGCGCACCTCAAGCAGATCCTGATCACCGTGGGCGGCCTGATCGTGATCGAGCAGGTGATCGTGATGCTCTGGGGGCCGGACGAGATCTTCTTCGCCCGCCCCGAGACGCTGAAGGGCGCCGTCACCTTTGCGGGCGCGGCCCTCGAGAAGTACCGCCTGCTCGCCGTGGCCGTGGGGCTCGCCGTGTTCCTGGCCATGCGCCTCGTGCTGCGGCGCACCAAGATCGGGCTGATCGTGCGCGCCGGGGTCGAGAACGGCCCCATGGTCGAGGCCATGGGCTACCGCCTGCGCCGGGTGCTGGTGGGCGTGTTCGTGGCCGGCTCGGCCCTCGCGGGCCTCGGCGGCGTGATGTGGGCGCTCTACCAGGAGGTGCTCACCGCCGGCATGGGCGAGGAGATGATGGTGCTGGTGTTCATCGTGGTCATCATCGGCGGCCTCGGCTCGGTCGAGGGCGCGTTCATCGGCGCACTCCTCGTGGGCCTCCTGCAGAACTACGTCGCCTTCCTGGAGCCGAAGGCGGCGCTGATCGGCAACATCGGGCTGATGACCGCCGTGCTCATGTGGCGCCCCCAGGGGATGATGCCCGTCGTGAAGGCGAAATAGCCATGCTCACCGCCCTCCTCTCCGGCGACCGCCCCCGCTCGCGCGTGCTCTCGCTGCTGCTGCTGGCGATCCTCGTGGGCCTCGCCCTGGCCCCGTTCCTGTTCCCCGGCGTGCGCTCGGTCGAGACCGCGGCGCGCATCTGCGTCTTCATCGTGCTGGTCGCCAGCTACGACCTCCTGCTCGGCTACACCGGCATCGTGTCCTTCGCGCACACCATGTTCTTCGGCTGCGGCGCCTACGGCGTGGCCATCGCGGTCGAGAACATGGAGCGGGGCTGGACGCCGGTGCTGCTCGGCACCGTCGCGGGGGCGCTGCTCGCCGCCGCGCTGGCCTTCGCGATCGCGCTCTTCAGCCTGCGGGTGCGGGCGATCTTCTTCGCCATGATCACCCTCGCCGTGGCATCCGCCGTGGCGGTGCTGGTCAGCCAGATGAGCGGGCTGACGGGCGGCGAGGACGGCATGACCCTGCGCATCCCGCGCGCGCTGACGCCCGCGTTCCGCTTCGCCGAAGGAGATATCCTCGGCGTGCGCGCCGACGGGCGGCTCCTGAACTACTACCTCGTGTTCCTCGCCTCGCTCCTTCTGTTCCTGCTGCTCCTGAGGGTCGTGAACTCGCCCTTCGGCCGCGTGCTGCAGGCGATCCGCGAGAACGACTTCCGCGCCGAGGCCATCGGCTATCGCGTGGTGCTCTACCGCATCGTCGCCACCTGCCTCTCGGCGGTGGTCGCCTCGCTGGCGGGCAGCCTCTACGCGCTGTGGCTGCGCTACGTCGGTCCCGACACGTCGCTGAGCTTCGAGATCATGCTCGACGTGCTGTTCATGACCGTGATCGGCGGCATGGGCACGATCTACGGCGCCGCGATCGGGGCCACGCTGTTCGTGCTCGCCCAGAACTACCTGCAGACCCTCATGGGCACGGCCGCGGGGGCGCTGGCGGGCGTGCCGCTGCTGCCGGTGCTGCTCGATCCGAACCGCTGGCTGCTGTGGCTGGGCGTGCTGTTCGTGCTCAGCGTCTACTTCTTCCCCAGCGGCATCGTCGGGCGGCTGCGCGCGGGACGGGGATAAGCGCCCGCCCCCGAGGGGGCGAGCGGCCGGCGTCAGTAGGCGCCGTGGCAGTGCTTGAACTTCTTGCCCGACCCGCAGGGGCACGGATCGTTGCGCCCCGGCTCGCCCCAGGTGGAGGGGTCGTCGTCGCGGAAGCCCGCGTCGGGCTGACCGGCGCTCGCGGGCTCGGTCACCGGCTGGGGCTCGGCGGCGTCGGCGCGGGCCTTCGCGGCGCGCTGCTGGGCGACGAGCTGCTCGAGCATCGCCCGGCGCTCCTCCTCGGACAGCGGGCGGATCTCGGCCAGCTTCTGGCTCACGTCAGCGCGCAGGCCGTCGAGCATGCCCTCGAAGAGCTGGAAGGCCTCGGTCTTGTACTCGTTCAGCGGGTCGCGCTGGGCGTAGCCGCGGAAGCCCACCACGGAGCGCAGGTGCTCCAGCGTCAGCAGGTGCTCGCGCCACTTGGCGTCGATGGTCTGCAGGAGGACCTGCTTCTCGATCGAGCGCATCTGGTCGGCGCCGAAGGCGTCGGCCTTCTCGGCCATCGCCGCGTCGGTCGCCTCGTAGAGCCGCTCGCGCACCACCTCCTGGTCGACCCCGTCCTCGTCGGCCCACTCCGTGACCGGCACGTCGAGGCCCAGCTTCTCGAGGAGCGCCGCGTAAAGCCGCTTGGCGTCCCACTGGTCGGCGTAGGTCTTGGGCGGCATGTGTTCGTCCACCAGGTCGTCGATCACCTGGTGGCGCATGTCGCGGGCGATCTCCTCGATGTCCTCGGCCTCCATGATCTCGAGGCGCTGCTCGAACACCGTCTTGCGCTGGTCGTTCATCACGTCGTCGAACTTCAGCAGCTGCTTGCGGATGTCGAAGTTGCGCCCCTCGACCTTGGCCTGCGCGCGCTCCAGCGACTTGTTGACCCACGGATGGACGATGGCCTCGCCCTCCTTCATGCCGAGGGTCGACAGCACCTTCTCCAGCCGCTCCGAGCCGAAGATGCGCATGAGGTCGTCCTCGAGGCTCAGGAAGAACGCCGAGCGGCCCGGGTCTCCCTGGCGGCCCGAGCGGCCCCGGAGCTGGTTGTCGATGCGCCGCGACTCGTGGCGCTCGGTGGCCAGCACGTAGAGGCCGCCGGCCTCCAGCACGCGGGCCTTCTCGTCGGCCACCTCGGCTTCGATGCGCGCGCGCACCTCGGCGGGATCAGCGTCGGGGGTCTCGGCCAGCGCCTCCAGCACCCGCATCTCGACGTTGCCGCCGAGCTGGATGTCGGTGCCGCGGCCGGCCATGTTGGTGGCGATGGTGACCGCGTTCAGGCGCCCCGCCTCGGCGACGATCTTCGCCTCCTTCTCGTGCTGGCGGGCGTTGAGCACGTTGTGGGGGATGCCCTCGGCCTCCAGGAGGCGGGCTAGCATCTCGGACTTCTCGATCGAGGTCGTGCCGACCAGCACGGGCTGGCCCTTCTCATGCGCCTTGCGGATCTCGGCGACGATGGCCTCGTACTTCTCACGGGCGGTGCGGTAGACGGCGTCGTGCTCGTCCTCGCGGGCGATGGGCCGGTTGGTGGGCACCTCGACCACGCCGAGGCCGTAGATCGAGCCGAACTCCTCGGCCTCGGTCAGCGCGGTGCCGGTCATGCCGGCGAGCTTGGCGTAGAGCCGGAAGTAGTTCTGGAAGGTGACGGACGCGAGCGTCACGTTCTCGGGCTGGATCTTGGCGCCCTCCTTGGCCTCGATCGCCTGGTGCAGGCCGTCCGACAGGCGGCGCCCGGCCATCATGCGGCCCGTGAACTCGTCGATCAGCACGACCTCGCCGTCGCGCACGATGTAGTGCTGGTCCTTCTGGAACAGCTTGTGCGCCCGCAGGCCCTGGTTGATGTGGTGCACCAGCGTGGTGCTCTCGGGGTCGTAGAGCGACTGGCCCTCGGGCAGGAGGCCGGCCACGCGCATGCGCTCCTCCAGCCACTCGTTGCCCTCGTCGGTGAAGGTCACCTGGCGGGTCTTCTCGTCGAGCGTGAAGTGCTCGTCCTCGACCTCGGGGATGATGCGGTCCACGGTCTGATAGAGGTCGGAGCGGTCCTCGGAGGGGCCCGAGATGATCAGCGGCGTGCGCGCCTCGTCGATCAGGATCGAGTCCACCTCGTCCACGATCGCGAAGTTGTGCCCGCGCTGCGCCATGTCCCTGCGGGTGGAGCGCATGTTGTCGCGCAGGTAGTCGAAGCCCAGCTCGTTGTTGGTCGCATAGGTCACGTCGGCCGCGTAGGCCGCGCGCTTCTCGTCGTCGGGCTGCTGGGGGACCACGACGCCGGTGGTCATGCCCAGGGCGCCGAACACCTTGCCCATCCACTCCGCGTCGCGCCGCGCGAGGTAGTCGTTCACGGTGACCACGTGGACGCCGAGGCCCGTGAGCGCGTTGAGGTAGGCCGGGAAGGTGGCGACGAGCGTCTTGCCCTCGCCGGTCTTCATCTCGGCGATGTTGCCCTGATGCAGGAAGATGCCGCCCAGGAGCTGCACGTCGAAGGCCCGCAGGCCCAGGGCGCGGCGCGCCGCCTCGCGGCAGTTGGCGAAGGCTTCCGGAAGCAGCGCGTCGAGCGCCTCGCCCGCCTTGGCCCGCGTGCGCAGCGCCTCGGTCCGCTCGATCAGCCCCTCGTCCGAGAGGGCCTGGAACTCCGGCTCCAGGGCGTTGATCTGCTCCACGGTGCGCATCTCCGCGCGCACCTTGCGGTCGTTCGCGGTGCCGAACACCTTCCTCGTAATCGCGCCCAGTCCCAGCATCGCCGCCTCACCCTTGCCGCCCCGGCACGGGCCCTTAAGTGTGGGCGAGATCGTCACGGCGGGGCGGGAGAAATCCGTTCGCCGTCACCTAAGACCGGCCCCCGAGGGTGTCAACGAAGCCCCCCGGTGCGCCGTCTCGACCACTCCCGAAAGGACATCCATGCGCCCCCTCCTCCTCGCCGCCGCCCTTCTCGCGCCCCTGCCCGCCGCCGCGCAGGACGCCTCGACCGTGCTCGCCCGCGTGAACGGCACCGAGATCACGCTCGGCCACCTCGTGGCCATGCGCGCGCGCCTGCCCGAGCAGTACCGCCAGCTGCCCGACGAGGTGCTCTACCAGGGCATGCTCGACCAGATCGTGCAGCAGCAGGTCCTCGCCGACGCCGCCCGCGCGGACATCGGCCGCGCCGACGAGCTCGGGCTGGAGAACGAGACCCGCGCCTTCCTGGCCGGGCGCATGCTGGAGCGCGCCGCGACCCAGCCGCTCGACGAGGCCGCCGTCCAGGCCGCCTACGAGGAGCGGTACGCCTCCGCCGAGGCCGCGCCCGAGTGGAACGCCAGCCACATCCTCGTGGAGACCGAGACCGAGGCCCGCGCGCTGAAGGCGCAGCTCGACGACGGCGCCGACTTCGCGGAGCTGGCACGGAGCGAGTCCACCGGCCCCTCGGGTCCGAACGGCGGCGAGCTCGGCTGGTTCGGCACCGGCCAGATGGTGCCGGTGTTCGAGGCCGCCGTGGCGGAGCTGGAGCCGGGCGAGGTGTCGGACCCGGTCGAGAGCCAGTTCGGCTGGCACGTGGTGAAGCTGAACGAGACCCGGCTGAAGGAGGCCCCCGCGCTCGAAGAGGTGCGCCCGCAGATCGAGCAGTCGCTGCGCGAGGCCGCGGTGGACGCCGAGATCGCGCGCCTGACCGACGGCGCCGAGGTGGAGCGCCCTGAGGTCGAGGTCGACCCCGCCCTGATCCGCGACGACGCGCTGCTCGACTAGGGCGCGCCCCCTCTGGCGGGCCGCCGCCGAATGGTGTTCCCTCCTCCGCGACCACGCGGGGGAGGCCGGCCGATGGGCAAGCGCAAGAAGATCGAGAAGCTCGAGCGCAAGCTCGCCAAGGCCGAGCGCCGCCTCGCCGGCGCCGCCGAGGCGCTGGCCGGGCCGAAGGGACCGCTGGTCTCGCCCCTCGCCCCCCCGTTTCCCGAATTGCCCGCCATTGAGGGCCTGCGCTTCGCCGCTGGCTCGGCGGGCGTGAAGTACAAGGGCCGCACCGACGTGATGCTGGCGCTGCTCGATCCGGGCACGGCGATGGCCGGCGCCTTCACCCGCTCGGCCACCCGCTCGGCGGCGGTGCTCGACGGGCAGCGCAAGCTGGCCGAGCAGAAGGGCGCGGCGGGCTGGGCGATCCTGGTGAACTCCGGCAACGCCAACGCCTTCACGGGCGCGGCGGGCATGGCCTCGGTGGGCGCCGTGGCGCAGGCCGTGGCGCAGGCGACGGGCCTGCCCGCCACCCGGGTCGTCACCTCCTCGACCGGCGTGATCGGCGAGCCCCTTCCGCACGACCGCATCGTCGCCGCGGTGGAGGGCCTCGTGGCCGAGCTCGATGCGGACGGCATGGCCGGGGCGGCGCGCGCGATCATGACCACCGACACCTTCCCCAAGGGATCGGTCCGCACGCTGGATCTCGACGGCGAGACTGTGACGGTCGCGGGCATCGCCAAGGGCTCGGGCATGATCGCGCCCGACATGGCGACGATGCTCGCATACGTCTTCACCGACGCGCGCGTGGCCCAGCCGCTGCTGCAGCGCATGGTCTCCAACACCGTGGGCGACACGTTCAACGCCGTGACCGTGGACGGCGACACCTCCACCTCGGACACGCTGCTGGTGGCCGCCACTCACAAGCGCGGCCCCGAGATGAAGGCCGCCACGTCCCATGCGGCCCGCGCCTTCCGCGAGGCGCTCCACGCGGTGATGCACGACCTCGCACTCCAGATCGCCATGGACGGCGAGGGCGCCACCAAGCTGGTGGAGGTTCACGTGACCGGCGCGAAGTCCCCCGCCGACGCCCGCCTGGTCGCCTCCGCGATCGCCAACTCGCCGCTGGTCAAGACCGCCATCGCCGGCGAGGACGCCAACTGGGGCCGCGTGGTCGCGGCTGTGGGCAAGTCCGGGGCCGAGGCCGACCGCGACCGCCTTGCGATCCGCTTCGGCGACGTTGTGGTGGCGCAGGAGGGTGCGCGCGCCCCGGACTACTCCGAGGAGGCGGCCAGCGCCTACATGCGCGGCGACCGCATCCTGCTCGGCGTGGACCTCGGGCTGGGCGACGGCGAGGCGCGGATGTGGGGCTGCGACCTAACCTACCGCTACGTCGAGATCAACGCCGACTACCGCTCGTGAGCGAGGCGGCCGCCGCCACCCGCGTCGTGCTCGTCTCCGCGGTCGCCCTCGTCGACCGCGACGGCCGGGTGCTGCTGGCCCGGCGCCCCGAGGGGAAGTCCATGGCCGGCCTGTGGGAGTTCCCGGGCGGAAAGGTCGAGCCGGGCGAGACCCCCGAGGCGGCGCTGATCCGGGAGCTGCACGAGGAGTTGGGCATCGACACCTGGGCGAGCTGCCTCGCCCCGCTCACCTTCGCGAGCCACGCCTACGAGGGCTTCCACCTGCTGATGCCCCTCTTCGCCTGCCGTAGGTGGGAGGGACAGCCCGCGCCTCGGGAAGGCCAGACCCTGAAATGGGTCGCCCCCCGCGACCTGCGCAGCTACCCGATGCCCCCGGCGGACCTCCCGCTGATCCCGATCTTGAGGGACTGGCTCTAGGCCCCCACCCTCATCCTGCCCGAAATACCTCGGGGTCCGGGGCGGAGCCCCGGCGTCCCCTACTCCGCCGCCCGCGCCACCGCCGCGTCCGGCGCGATCCACCCCGCCATGTTCTCCACCGCGATCTCCGCCAGCGCATCCATGTGCGCCGCGTCGTCGTTGAGGCACGGGATGTAGTCGAACCGCTCGCCCCCGGCATGCTCGAAGCTCTCGCGGATCTCCTCGTTGATCTCCTCGAGCGTCTCGATGCAGTCCGCCGAGAAGGCCGGCGCGATCACGGCGATGCGCTTCTTTCCGCGTTCGGCAAGTCGCGCGACCTCCTCCACGGTGTAGGGCTGGAGCCATTCCTCGGGGCCGAAGCGGCTCTGGAACGTCGTGGTGATCCGGCTCTCGTCCCAGCCCAGCCGTTCGCGCAGGAGGCGCGTCGTCTTGCGGCACTGGCAGTGGTAGGGATCGCCTTCCATAAGGTAGCGCTTGGGCACCCCGTGGTAGGAGCAGACCAGGATGTCGGGCTCGCCGTCCATCGCCGCATAGGCCCGCTCCACGGACCGGGCCAGCGCGTCGACGTAGCGCGCGTCGTCCGCGTAGGCAGGGACGGTGCGGGCGGCGGGCTGCCATTTCAGCTTCATCAGCGCGCGGAAGAACTGGTCGTTGGCGGTGGCCGTCGTGGCGCCCGCGTACTGAGGGTAGAGCGGGAAGAACACGATCCGGTCGCAGCCTTCCGCCTTCATGCGCTCCACCACCGAGACGGTGGACGGGTTGCCGTAGCGCATGGCGTACTCGACCTGCACCCGGTCCCCGAAGCGCGCGCGCATCCGCTCGGCCATGGCGGCGGTCTGGGCCTTAGTGATGGTGGCCAGCGGGCTCTCGTCCGCCTCCTCGTTCCAGATCGAGCGGTAGGCCGCTCCGGAGGTGAAGGGCCGCTTCGACAGGATGACGCCCTGCAGGAGCGGCTGCCAGAGCCACGGCGAGTAGTCGATCACGCGCCGGTCGCTCAGGAACTCGTTCAGGTAGCGCCGCATGGAGCGGTAGTCGGTGCCGTCGGGCGTGCCGAGGTTGGCGAGCAGGAGCCCCACCTTGCCCATGCGGACGGGGGGATGGTCGCGGGGCGCGTGCGGCAGGGGCGTGGGGGCGGTCATTCGGTCTCCTTCGCGGCGGGCCGGGCGGGGTCGCCGGGCCGCATCTCCTCGGTGCCCAGCGCGTCCGCGAGGCGCATCGCGGCCGAGCCGGGGCGTAGGGGCTTCTGCTGTCCCTCGGCGGGCGCCCACCCCGCGAGCCACACGGTCTGGACCGTGGCGCGCAGGCCGTCCCCGTCGGGGAACGCCTCGCGGTATATATCCGCCGCGCGGGCGAACAGGGCGCGCGGCGGCGCGGCACGGTGACGCGCCGCCAGCGCGTTGGTCTCCCCCGTCTCGCGCAGGTCCCGCACGAGACCCTCGAACGCACCGTAGCGCACGGTTCGGGTGTCCACGTCCGCGACCGGCAGGGCAAGGCCGGCGCGGCCGAGAAGGGCGCCGAGGTCGCGCACCTCGCCCATGGGCGCCACGCGGGGGCTGAGGCCGCCCGCCACCTCGATCTCCGCCTGCGCCATGGCGGCGCGCAACTCGCCGAGACTCTCGCCGCCGAAGCAGCAGGCCAGCAGGAGGCCGTCGGGCCGCAGGGCGCGGCGGCACTGCACGAGCTGACCCACGGGGTCGTCGGCCCAATGAAGGCACATGAAGTGGACCACGAGGTCGTGGGCGCCCGGCTCCAGCGCCAGCACGTCGGTGTCCGCGACCACGCGGGCGCCGGGCACGAGCGATCCGAACAGGGCCGGGAAGCCGGTGACGATCGCGGGCGCCGTAAACGTTCTGTTAACGTCCTTCAGTCTTTCATGGAGCTCGTCCACCGCGTCCGAATGGGCGAACCAGGCGCCCCCATCTCCAGGGCGTCCCATGCGCCCGAGGGCACGGACGCGGTGGGCTTCGAGGGCGGCACGGTCGGTCAGCATGATGGGCAGGTAGGCGATGCGCGCGCGGTTGCAAAGTGCGGCCCTCGGTCCGGCCCTGCGCGCCGCGGGCGCGGCGCTGCGCGACGCGGTCTATCCCCTTACTTGCCTCCTGTGCGAGGCGCGCGTCGAGGCCCCGGGCCTCTGCCCGGCCTGCTGGCGCGACACGCCCTTCGTCGGCGCCGCCTGCTGCCCGCTCTGCGCGATGGCGCTGCCGGGCACGGAAGGCGCGGCGCTCTGCGACGAATGCCTCACCGCGGGCCGCCCTTGGGACGAGGCCCGCGCCGCGTTGCGCTATGAGGGGCGCGCCCGCAGCCTCGTCCTGCAGCTCAAGCACGGCGACCGGACCGAGCTGGCGGACGCCGCCGCCCTCTGGCTCCACGCCCGCGCCCGCGACCTGCTGGGGCCGGACACGCTGCTGGTGCCCGTCCCGCTGCACCGCTGGCGGCTGGCGCGGCGGCGCTACAACCAGGCAGCGTTGATCGCCTGCGCGCTGGCCCGGCGCTCGGGGGCGGGGTTCGACCCGCTCGCCCTGCGCCGCACCCGCCGCACCCCCTCGCAGGACCGCCGCAGCCGGGCGGAGCGCTTCGCCAACCTCGCCGGCGCCATCGAGGCCGTGCGCCCCCTCGCGGGCCACGTGGCGCTGGTGGACGACGTGATGACCTCGGGCGCCACGCTCGCGGCCTGCGCGGACGCGGTGCGGGCCGCCGGCGCGCGGCGCGTCTCGGTCCTCGTTCTGGCGCGCGTCGCCCCGCACTAAGCGCGCGCGTTGCGCCGCGTTCCCCTCCACCTATATGTCAGGGCTGACCCCCGCCGCGCGGAGACCGCCATGCAGCCCGTGACCATCTACACCCAGCCGCTCTGCGGGTTCTGCACCGCGGCCGTGCGGCTGCTGCGCTCCAAGGACGCCCCGATGACCGAGATCGACGTGGCCTCCACCGCCGGCGCGCGGGCGGAGATGACGCAGCGCGCGAACGGGGGCCGCACCACGCCGCAGATCTTCGTGGGCGACACGCACGTGGGCGGCTGCGACGACCTCTTCGCGCTGGAGCGCGCCGGCAAGCTGGACGCGCTGCTCGCGGGCCGATGAGGCTCGCGATCGTCCAGATGACCGCGTCCGACGCGCCGGACGAGAACATCGCCGTGCTGCAGTCGGCCGTGGCGGACGCGGCGCGCTCGGGCGCCGACATGGTGCTGACCCCCGAGGTCTCGAACTGCCTGAGCGCCTCGCGCGAGCACCAGCGCGCCGTGCTGATGCCCGAGCCGCGCGACCCGATGCTCGCCGCGATGCGGGCCGCGGCGCGCGAGCACGGGGTGTGGGTGCTGCTCGGAAGCCTCGCGCTGCGCACCGCCGACCCCGAGGGGCGCTTCGCCAACCGCTCGATCCTCGTGGACGACGCGGGAGCGGTGCGCGCGCACTACGACAAGATCCATATGTTCGACGTGGCCGTGTCGGAGACCGAGACCTACCGCGAGTCCGCCGCCTATCGCCCCGGCACCCGCGCGACCCTGGCCGAGACGCCGTGGGGCAAGCTCGGCATGACGGTCTGCTACGACCTGCGCTTTCCCGCGCTCTACCGTCGCCTCGCCCAGGCGGGCGCCGCGATCCTCGCCGTCCCGTCCGCCTTCTCGCCCGTCACCGGCGAGGCCCATTGGGAGCCGCTGCTGCGCGCCCGCGCCATCGAGACGGGCTGCTTCGTGGTGGCCCCCGCCCAGACCGGCCGGCACGCCGCGCGGGCGGGCCGCGCCCGCACCACCCACGGACATTCGATGGTGGTCGATCCCTGGGGCACGGTGCTGCTGGACGCAGGGACCGCGCCCGGAACGTTCCTCTGCGACATCGACCCCGCCGCGGTGGCCGAGGCCCGGCGGCGCGTGCCCTCGCTGGAGGCGGCGAGCCAGTGGGAGGGGCCGTGACCGACGAGGCCGGCCCGCTCTCGATCGCGCTCTTCAGCGAGATGATCACCGCCGACCAGCTGGCCCGCGCCCGGCTGTCGAAGGCCCTGCCGCGGGGCATGGAGCTGTCGCACTTCGTGATCCTGAACTACCTCGTGCAGCACCGCGAGGAGCACAGCCCCGCCGAGCTGGCCCGCGTGTTCCACCTCAGCCGCGGCGCGCTGACCAACACGCTCTCGCGGCTGGAGCGGGCGGGCCACGTACATGTCCGCCCCGACTGGGACGACGCCCGCCGCAAGCGCGTGGCGATCTCGCCCGCCGGCGCGGCGGCGCGCGACGCGGCGCTCGCGGCGATCCGCCCGATCATGGAGGACGCGGCCCGCGCCATCGGCCCCGAGCGGGTACGCGCCGCCATCCCCGTGCTGCGCGAGCTGCGGCGCCGGTTCTCCGAGGAATGACGCCGGAGGGCTTCGCCGCGCGGCACCCGATGCTCTGGCGCCTCGCCGCCGAGGGCGCGGCCGACGGCGTGCGCCGCCACGGCCTGCTCGCCGCGCGCGAGCTGGCCGCGCGTGCGGGCGTCGCGCTGCCCGACGTGCCCCGCCGCACCGCGCTCCGCTTCGCGCTGCCCGACGGCACCCCGGTGCAGGTCACCGACAACGCGCCCCTGAGCTTCGCAAAGCTCGCGCCCGCGCTCGACGACGGGCTGCGGCCCGAGGCGTGGCTGGCGATGCTGAACGACCGCGCGTTCCTCTGGCCCGACCGGCGGCTTGCCGCGCGCAACCTGCGGGCACGGAAGCGCCTCGGCTACCGCAGCGAATGGCACGGCTTCGACACGCTCGCCCTGCTCGCCCCGGTCTGGGACCGGGCGGAGATCGCGCCGATCAACTCGGGCGCCACGGTCCGCGCGCCGGCGCGGCGGGGGCTCTCGACCTTCGCGCCGCTGGCGACGCTCGACTGGGAGCGCTGGCGCCGGGCGCGGGGGCGTAAGGCGCCGGACAAGGTGAAGGAGGTGACGATCCGCGGCGGCGCGCCGGAGGCGGGCGCGGCGCTGCGGGTGGTAGAGCCGGCTTAGGGTTGCCAGCCTTCGAGGAACCCCGCGACGGCGTCGGCGAAGCCCCGGGGGTCGTCGCGCATCATCAGGTGGCCCGTGCCCTCGAGCACCTCGAGCCGGGCGTCCGCGAGGCGCGCCAGCATGCGGCGGTTCGCGGGCGCGGTGGCGGGGTTGCCGCCGGCGCGCAGCAGCAGCGTGGGCGCCGCGATGCGGTCCAGGAAAGGCCGCCCGTCGAAGTGCTGCACGGCGGCCATCATCCGGTGCAGCGGCAGCGCGGGCCGCTCCTGCATCGAGGCGCGCAGGGTGCCGTCGAACCCCTCGCGGCCCAGCTCCGCCCGGTCGGCCACCGCCTCGGACGCCCGCGCATGGCCCATGATCCGGGCCGCCTGGCGCAGCGTCACGACGCGCCCCCAATCGCGCCAGGTCATGGCGGGCACGTCGAACGTGTCGGCCAGCACCAGCCGCTCCGGGCGGTGCGGCGCCTCGGCGGCCGCGACCATGGCCACCATGCCGCCGAGCGAGTGGCCCACGAGCGCGTAGGCCCCCGGCACCTCGCGGGCGATCCAGTCCATCACCGGCGCGGCGATCGCCTCCACCCGGTCGCGCGCGGGCGCGGGGCGGTCGCCGTGGCCCGGCAGGGTCGGCGTGCGGACCGCGAAGCCCGCGAGGTGCGGAGCGACCGCCTCCCAGCAGCGCGCGTCGGTGCCGCCGCCGTGCAGGAGCACCAGCGTGCGCATCAGTCGCGCCGGCGGACCATGAGCTGCGTGCCCTCCATCCGCGTCTCGAGCCGCTTGATGTCGCCGATCAGGTCGCCGAGCTTGCGCTTGCCGTAGGTGCGGGTGTCGAAGTCGGGCGCCTCGGCCACGATCTGGCTGCCCAGCGCGCCCAGCGCGTACCAGTCGTCGTCCTGCCCCATGCGCTCCATGGCGCGCAGGATGATCGGCAGGGCGTCCTGGGACTTGAGCTTGGCGGGCTTGCGGGCCTCGGGCACGTCCTCGTCGTCCTCGGCGATGTTCTCGATCATTATGAAGCGGTTGCACACGTTGCGCAGCGCCTCGGGCGCCTTGCCCTCGCCGATGCCGATCACGTCGAGCCCGTTCTCGCGGATGCGGGAGGCGAGCCGCGTGAAGTCGCTGTCCGACGAGACCAGCACGAAGCCGTCGAAGCGGCCCGTGTGGAGGATGTCCATGGCGTCGATCACCAGCCCGATGTCGGAGGCGTTCTTGCCCTTGGTGTTCGCGGTCTCCTGGTGGGCCACCAGCCCCAGGTCACGCACCTTGCCCGCCCAGGGCTTGAGCCGATCCGACGACCAGTCGCCGTAGACCCGCCGCAGGCCCGGCTCGCCGAGGCCGGTGATCTCCTTGAGGATCGCCTCCGCGTACTTGGCGGGGATGTTGTCGGCGTCGATCAGGACGGCGAGGAGGGGGCGGTCGCGTTGTGGCATGGGTGTCCTTGAGTGGAGAGGCCGGGGGCGGCGCGCCCCCGGACCCCCGTGAGGTATTTCTGGCAGGATGAGAACCCCTCGGGGACCGGGCGTTCAGTAGAGCACGACGCTGCGGATGCTCTCGCCGCGGTGCATGAGGTCGAAGCCCTCGTTGATGTCCTCGAGCGGCATGGTGTGGGTGATCATGGGGTCGATCTCGATCTTGCCCTCCATGTACCAGTCCACGATGCGCGGCACGTCCGTGCGGCCCCGCGCCCCGCCGAACGCGGTGCCGCGCCAGACGCGGCCCGTGACGAGCTGGAAGGGGCGCGTGGCGATCTCGGCGCCCGCGGGGGCGACGCCGATGATGACGCTCTCGCCCCAGCCCTTGTGAGCCGATTCCAGCGCGGTGCGCATCACCTGGACGTTGCCGGTGGCGTCGAAGGTGTAGTCGGCCCCGCCCCTCGTGAGCGCGACCAGGTGCGCGACGAGGTCGCCGTCGACCTCCGAGGGGTTCACGAAGTCGGTCATGCCGAACCGCTCGGCCATGGGGCGCTTGTCGGCGTTCAGGTCCACGCCAACGATCTGGTCGGCGCCCGCCAGCCGCAGCCCCTGGATCACGTTGAGGCCGATGCCGCCCAGCCCGAACACGATGGCACGACTACCGATCTCGACCTTGGCGGTGTTGACGACCGCCCCGATGCCCGTGGTGACGCCGCAGCCGATGTAGCAGATCTTGTCGAAGGGTGCGTCCTCGCGGACCTTGGCCAGCGCGATCTCGGGCAGCACCGTGTGGTTCGAGAAGGTCGAGCAGCCCATGTAGTGGAGGATCGGCGTGCCGTCGGTCATGCGGAAGCGGCTGGTGCCATCCGGCATCACGCCCGCCCCTTGGGTCGAGCGGATCGCCTGGCAGAGGTTGGTCTTGGGGTTCAGGCAGTATTCGCACTCGCGGCACTCGGGGGTGTAGAGCGGGATCACGTGATCGCCGGGCTTCAATCCGCGCACGCCCTCGCCCACCTCCACCACCACGCCCGCGCCCTCGTGGCCGAGGATCGCCGGGAACTGCCCCTCGGGGTCGGCGCCGGAGCGGGTGAACTCGTCCGTGTGGCAGATGCCGGTGGCGCGCATCTCCACCAGGACCTCGCCCGCCTTCGGGCCGTCCAGCTCCACGTCCATGATCTCGAGCGGCTTGCCGGCCTCGAGGGCCACGGCGGCTTTGGTTCGCATCGGTGTCTCCCTTGCGTGCGCTTGCGAGGGTGCGGGGGGCACGGCATGAATGCAAGCGAGGAGACCCGCCCATGACACGCCCCTTCGCCGCCGCTCTCTTGCTCGCCCTCGCCGCCTGCGCGGGGGCCCCGCCCGAGCCGACCGCGGCCGACCCCTGCGGCGCCACGGGCTACGCCGGGCTGGTGGGCCGCAACATCGCCGCCGTCACGCTGCCGGCGGACCTGAACGCGCGGATCATCCGCCCCGACACGGCCGTGACGATGGACTTCCGGCCCGACCGCCTGAACGTCGACGTGCAGTCCGACGGCACCATCACGGGGCTTCGCTGCGGCTGACGGCTCAGGCCGGGACCGGCCCGCCCGCCTTGCGCATCGCGAGGTGCAGCGCGGCGAGGTCCGCGTCGCGCCCCGCGCCCAGCGCCGCCACGACCCGCCCGTCCCTGACGTAGCGCGCGAGGAAGGGGCCCGAGGGCTCGCCGTCGATGGCGATCTCGTCCCAGTCCTCGGCATGGCCGACGTAGCGGTACTGGCGGGCGAGGGCGGTCCAGAAGAACGGGATGTCGGTGCCCGGCGCGTCCCGCCCCAGCATCGCCAGCGCCGCGCGGCGCCCGTGCTGGGCGGCCACGCGCCAGTGCTCGATCCGCGCCGCGCCGAAGGGGGTGGGCGCGCGGGCGCAGTCGCCGGCCACGAACACGCCCGCGAGGCCCGGCACCGCGAGGTCGGAGCCCACGTCCACGCCGCCGCCCTCGCCCGCGGGCAGGCCCTCGATCCCGGCGGTTCGCGGCTGCACGCCGACGGCGACCAGCACGAGGTCCGCCTCCATGCGGGTGCCGTCCTTCCACTCGACGGCGCTCACCCGCCCCTCGCCGTGGAACCGGGCGGCCTCGGCCTCGGGCATGTGGCGCACGCCCGCCGCGGCGTGCTCTGCCAGGATCGCGCGCGCCACGACCTCGCCCACGATCTTCGCCAGCGGCAGGGCCTCACGGGTGGCGAGCGTGACGTCCAGCCCGCGCTTGTGGAGGCTGAGGGCCGCCTCCATTCCGATGAACCCGCCGCCGATCACGATCGCCTGCCGCGCTCCTGTCGCGGAGGCCACGATGGCCTCGGCGTGGGCCGCGTCGCGCAGCACGTGGACGCCGCCCAGCCCCTCGCCCTCCACGCCGAGGTGCCGCGGCTCGCCGCCGGGCGCGACGAGGAGGGCGTCGAAGGCCAGCGCGGCTCCGGAGGCGAGGCGCACGCGCCCCGGCTCGACGGCGGCCACCCGGTCGTCGTGCCGCGTGATGCCGCGCGCGCCGAAGCTCGGGTCGAGGGCCAGCGCCTCCAGCGGCTTGGCGCCGGCTAGCACGGCCTTCGACAGCATGGTCCGATCGAGCGGCTCTTCGGGCGAGACCACGTCGACCGCGCCGTCGAAGCCGGCCTCGCGCAGGGCGTGGGCGGCGGCGTGGGCGGCGGCGCCGGCACCCGCGATCACCATGCGGCGCCCGTCGGTGCCGGTAGCATCGGCGGCCTCGGGCAGCACGTGGGCGGGGGCGCCCTCGGGCACGTCGACGACCACGCGGCCCTCGCGGATCGCGACCGCGAACCGCGCGAGGTCGCCGTGGCCCGGCGGCTCGGCCTGCGCCCCCGTGGCGGCGTCGAAGCAGGCGTGGTGGAAGGCGCAGATGACCACGCCGTCCCGCAGCACGCCCTTCGACAGCGGCAGGCCGAGGTGCGGGCAGGCGTGGGTGAAGGCGCGCACCGCGTCGCCCTCGCGCACCAGGAGGACCGCGCGGTCCCCGGCCTCGGCCTTCGACAGGCCCTGGGGGACCTCCTCCAGGGCGGCGACGTCGTGTTCGGGCATGGCGCGTCCTCCTCGGCGGGGTGATGGAGTCCGAGATGGCCCGCGCGCCCCTTGCGTCCACCCCGGCGATCCCCTACATGCGCCCTACCAGCGGCGCCCTCGGGCACCACCGAACACTCTGAGCGGGCCGCATGGCCCGCTTCGTCGTTTCCGGGGGACCCCATGTCCGACCTCATCGCCAAGACCGCGCTCGACCGGCGCCTGGCCGCCATCGTGCAGCCGGCGATCGAGGGCATGGGCTACGAGCTGGTGCGCCTGCGCCTGCAGGGCGGCAAGACCGCGACGTTGCAGATCATGGCCGACAAGCCCGACGGCGGCATCGAGGTCGACGACTGTGCGCGCATCTCCACGGAGCTGTCCGCGGTGCTCGACGTCGAGGACCCGATCGACGGTGAGTACGTGCTCGAGGTGTCGAGCCCCGGCATCGACCGCCCCCTGACCCGGCTCAAGGACTTCGACGCCTGGGCCGGCCACGAGGCCAAGCTGGAGACCGCCGAGCCCATCGACGGGCAGAAGCGCTTCAAGGGCGAGATCGCGGGCACCGAGGGCGACGAGGTTCTGGTGGAGATCGACCGCGAGGGCGGCGCTGTGACGATCGGCCTGACCTTCGACCTCTTGGCCGACGCCAAGCTGGTGCTGACCGACGAGCTGGTGCGTGAGACGCTGCGCCAGAGGAAGGACGCGGGCCAGATCGACCAGGCCCAGTTCGACGAGATTCAAACGATGGACGGCGAGGAAGACTGATGGCCATCACATCCGCAAACCAGCTCGAGCTCCTGCAGACCGCCGAGGCCGTCGCGCGCGAGAAGATGATCGATCCGGCCCTCGTGATCGAGGCCATGGAGGAGTCGCTCGCCCGCGCCGCCAAGTCCCGCTACGGCGCCGACATGGACATCCGCGTCGCGATCGACCGCAAGACGGGGCGCGCCACCTTCACCCGCGTCCGCACCGTGGTCGAGGACGAGGAGCTGGAGAACGAGAAGGCCGAGATGACGGTCGAGACCGCCCGGCAGTACATGGCCGATCCCGCGGTCGGCGACACGCTGGTCGAGGAGGTGCCCCCCGTGGACATGGGCCGCATCGCCGCCCAGTCCGCCAAGCAGGTGATCCTCCAGAAGGTCCGCGAGGCCGAGCGCGAGCGCCAGTACGAGGAGTTCAAGGATCGCGCCGGCACGATCATCAACGGCCTCGTCAAGCGCGAGGAGTACGGCAACATCATCGTCGACATCGGCGCCGGCGAAGCCGTCCTGCGCCGCAACGAGAAGATCGGCCGCGAGAGCTACCGCCCCGGCGACCGCATCCGGGTCTACATCAAGGACGTGCGCCGCGAGCTGCGCGGCCCGCAGATCTTCCTCTCCCGCACCGCGCCGGAGTTCATGGAGGAGCTGTTCAAGATGGAGGTCCCCGAGATCTACGACGGCGTGATCGAGATCAAGGCCTGCGCCCGCGATCCGGGCAGCCGCGCCAAGATCGCCGTGATCTCCTACGACAGCGGCATCGACCCCGTGGGCGCCTGCGTCGGCATGCGCGGCTCCCGCGTGCAGGCCGTCGTTAACGAGTTGCAGGGCGAGCGCATCGACATCATCCCGTGGAACGACGACGCGCCCACCTTCCTGGTGAACGCGCTGCAGCCCGCCGAGGTCTCGAAGGTGGTGCTCGACGACGAGAACGACCGCATCGAGGTGGTCGTGCCCGACGAGCAGCTGTCCCTAGCCATCGGCCGCCGTGGCCAGAATGTGCGCCTGGCCTCGCAGCTGACCGGTCTCGACATCGACATCCTCACCGAGGAGGAGGAGTCGAAGCGCCGGCAGGCCGAGTTCGAGGCCCGCACCAAGCTGTTCATGGACACGCTCGACCTCGACGAGTTCTTCGCCCAGCTGCTGGTCTCCGAGGGCTTCACCAACCTCGAGGAGGTGGCCTACGTCGAGTCGGACGAGCTTCTGGTGATCGACGGCGTCGACGAGGAGACCGCGGCCGAGCTGCAGGCCCGCGCCCGCGACCACATCGAGGAGCAGAACCGCAAGGCGCTGGAGAAGGCCCGCGAGCTGGGCCTCCAGGACGACCTCGCCGCCTTCGAGGGGCTCTCGCCCCAGATGCTGGAGGCGCTGGCCGCCGACGGCGTGAAGACGCTCGAGGACTTCGCCACCTGCGCCGACTGGGAGCTGGCCGGCGGCTGGACCGTAGAGAACGGCGAGCGCCACAAGGACGACGGCATCCTGGAGCCGTTCGACATGAAGCTGGAGGAGGCGCGCGAGCTGGTGATGACGGCGCGCGTGATGCTGGGCTGGGTCACCCCCGAGGAGGCCCTGGGACAGACCGACGACGGCGCCGAGGACGACGCCGCCGAACCCGAGGAGGCCGGGGCGTGATCGCCCCGGATCGTTTCCCTGACCCGCGGCGGCAGGACTTCCCCCTCTAGCGACCCCGAGCGGCGCTGCATCGTCACCGGCGAGACCGGCCCCAAGGCGGGGCTGATCCGCTTCGTGGTGGGTCCGGACGACACCGTCGTGCCGGATCTCGGCGCGAAGCTGCCGGGGCGCGGCATATGGGTCTCGGCGGGCCGGGCGGCCTTGGAAAAGGCCGTCGCGAAGCGCATGTTCTCGCGCGGGGCCAAGCGGCAGGTCACCGTCCCCGAGGGACTGGTGGACACCGTGGAGGCCGGGCTGCTGGCCCGCGTGCAGGGCTCGATCGCCCTGGCGCGCAAGGCCGGCGAGGCGATCTGCGGCTACGAGAAGGTCAAGACGGCCCTGGGCGGCTCGCGCATCGCCGCGCTGCTCCAGGCCACCGACGGGTCGGAGCGGGGCAAGGGCAAGCTGTGGACCCCGGAAGGGGCCCGCTGGATCGGCCATCTCAGCGCCGACGAGCTGGGCCAGGCCTTCGGCCGCGAGCGTGTGATCCACGCCGTGGTGGCGGCTGGCACCCTGGGACGAAGAGTAGTAGAGGACGCCGCGAAGCTGAAAGGCTTACGCGGCACTGACGGAGGCGATGGGGCCTCCGGGAAGGATATTGGGAACGCATGAGCGATACCGACGGCAAGAAACCCTTGGGTCTTTCGGGCGGCGCGCGCTCGGGTCAGGTGAAGCAGAGCTTCGCCCGTGGCCGGACCAAGAACGTCGTGGTGGAGACCAAGCGCAAGCGCGTGATGGCTCCCAAGCCCGGCACCAACACGGCCGCGCAGGCCTCGGCCTCCGGCTCGAAGTCGAAGGCCGGCGCCACCGACGCGGAGATGGACCGCCGCCTCAAGGCGCTCCAGGCCGCCAAGGCCCGCGAGGCCGAGGAGGACGAGCGCCGCAAGCGCGAGGAGGAGGAGCGCGCGCAGGAGCGCCAGCGCCGCCGCGCCGAGCTCGAGGCCAAGGAGCGCGAGGAGAAGGAGCGCGAGGAGCTCCTCAAGCAGAAGGCCGAGGAGGACGAGCGCCGCAAGCGCGAGGCCGAGGAGGCCAAGAACCGCCCCGCCGACGCCGTGGCCCAGCCCTCCGAGCCCAAGGCCGACCAGCCCGCCCGCTCGCGCAACCTCGGCCCCGATGCGCGCCCCGGCGGCCGCGACGCGCCGCGCAAGCGCGACGACGACGCCGGCAAGCCCAAGGGCGGCGACAACCGCCGGTCCGGCAAGCTGACCGTGAACCAGGCCCTCCGGGGCGGCGAAGGGCGCACGCGCTCGCTCGCCTCCATGCGCCGCAAGCAGGAGCGCCAGCGCCGCGGCGGCCCGAGCCAGCCGCAGGAGAAGGTCGTGCGCACGGTGCAGCTCCCCGAGGCGATCACCGTCTCGGAGCTGGCCAACCGCATGTCCGAGCGCGTCGCCGACGTGGTGAAGTCCCTGATGCAGAGCGGCATCATGGCGACCCAGAACCAGCCCATCGACGCCGACACCGCGGAGCTCCTGATCGAGGAGTTCGGCCACAAGGTGCAGCGCGTCTCGGCCTCCGACGTCGAGAACGTGATCCATCAGGCCGAGGACGCGCCCGAGGACCTGGAGCCGCGTGCCCCCGTGATCACGATCATGGGCCACGTCGACCACGGCAAGACGTCGCTGCTGGATGCGATCCGCAACGCCAAGGTCGTGGCCGGCGAGGCGGGGGGCATCACCCAGCACATCGGCGCCTACCAGGTCGAGCAGGGCGACGCGAAGCTCACCTTCCTCGACACGCCGGGCCACGCCGCCTTCACCTCCATGCGTGCCCGCGGCGCGCAGGTGACGGACATCGTGGTGCTGGTGGTGGCCGCCGACGACGCGGTGATGCCGCAGACCATCGAGGCCATCAACCACGCCAAGGCCGCGCAGGTACCGATGATCGTCGCGATCAACAAGATCGACCTGCCCGCCGCCGATCCCGACAAGGTCCGCACGGACCTGCTCCAGCACGAGGTCGTCGTCGAGAAGATGTCGGGCGACGTTCAGGACGTGGAGGTCTCGGCGCAGACCGGCCAAGGTCTCGACCAGCTGCTGGAGGCGATCGCCCTCCAGGCCGAGATCCTGGAGCTGAAGTCCAACCCCGACCGTCCCGCCGTGGGCGCCGTGGTGGAGGCCCAGCTCGACGTCGGCCGCGGTCCCGTGGCCACCGTGCTCGTGCAGAACGGCACCCTGCGCCAGGGCGACATCTTCGTCGTCGGCGAGCAGTGGGGCAAGGTGCGCGCCATGGAGGACGACCAGGGCAAGCGCGTGAAGGAGGCCGGTCCCTCGGTCCCCGTCGAGGTGCTCGGCCTCAACGGCACGCCCGAGGCGGGCGACGTGCTGAACGTCGTGCAGTCCGAGGGCCAGGCCCGCGAGATCGCCGAGTTCCGCCAGCAGCAGGCCAAGGACGCCCGCGCCGCCGCCGGCGCCGCGACGACCCTCGACCAGCTTCTCGCCAAGGCCAAGGACGACCAGAACGTCAGCGAGCTGCCCATCGTGGTGAAGGCCGACGTGCAAGGTAGCGCCGAGGCCATCGTCCAGGCGATGGAGAAGATCGGCAACGACGAGGTGCGCGTGCGCGTCCTGCACTACGGCGTCGGCGCCATCACCGAGAGCGACATCGGCCTCGCCGAAGCCTCGGGCGCCCCGGTGATCGGCTTCAACGTCCGGGCCAACGCGCCCGCACGGGCCAGCGCCAACCAGAAGGGCGTGGAGATCCGCTACTACTCGGTGATCTACGACCTCGTGGACGACGTTAAGGCAGCCGCATCCGGCCTGCTGTCGGCGGAGATCAAGGAGACCTTCATCGGCTACGCCGAGATCCGCGAGGTCTTCCGCGTCACCGGCGTCGGCAACGTCGCGGGCTGCCTCGTCACGGAAGGCGTCGCGCGCCGCTCGGCGGGCGTGCGCCTGCTGCGCGACAACGTCGTGGTCCACGAGGGCACGCTCAAGACGCTCAAGCGCTTCAAGGACGAGGTGAAGGAGGTCCAGTCGGGCCAGGAATGCGGCATGGCGTTCGAGAACTACGACGACATCCGCGCCGGCGACGTGATCGAGATCTTCACCCGTCAGGAGGTCGAGCGCTCGCTCACCTAACCTGCCGACCAGACGACCCGGAGGGCCCCCATGCGGGGCCCTTCGCATCCCGCCGATGCCCCCTTCCACGCGGCGCGGCGACGGCTAGGCTCCCCCGAAAGGGAGCCCCGCCATGACCGTATTCCGCAGCCACCTGCCCGACGTCGCGCTTCGCGACACGACGATCCCCGAGCGGGTGTTCGAGGGCCTCCGGGGCCGCGAGGACGAGGCGGTGCTGATCGACGGCCCCACGGGCCGCGCGCTGACCGGCGCCGGGCTGATGGACGCGGTGAAGCGCCTCGCCGGCGGGCTGGCGGCGGACGGCGTCGGGCCGGGCCGCGTGGTGGCGCTGCTGGCCCCGAACTGCCCGGAATACGCGGTCGCCATGTTCGGCGCGCTTTGGGCGGGCGGCACCGTGACGACGCTGAACCCCAGCTACACCGCCTCCGAGGTGCGCCACCAACTGGAGGACTCGGGTGCGGAGTGGCTCGTGGTGCCCGAGGCGATGCTGGAGACGGCGCGGGCCGGGATCGAGGGGACGAAGGTGCGGCGCGTGGTCGTCATGGACGGCACCGGCGCGGACGGCATGGAGGCGGCGATGGGCGCGGCCATGGAGGCGCCTGCCGCGGTCGACCTCGATGCGCCCGCCCTGCTGCCCTACTCCTCGGGCACCACGGGGCTGCCCAAGGGGGTGATGCTCTCGCACCGGCAGGCGGTGGCCAACATCGACCAGATCCTTGGCTTCGAGGCCGTCGAGCCGGGCGAGACCGGCGTGTTCTTCCTGCCCTTCTTCCACATCTACGGCATGCAGGCGGGTCTGACCTCGTATCTCGCGGCGGGCGCGCGCATCGTCACCCTGCCCCGCTTCGACCCGCAGCTCTACCTGGAACTCTGCCAGCGTCACCGCTCGCGCACGCTCTGGGTGGTGCCGCCCGTGGCGCTGATGCTGGCCAAGCACCCGGTGGTTGAGAGCTTCGACCTGTCCGCCGTGGAGATGGCGTTCTCGGCCGCGGCCCCCCTCGGGGGCGAGCTGGGCGAGGCCATGGGCCGGCGCCTGGGCTGCGTCGCCGGGCAGGGCTACGGCATGACCGAGGCCGCGCCCGTGGTGACGCTGATGAACAGCCGAACCGCGCGCCCCGGCTCCGTGGGCGTGCTCGCGCCCATGACCGAGGCGCGCATTGTGGACCCCGAGACGGGCCGCGACATGGGCCAGGGCGAGGAGGACGAGTTGTGGGTGCGCGGACCGCAGGTGATGACCGGCTACCTGAACCGCCCCGAGGCCACCGCCGAGACGCTGGTGGAAGGCGGCTGGCTGCGCACCGGCGACATCGCGCGCTTCGACGCGGACGGCTACCTCTTCATCGCCGACCGGCTCAAGGAGCTGATCAAGGTCAAGGGCTTCCAGGTCGCGCCCGCCGAGCTGGAGGCCGAGCTGTGCACCCACCCGGAGATCGCGGACGCGGCCGTGATCGGCGAGCCGGACGACGAGGCGGGCGAGGTGCCGGTGGCCTTCGTGGTGCGGGCCGAGGGCTCGGAGATCTCGGAGGAGGCGGTGAAGGCCCACCTCGCGGGCCGGCTCGCCACCTACAAGCAGCTGCGCCGGGTCTCCTTCGTCGACGCGATCCCGAAGTCGGCCTCGGGCAAGATCCTCAGGCGGATGCTGCGCGCCGCGGGTTGAGGCGCACCACGGCGGCGTTCAGCGCCGCCGCATAGGTGATCCACGCGAGGTAGGGCGCCGCCAGCGCGAAGGCGAGGTGGTCCAGCGGCCAGAGGGCGGCGAGCAGCATCGCCGTCGCCCCCCATAGCAGCACGATCACCACGAGGGCCGCGCGCGGGCGATGGAGGCCGAAGAACACCGGCGTCCACACCGCGTTGAGCACGATCTGCAGCGTCCACAGCGCCGAGGCCCGCTCCGCCCCCGGCAGGGGCGCGATGCGGGCAGCCACCACCGCGAGCAGGAGGTAGAGCAGGGTCCACGCCACCGGGAACAGCCAGTTCGGCGGCGTCCAGCGGGGCTTGCGCAAACCTGCGTACCACGCACCCGGCCGGAACAGCGCGCCCGTGGCGGCAGCGGCGCCGCAGGCGGCGAGGTAGATGGCCAGGAGCGCGGGGTCCACGATCTACTCGGCCGCTTCCATCTCCTCGGTGCCGTACTGCGCGAGGAAGGCGTAGAGGTCGATCGCGTCCTCCTCCTTACGCACCTTGTAGCTCATCTTGCCGCGCCCGTTCTCGCCGCTGACCTCCTGCAGGTGCTTCGTGGGGTCCATCACGTAGGCCGCGAAGTTCGCCTCGTCGTAGCGCGCGCCGGTCTCGCCGGCGGCCTCCATCAGGCTGCTGTAGCTGTAGTCCTCGAGCGCGCCGTAGACCCGGCCCGCGACGCCGTAGAGGTTCGGGCCGGTGCGCATGTTGGCACGGCCCGCGAGCACCTCGCCCTCGGGGTCCACGACGTTGTGGCAGCTCTGGCACTGGCGGAACGCCTTCTCGCCCGCGGCGGCGTCGCCGGTGGCCGCGAGGTCGAGGTCGGCATGGGCGTCGGCGAGGGCCGGGCCGGCGAGGAGGAGGAGCGGGGCGAGGAAGCGGATCATGGGGGGTCTCCGGTTGGGTGTGCGGTGGAGCTATAGCACGCCGCGCCCCGGTCCAGTGCGCCCCCCCGCCACGGGGGCGGGACATTCGGTCGCCCGGCCTTATGTTGGCATCGGAGCAACCCGCGAGTGCCGATGCCAGACCCCATCCTCGTCCCCGCCTGGGAGGGCGGCCGCCTCCGCCCGGTCGAGAAGCTGGAGGTCCACCGCAGGGGCCTGCGCCACAAGGCGGTGTCGGTGTTCGTGCAGCGCGGCGGCCTCACGCTGATCCAGCAGAGGGCGGCCTCGAAGTACCACTCGCCGCTCCAGTGGGCCAACGCCTGCTGCACCCATCCCCTCTGGGGCGAGAGCGGGGTCGACTGCGCGCAGCGGCGCCTTGCCGAGGAGCTGGGAATCGAGGGGCTGGAGATGCGCCCCCGCCCCGGCGTCGAGTACCGCGCGCCCGTGGGCGACGGGCTGGTGGAGCACGAGGTGGTCGAGGTGTTCGTGGCCGAGGCCCCGCCGGGGCTGGAGCCGCGCCCCGCGCCCGCGGAGGTGGCCGCCACCGAGTGGATCGCCCCCGACGCCTTGCGCGCCCGCATCGAGGCCGCGCCGGAGCGCTTCGCGCCGTGGCTGCGCATCTACATGGCCGAGCACCGCGCCGCGATCCTCGGGGCCTGAGCACAGGGGGCGATGGCCGCCGCCGCCGCCGTGCTATGTTCGGGGGGCGAAGGAGACGCGCGATGGACCATGTGGTGGTGATCGGGGCCGGCGTGGGCGGGCTCGCCGCGGCGATGCGGCTGGCCCATGCGGGCGTGGACGTGACCGTGCTCGACCGCCACCCCCAGCCGGGCGGCAAGATGCGCGCCGTGGACACCGAGGCCGGCCCCGTGGACTGCGGCCCCGCCGTGATCTCGCTGCTCCCCTTCCTCCAGCAGGCCTTCGCCGCCTGCGGCGCGGAGCTGGAGCGCGAGGTGCCGCTGCGCCCGCTGGAGAGCCTCGGCCGCCACCACTGGGTCGACGGCTCGCATCTCGACCTCTTCTCGGACTACGAGCGCACCCGCGCCGCCGTGGAGGCCTTCGCCGGCCCCCGCGCCGCCGACCAGTTCGCGCGCTTCCACCGCAGCGCCGAGGCGCTGTTCAAGGTGTTCGAGAAGCCCCTGAGCGCCGCGAAGCCCTCCGCCGCCGGTCTGGTCGGCTCGGTGGCGCGTCAGCCCTGGCTGATCCCCTCGCTCACGCCGGGACGCTCCATGGCGCAGGCGCTGACCGCGCGCTTCCACGACCCCCGCCTGCGACAGCTCTTCGGGCGCCACTCCACCTTCCTCGCCGGCTACCCCAACGCGGCGCCCGCGCTGATGGCCGTGATCTGGTACGCGGAGTCGCAGGGCGCCTGGGGCGTGGAGGGCGGCATGGCCACCCTCGCCCGCGCCATGCAGGCGGTGGCCGAGCGCGGCGGCGCGCGCTTCCGCCTGGGCGAGCCGGCCGAGGAGATCGTGGTGGACGGCGCCCGCGCCACCGGCGTGCGCGTGGGCGGCGAGACGCTGGAGGCGGACGCGGTGATCCACTGCGGCGACCCGGCGGCGCTGCGCGACGGCATGCTGGGCGACGGCGCCCGGGCGGCGGCCCCCGCGCCCTCGGGCACGCGCGGCCTGTCGGCCTGGGTCTGGGGCTTCGCGGCGCGCGCCGAAGGAGGCGCGCTCGCCCCCCACAACGTGTTCCACGCCGAGGACCCCGAGGCCGAGGGCCGCGACATCGCGCTCGGCCGCCTGCCCCGCGACCCCACGATCTACGTCTGCGCCCCCGACCGCGTGGACGGCGTGCCGGACGGCCCCGAGCGGTTCGAGATCCTCGTCAACGCCCCCCTGCGCCCCGGCACCGAGGCCGACCCCGAGGAATCCGCGCTCTGCCGCGACGTGGTGTTCGGTGCGCTGGAGCGGCGCGGCCTGCGCATCGATCCGCGCCCGCCGCTGGAGGCGCTGACCGCGCCCGAGGACTTCAACCGCCTGTTCCCCGGCTCCGAGGGCTCGCTCTACGGCGTGCATCCCGCCGGGCTGGGCGCCGCGTTCCGGCGCCCGCAGGCGCGCACCGCCGTGGCGGGCCTCCTCGTGGCCGGGGGCGGTGCCCATCCCGGCGCGGGGCTGTCGCTGGCGGCCCTCTCGGGCGTCCACGCCGCCGAGGCCGCCGCTGAGGACCTCGCCGCGCCCGCCCCCCGCGCGCCGGCCCGTTCCTTGCGCGCGAGCCGCCTGCCGGGCCGCCGGGGCCGCTTCCGCTGAGGGTGGCGCCCCGCGCGCCCCGTGCCCATATGGGGCGCGAAACGAGGAGGCCCCCCATGAGCGACGACTTTCCCGGCTGGCACGGCACCACGATCATCGGCGTGCGCAAGGGGGGCCGCGTGGTGGTCGCCGGCGACGGACAGGTCTCGCTGGGCCAGACCGTGATCAAGGGCACCGCCCGCAAGGTGCGCCGCCTCAAACCGGGGGGCGCCGAGGTGGTCGCGGGCTTCGCCGGCTCCACCGCCGACGCCTTCACGCTCCTGGAGCGGCTCGAGGGCAAGCTCGAGGCGCACCGCGGCCAGCTCGCCCGCGCCTGCATCGAGCTGGCCAAGGACTGGCGCACCGACAAGTACCTGCAGAAGCTGGAGGCCATGCTGATCGTCACCGACGGCGACGCGCTGCTGATCGTGACCGGCGCCGGCGACGTGCTGGAGCCCGAGCACGACGTCGCCGCCATCGGCTCGGGCGGCAACTACGCGCTGGCCGCGGCGCGCGGGCTGATGGAGACCGACCGCGACGCCGAGGCGGTCGCGCGGGCGGCGATGGCGATCGCGGCGGACATCTGCGTGTACACCAACGGGAACCTGACGGTGGAGAGCATCGCGGGATCGGGCGCGCAGGGGGACTGACGCGCCCCGTCCCGGCCTCGCGCTGGGATCTCTGCTCACCATGAGCGCACCAATCCGAACCCGACGCGCGAGCGACAACCAGTGGCCCCGGGTCAGGCCCGGGGCGTGCCCTCCCCCACCAGCGTCGCCGCCACCGGCAGGTGATCCGACGCCCGCCGGTCGAACCCCTCGGCGACCACCCGCGCCCCCTCGATCCGCAACCCCGGTCCCGCGAGCACCCGGTCCAGCGGGAACACCGGACGCCGCGAGGGATAGGTCGGCCCCGGCGCTGCCATCGTCCAGCCGTCGGGCAGTGCGAGGCCGCCCGCGCGCCATTCGTTCGTGTCACCCACGATCGCGTGCGGCCCCGGCATCGCCTCCAGCGCCGCGTGCACTGCCCGGAGCTGCGCCCGCCGGTGCCACCCGGCGAGCCCCAGGTGTACGCAGGCCAGCGACAGCGCGCCCTCCGGCCCGTGCAGGCGCACCAGCACTGCGCCGCGCACCTCCCAGCCGCGCAGCGAGAGGTGGTGCGGCGGATCTGCCCGCCAGCCGCCGCGCAGGAGCACCGCGTTGCCGCGCCATCCCAGCCCCGGCCCCAGCCCACCATGCACGGGGCGCCACCCCATCGCCGAAAGCGCGCCCAGAGGGAGCGAGGAGCGGCGGCCGAACCGGGCCTCGGCTTCCTGCAGGCAGACGACGTCGGCGCCGAACGTCCCCAGTGCGTCGACGATGCGCCCGGCCGAGGGCCGCATGTCGGTGCCCCACGCGAAGCGCAGGTTCCAGCTCGCCACCTCGATCCGCATCCGGCTCTCCCCTGCAACCCCGCCCCGCGCTTGCGCTCCGCCCCGCGGCGCCCCATTTCGGCGCCATGACCGACCTGACCCCCCGCGAGATCGTCTCCGAACTCGACCGCTTCGTGATCGGCCAACGGGACGCCAAGCGCGCCGTGGCCGTGGCCCTGCGCAACCGCTGGCGCCGCCAGCGCCTCGAGGGCGCCATGCGCGACGAGGTGTATCCCAAGAACATCCTGATGATCGGCCCCACCGGCGTGGGCAAGACCGAGATCAGCCGCCGCCTCGCCAAGCTGGCCCGCGCGCCCTTCCTGAAGGTCGAGGCCACGAAGTTCACCGAAGTCGGGTACGTGGGCCGCGACGTGGAGCAGATCGTGCGCGACCTCGTGGACGCGGCCGTCGCCATGGTGCGCGAGCACATGCGCGAGGACGTCAAGGACGCGGCCCACCGCGCCGCCGAGGACCGGGTGATCGCCGTGCTCGCCGGCGAGGACGCCCGCGAGGGCACCCGCGAGGCGTTCCGCCGCAAGCTGCGCGCGGGCGAACTGGACGCCAAGGTCATCGAGATCGAAGTGGCCGACACCTCGAACCCCCTCGGCATGGAGATCCCCGGCCAGCCCGGCGCGGGCCAGATGCCGAACCTCGGGGAGCTGTTCGGCAAGGCCTTCGGCCGCCGGAGCCGCAAGCGCATGACCGTGGCCGCCTCCTACGAGGTGCTGCTCGCCGAGGAGGCGGACAACCTTCTCGACGACGAGGCCGTGAAGCGCGAGGCGGTGCGCGCCGTGGAGCAGGACGGCATCGTGTTCCTCGACGAGATCGATAAGGTCTGCGCGCGGTCGGACGCCCGCGGCGGGGACGTCTCCCGCGAGGGCGTGCAGCGCGACCTCCTGCCCCTGATCGAGGGCACTACCGTGTCCACGAAGCACGGCGCGGTCCGCACCGACCACATCCTCTTCATCGCCTCGGGCGCCTTCCACGTGGCCAAGCCCTCGGACCTGCTCCCTGAGCTGCAGGGCCGCCTGCCGATCCGGGTGGAGCTGCGCGCGCTGACCGAAGAGGACTTCGTGCGCATCCTCACCGAGACCGACAACGCCCTGACGCGCCAGTACACGGCGCTGATGGGCACCGAGGGTGTGACCGTCACGTTCACCGAAGGCGGCATCGCCGCGCTCGCACGCATCGCCGCCGAGGTGAACGGGTCGCTCGAGAACATCGGCGCGCGGCGGCTCCACACCGTGCTGGAGCGCGTGTTCGAGGACCTGAGCTTCGAGGCCCCCGACCGCTCCGGCGACGCGGTGGAAGTGGATGCCGCCTTCGTGGAGCGCCACCTCGCCGAACTGGCCGCCTCCGAGGACCTGTCCCGGTACGTGCTTTGAGCGCCGCCCCGCCGCTGGGGACGTTCCTGCGGGCCAATGCCCGCGCCCTCGCGGCGGGCATGCTGATCGCCTTCACGTCGTCCTACGGGCAGACCTTCTTCGTCTCGCTCTTCGCGGACGACGTGATGCGCGAATATGGCCTCAGCGACGGCGGCTGGGGCGCGCTCTATGCCGCCGCCACGATCCTCTCGGCGGGCGCCATGATCTTCGCGGGTTCCCTGACCGACCGCCTGCGGGTGCGCGTCCTGGCGGCGTGGGTCTGCGCGGGGCTGGCGGGGGCGTGCCTGCTGATGGCCGGCGCCGGCCACTGGACGTTGCTGGTGCTGGCCGTGTTCGCGCTGCGCTTCACCGGGCAGGGCATGATGAGCCACCTCTCGGCGGTGGCCATGGCGCGCTGGTTCACGCGCGGGCGGGGGCGGGCGCTGGCCATCGCCGCCTGCGGCTTCGCGCTGGGGCAGGCGGTGCTGCCCGTCGCCTTCGTGGCCGCCGAGCCGACCTTCGGCTGGCGCGCCCTCTGGGTCGTGGCCGCCGTGCTGGCCCTTCTTGCCGCCGTCCCCATCCTCGCGCTCCTGCGCTTCGAGCGCACCCCCGCCGAGGCCGCCGCCGCCTCCGAGGCCGCGGGCCTCGACGGCGTCCACTGGACCCGCGCCGCGCTCCTGCGCGCGCCGCTGTTCTGGCTGCTGGTGCCGCTGCTGCTGGGCCCGCCCGCCTTCGGCACCGCGCTGTTCTTCCACCAGGTCCATCTGGCAGGCGCGAAGGGCTGGGCGCTAGTGGACTACGTGGCGCTGCTGCCCCTGTTCACCGCGACGACCATCGCCGCGATGCTCGGCTCGGGCTGGCTGATCGACCGCTTCGGCGCGGTCAGCATCGTGAGGGTCTACCTCCTGCCCTTCATCGTCGGCTTCGCCCTGATGGCATGGGCCACCACCCTGCCCCACGCCGCCCTCGCCCTCGCGGTATTCGGCCTCGGGGTGGGCGCGCAGGGCACGCTCGTCACCGCACTCTGGGCGGAGCTCTACGGCACGCGCCACCTCGGTGCGATCAAGGCGCTCGCAGCGGCGATCATGGTGCTCGGCTCGGCACTGGGGCCGGGACTGACGGGGGCGCTGATCGACCTCGGCTGGGACTTCCCGGCGCAGATGCCGGGCATCGCACTCTACATGCTGGCGGCGCAGGCGCTGGCAGCCCTGGCCCTGAACGGCGTGCGGGGGCGCCTACCGCGAGCGTCGGAGATAGACGTAGTAGGCGCCTGAGCCGCCGTGGCTGCGGTGCGCCTCGGCCACCTGCAGCACGAGCGGCGCGAGGGGCGGCATCCGCAACCACTGCGGCACCTGATGGCGCAGCACGCCCGTGCGCGTCGGGATCGGCCCGCCCTCGTCGCGGCGCTTGCCCTTGCCGGTGACCACCAGCAGGAGGCGCTTTCCCTCGGCGTTGGCCCGCATCACGAAGCCCTGGAGGGCCGGAAACGCCCGCTCCAGGGTCATGCCATGGAGGTCGAGCTTGGCGTCGGGACGCAGCTTGCCCGCCCGCAGGCGGTGGAAGGCGCGGGCGTCCATGGCCACGGGCGCGCCGCGCACCGCATCGCGCACCGAGGGCGCGAGGTCGTGGCGAGGCGCGGGGGGCGGCGCCTTCTGGCCGATCCGGAAGCGCGGCAGGGGCCGGGCCTCGCGCTTCGGGGCGGCGTGCGGCGGCCCGTCGGGGTCGACGCCCGGACGGTCGGGCACGGCCAGCGCGCGGCGCGAGCGCTCCAGCGGGTCGGCGGTGGTGCGGTAGGCCTCCCAGGCGCGGCGGTCGGACTCGCTCAGGCGCTTCATCGCGGCTGGAGCACGACCATGCGCCCGCCGTGGTTCAGCGCCCCCGCCATGCGGCCCGCCTCCTCGCCCGTGCCGAAGAACAGATCGGCCCGGCCCACGCCCACGATGGCGCTGCCGGTGTCCTGCGCGGCCACCAGACGGCGGATCGGCCCGCCCGCGGCCGGCGGCGCGTCGCACTCGATCCAGACCGGCAGGCCGAGGGGGATCACGTTCGCGTCCACCGCGATGGAGCGGCCCGCGGTCACGGGGCACAGCGTGCCCGGCGGCCCGCCGTCGCCCGCGTCGTGCAGCGCGCGGAACATCACGTAGGAGGGGTTCTCGCGCATCAGCGCCACGCCGCGCGCGCGGTCCTCGCGCAGCCAGTCGAGCAGGGCGTCGGCGGTGATCGCGTCGGGCGCGAACACGCCGCGCTCCACGAGGATGCGGCCGATGGAGCGGTAGGGGTGCCCGTTCTTGGCGGCGTGGGTCACGCGCAGCACGCCGCCATCCGCGAGCCGGATGCGCCCCGAGCCCTGCACCTGCAGGAAGAAGCGGTCCACCTCGTCGCGCAGCCAGGCGATCTCCTGGCCGCGAAGGAGGTCCTCGGCCTCGATCTGCGCGCGGGGGGCGCCGATGCCCATGGGGGGCGGCGCGTGGACGGGCACGGGGAAGGTGTCGGAACACTCGGCGGCGCCGTCGAGCTCGGGCTCGAAGTAGCCGGTGAATTGGGCGGCGGGCAGCAGCCAGGGGGTGAAGCGCTCCTCGAAAAAGCGCCGGGGGTCGCCCTCGGGCATCTCCAGCCCGGGCGCCATGCTCAGGGCCCGGAGCGCGGCGCCGTGATCGTCCGCCTCCCAGCCCCGGAGGTCGGACCAGCGCAGTTCCGCCGCGCCGCGCACGCTATTCGCCCGTGGCGATCAGCTTCCAGTTCGGATCGTCCGAACCCATGACGCGCGCGAAGGTCCAGACGTCGCGCTGCTTCTTGATCTCGTTCGGATCGCCCTCGACGATGCGGCCCTCGGAGTCCTTCACCACCGAGGTCAGCTCGCCGATGAACCGGATCGTGATCTCGGCCTCGCGGGTGTCGCGGTCGAAGGTGGCCTCGGTCAGCTTGGTCTCGCGCACGCCCACGAAGTTGGCGTGGACCCGCAGGCCCTTGTCCTCGCGCTCGGAGATGACGCCCAGGAACGCCTCGTACACCTCCTCGCCGAGGAAGGGCTGCACCGCGGCCAGGTCGCCGTTCTCGTAGGCCATGAGGATCATCTCGTAGGCCTGCCGCGCGCCCGACACGAAGTCGGTGACGCCGAAGCCCGGCTCGGCCAGCTTCATGGCGGCGAGCGCCTTGGCGCTGTCGGAGCCGTCCTCGACGTGGTCGGTGATGTCGCGGTCAGGGCCGCCCTCGATCACCTCGAAGTCGCGGCGCACGGGGGCGCGGCGCGAGGGCGCCGTGTCCACCGCGGGCGGCTTCTCGAACCCGGTGCGGGTGCCGAGCACATTCTTCAGCCGCACGATCAGGAAGAGCGCGATCGCGGCGAGCACCAACAGCTGTATCACGGCGTCATCCATCCTTCTCGCGAGCCCCCGCCTTGGTAGATCAAGGCTCGGACATATGTAAGGGCGCGAAGGGGTCAAGGGAACCGGAGGTCCGCGCCCATGTGGCTGTTCGCGCTGTTCGTCGCCGTGCCGATCGTGGAGATCGCGCTGTTCATCCAGGTCGGGGGATGGCTGGGGCTGTGGCCCACGCTCCTGATCGTGATCCTGACGGCCATGCTCGGCACCGTGCTGGTGCGCCGCCAGGGGCTGGCGGCGATCCGCGAGGTGCAGGGATCGCTGACGGAGCTGCGCGATCCCACGCGCCCGCTCGCCCACGGCGCCATGATCCTCGCCTCGGGGCTGCTGCTGCTGACGCCGGGCTTCTTCACCGACGCCGTGGGCTTCGCGCTGCTGGTGCCTGCGGTGCGCGACGCGGCCATGGCCTTCGTCGCGCGGCGCGTCACGGCGGCGCGGTTCACGGTGGGGCCGGACGGGCGGCCCACCCCCGCCGACCCGCGCATCGACCCCCGCCGCGCCGCCCCTCCGCAGCGCCCCGCGCGCGGCGAAGTGCTGGAGGGCGACTGGGAGGAGGTGCCGCACGACCCCGACGCCCCGCCCTCGGGCTGGACCCGGCGCGACTGACGGCGCGCCGACCCCTCCCCGCGTTGCCGCTTCGGCGCGCCGCTGCTAGCACGGGCGCCGACCCATCACCCCGGAGAGACCCATGGCCGACGAGACCACGCCCGAGACCGGTGCCGAGAACGGCGCCGCCGCCCCGCAATCCGAGAACGCGCCCGCCGCCGGCGAGGGCCAGCAGCAGCAGGCCCAGCCGCAGATGCAGATCCTGGGGCAGTTCATCCGCGATCTGAGCTTCGAGAACATCGCCGCCCAGAAGGGCGTGACCTCGGACGGGCAGCCCGACATCGGCGTGCAGGTCGGGCTGGATGCCCGCAAGCGCAAGGCCGACGGTCAGTACGACGTCACCGTGAAGCTGAAGGTCGAGGCTAAGGCCAAGGACAGCGATGCGGTGATCTTCGGGCTAGAGCTGGACTACGCCGGCATCTTCGCGATCGCGAACGTGCCCGACGCGCAGCTCCATCCCTACCTGTTGATCGAGTGCCCGCGGATGCTGTTCCCGTTCGTGCGCCGCGTGGTCCACGACGTGACCCGCGACGGCGGCTTCCCGCCGCTGAACCTCGAGCAGATCGACTTCATGCAGCTCTACCGCCAGCAGCTCGCGCAGCGCGCGCAGGCCGAGGCCGCGAAGGCCCCGACGAACTGACGGCCCGGCGCCCCCGCGCGGGGGCGCCCCCTCACGTCCGGCGCCAGAGCGGCGCGTCCCCCAGGGAAGCGACGAACGCCTCGTGCGCCGCACGCTCCGCGTCGGTGATGCGCGGCGCGAGGGGTGCGGGCCGCGGACGCGGGCGCCAGGCCTCGTCGCCCGCATCGCGCCGCCCCGTGGCCGCCAGCGTCAGGCCGGGCTGCCGGCCCCCGATCAGCTCTAGGTAGACCTCGGCCAGGATCTCGCTGTCGAGCAGCGCGCCGTGCTTGGTGCGCGCGGCGTTGTCCACGCCGAAGCGGCGGCACAGGGCGTCCAGCGAGGCGGGCGAGCCGGGGAACTTGGAACGCGCGATGGCCAGCGTGTCGACAGCCCGGTCGGCGGGCAGCCGCGCGAGGCCCATCCACTCCAGCTCCGCGTTCAGGAACTTCATGTCGAAGGCGGCATTGTGGATCACCAGCTTGGCGTCGCCGATGAAGTCCAGGAACGCCTGCCCGATCTCCTTGAAGGTCGGGAAGCCGCGCAGGAAGTCGTCGCCCAGCCCGTGCACCTCGAAGGCGCCCTGGGGCATGGAGCGTTCGGGGTTGATGTACTGATGATAGACCTCGCCGGTCACCACGTGGTTCACCAGCTCCACGGCGCCGATCTCGACGATGCGGTCGCCACTCTCGGGCTCGAAGCCGGTGGTCTCGGTGTCGAGGACGATCTCTCTCATGACAGCTCCGCGATGATCTCTGCTACCCTATCTCGTGCCGTACGAAGCGTCGACGTCTCTATGATGTAGTCCGCGCGCCGTCGCTTCTCGGCATCGGGCACCTGCCGCGCGAGGATCGCCCGGAACTCGGCCTCGGTCATGGTGCCTCGTCCGAGGACGCGTTCGGCCTGCGTGGCGGCGTCGGTGGTGACCACCGCGACCTTGTCGCAGTACCGCTCGCCCCCGGTCTCGAACAGCAGCGGCACGTCGAGGACCACGAGGCGCCGGGGATGTTTCACGAGAAACACCGCGCGGTCCTCGGCGACGAGCGGGTGGACGATGGCGTTCAACCGGTCCAGCGCGTCCGGCTCGCGCGTGACGACCGTCCGCAGCGCGTCGCGGTCCACGGCGCCGTCCCGAACCGTGCCGGGGAACGCAGCCGCGATCGGCGCCACCGCTGCACCATTCGGCCCGTACATCCGGTGCACCGCCGCGTCCGCGTCCCATACCGGCACGCCCGCCTCGCGGAACATCGCCGCCGTGGTGCTCTTGCCCATGCCGATGGAGCCCGTGAGCCCGAGGATCACCCCAGCACCGCCCGCCGCAGCGCATCGTCCACCTCGGGGCGGAGGCCGAACCACCGCTCGAAGCCTGGCACGGCCTGGTGCAGCAGCATGCCGAGCCCGTCCACCGCCGGGTTGCCCCGCGCGCGGGCCGCTTTGAGCAATGGCGTCTCAAGCGGCGTATAGACGATGTCGCAGACCACGGCGTCCGCGGGCAGGCCGTCCAGCGGCACCTCCAGCGCGGGCTGGCCCGTCATGCCGAGGCTCGTGGTGTTCACCAGCAGCCCCGCGCCCTCCACGGGCGGCACCCAGCCCACCGCTACGCAGCGCGGAAAGGCCTCCGCCAGCGCCTCGGCCTTGGCGCGCGTGCGGTTGGCGATCCGCACCTCGGGCACGCCCGCCTCCACCAGCGCGTCGACCACGCCGCGCGCCGCGCCCCCGGCCCCCAGCACCACCGCCGGACGGTCCGCCCGCCACGCTGCGCCGGCGCGCAGGCTCTCTGTGAACCCGTAGGCGTCGGTGTTGTCGGCCTCGAAGCCCCCGTCGCGGAACGTCAGCGTGTTCGCCGCCCCGATCCGCCGCGCGCGCGGCGTCGCCTCGGCGGCCAGCCGCAACACCGCCTCCTTGTGGGGCAGCGTCACGTTACATCCCGCGAAGCCCAGCCGGGGCAGCATCCGCAGGACGTCCTCCAGCTCCCTGGCCCGCACCCGCAGCGGCACATAGGCCCCGTCGATCCCGTGTCGGCGCAGCCAGTGGCCATGAAGGCGGGGCGAGCGCGAGTGGGCGATGGGATCGCCGATGACGGCAGCCAGCCTCATGTCTCGATCAGCCCGCGCTCGGCGAGGTGATCCAGCACGGCCAGAAGCGGCAGGCCCAGCACGGTGAAGTAGTCGCCGTCGACCTTGTGGAACAGGCGCGCGCCCTCCTCCTCCAACTTGTAGGCGCCCACGGAGTGGCGGATGCTCTCCCAGTTCCGCTCGACGTAGGCCTCCACGTAGGCGTCCGAGAGGTCGCGCATCACCATCCGCACCTCGCCCACATGGCGCCAGACCGGCCGGCCGTCCTCGGCGATCACGGCGGCCGAGAGCAGCCGGTGCTGACCGCCGCGCAGGGCGTGGAGCTGGCGCACCGCCTCGTCCGGCGTCGCGGGCTTGCCCAGGATCGCCCGCCCGTGGGCCAGAACCTGGTCGGCGCCCAGCACCAGACCGGGCCGCGCGCCCTTCGTCGCCTTCATCTCCGCCAGCGTGTCCGCCACGTCGCGCGCGGGCGCGTCCACGGCGGCGAGCGCGGCGCGCACCACGTCCTCGTCGAGGCGGGCGGGGCGAATCGCGACCTCGACGCCGGCGGCGCGGAGCATCGCGGCACGGGCTTCGGAGGCGGAGGCGAGGGTCAGCATTGGGGACGGCTCCGTGGAGAACCCGGTGGGATTGGGGATGAGTAGAGGGGGGACGGCGCGGGCGCAAACCGCCTCGGGGTCCGGACGGGGGAGAAGCCGCCCTTCCGTCCACGATTCCCCCACCGCCCCGGTTCCTCCCCACCCCCCGTGGGCGGGAGGCCGGGCGGGACCGGGCGTCCCGGCGCTTTCCACAGCCCCGCCCACAAGTCCGCGCCCCATCCCCGCGGGCCGCGCCGGATTCCGCTCAGGGGCCGGGATGGGGCACGGCGCGCCCCTCCCCCCGTCCGCCCACAGCGTGTGGACGGCGCGGTTGTCCCCGCAACTCAGCGCTTCAACCACTACATCCTTCTTTCTCTTTTCCTTTATTTAGGGGGAGGATCCGGGCGATTGACTTGGGGGGCCGCCCCGCCTAGCACCGGTCCAACGGCGGGCCGTCCTGGTCCACAGGCCGTTTCCCGACCCCAGATGACCGCGAGCGCTCCTAGCGCCCGCCCCGTGGAGCCGCATGCCATGCGCGATGACGTCACCCCCACCCCCGACGACGCCCCCGAGACCGTCGAGAGCCTGAACCTCAAGGATCTGAAGGCCACCTCGCCCAAGGCGCTGGTGGACATGGCCGAGGAGCTCGAGATCGAGAACGCCTCGACCATGCGCAAGGGCGAGCTGATGTTCTCGATCCTGCGCGAGCGGGCCGACGAGGGCTGGGAGATCATGGGCGAGGGCGTGCTCGAGGTGCTGCAGGACGGCTTCGGCTTCCTGCGCAACCCCGAGGCCAACTACCTGCCCGGCCCCGACGACATCTACCTCAGCCCCGACGTGATCCGCGGCCACAGCTTGCGGACCGGCGACACTGTCGAGGGGCTGCTGCAGGCGCCCGACGAGAACGAGCGCTACTTCTGCCTGACCAAGGTCACCTCGATTAACTTCGAGGACCCCGAGAAGGCGCGCCACAAGGTCTCGTTCGACAACCTGACGCCGCTCTACCCCGACGAGCGCCTGACGATGGAGATCGAGGATCCCACCACCAAGGACCGCTCGGCCCGGATCATCGACCTGGTGGCCCCCATCGGGAAGGGCCAGCGCGCGCTGATCGTGGCGCCGCCCCGGACCGGCAAGACGGTGCTGCTGCAGAACATCGCCAAGTCGATCGAGACCAATCACCCCGAATGCTACCTCATGGTGCTGCTCATCGACGAGCGCCCCGAGGAGGTCACGGACATGCAGCGGTCGGTGAAGGGCGAGGTCATCGCCTCCACCTTCGACGAGCCCGCGACGCGCCACGTGGCGGTGTCCGAGATGGTGATCGAGAAGGCCAAGCGCCTGATTGAGCACAAGCGCGACGTGGTGATCCTGCTCGACTCGATCACGCGCCTCGGCCGCGCTTTCAACACCACGGTCCCGTCCTCGGGCAAGGTGCTGACGGGCGGCGTCGACGCCAACGCGCTACAGCGCCCCAAGCGCTTCTTCGGCGCCGCGCGCAACATTGAGGAGGGCGGCTCGCTGACGATCATCGCCACGGCCCTGATCGACACCGGCAGCCGCATGGACGAGGTGATCTTCGAGGAGTTCAAGGGCACCGGCAACTCGGAGATCGTGCTCGACCGCAAGATCGCCGACAAGCGCGTGTACCCGGCGATGGACATCCTCAAGTCCGGCACCCGCAAGGAGGATCTGCTGGTCGATCCCAACCACCTGCAGAAGACCTTCGTGCTGCGCCGTATCCTGAACCCGATGGGCACCACCGACGCGATCGAGTTCCTGATCTCGAAGCTGAAGCAGACCAAGACCAACGCGGACTTCTTCGACTCCATGAACTCCTGAAGCCATGCGCGAGACGATCCACGCCCTCGCCACCGCGCCGGGCCGGGCGGGGATCGCGGTGCTGCGCGTGTCCGGCCCCGCCGCGGACGCGATCTGCGCAGCGCTCGTGGGCCGCCTGCCCCCGCCCCGCCTCGCCAGCCGCGTGCAGGTGCGGGACGCGGACGGGGCCCTGATCGACGAGGCGCTCGCCCTGCGGTTTGAGGAGGGGGCCAGCTTCACCGGTGAGCCGGTCCTGGAGTTGCACCTCCACGGCGGTCCCGCCATCGTCCGTTCTGTGACGGCCGCGGTCGCTGCCACGGGCCTCGCCCGCCCCGCCGAACCCGGAGAGTTCACCCGCCGCGCTTTGGAGGCGGGCCGCATGGACCTCACCCAGGTTCACGGGCTGGCCGATGCGCTCGAGGCCGAGACCGAGCGCCAGCGCGTCGCCGCCATGCGCCGCCTGTCAGGCGAGACGGGCGCGCGGTTCCGCGATTGGCGCCGCAGCTTGGTGGAGATCGCTGCGCGGCTGGAGGCGACGGTGGACTTCGCCGACGAGGATCTGCCCGCGGACGTGACCGCCGGCCTCGCCGCGCGGCTGGCGGAGGTGGCCGAGGGGCTGGAGCGCGAGGTCGCCGGCTTCGACGCCGCCCGCGCGCTGCGCGACGGGTTCGAGGTTGCCGTGATCGGCCCGCCGAACGTCGGAAAGTCTAGCCTTATCAACGTCTTGTCCGGCCGTGACACGGCGATCGTCTCGGACGTCGCCGGAACCACGCGCGACGTCCTGGAGGCGCGGCTCGACGTCGGCGGCTTCCTCGTCACCGTCCTCGATACCGCCGGGTTGCGCGAGACCGGCGAGACCGTTGAGCGGATCGGCGTCGCGCGCGCGCGCGAACGGGCCGAGGGGGCGGACCTGCGCATCCATGTCTCCGACCGGGACACGTGGGACACGGACGATCTGTTCCGCACGGGCGACATTCGCGTCCGGTCAAAGAGCGACCTCGGAGGGGACGCATCGAATGACGCGCTCCCCATCTCCACCCGCACCGGTGACGGCATCACCCCCCTCCTCGCCCGGATCGAAGACACCCTGTCCGCCCGCGTCGGCGGCATGGGCGAGATCACCCGCACCTACGAGCGCGAGGCGTTCGAGCGCGGTGCCCGGCATCTTCGCGCCGCCGCGGGCATGGTCGAGGACGCTGGCGTTGAACTGGTTCTCGACGAAATCTATGTGGCGATACGTGCCGTCGATCAGGTCATCGGCACGGTGGACGTCGAGTCGCTACTGGGCGAAATCTTCTCGTCCTTCTGCATCGGGAAGTAGGGGTTTCACGTGAAACATCGGTACGACGTCATTGTCATTGGCGGAGGCCACGCCGGCTGCGAGGCCGCCTGTGCCGCGGCGCGCATGGGCGTATCCGTGGCTCTCGTGACGATGCGGCGCACCGATCTGGGCGTCATGTCCTGCAATCCGGCGATCGGCGGACTTGGAAAGGGACATCTCGTCCGCGAGATCGACGCGCTCGACGGGATCATGGGAACCGCGGCGGATCGTGCGGCGATCCAGTACCGGCTGCTCAACCGCAGCAAGGGTCCGGCGGTCCAGGGGCCGCGGGCGCAGGCGGACCGCGTGCTGTACGCCGAGGCGGTCCGCGAACTCGTTGCCCGGCATTCTAGCCTCGAGGTGATCGAAGCCGAAGTCGCGGCCCTACAGATAGAGACCGGCCACGCCGTCGGCGTTCGCACCCGCGATGGCGCGACCATCGATGCGCCCCGCGTGATCATCACGTCCGGCACCTTCCTGAACGGGAAGCTCCACGTGGGACACGAGGCGAGCGCGGGCGGCCGCATGGGCGACGCCGACTCCGTGGAACTCGCACGGCAGCTCCGCGACCTCGCGCTCCCCCTCGGGCGCCTCAAGACCGGAACGCCCCCGCGGCTGGACGGGCGGACCATCGACTGGGACTGCCTTGCCCGCCAGGAGGCGGACGCCGATCCGAGCTACCTGTCCTTCCTGACCGACCGCACCCATGCGCGTCAGGTCGCGTGCGGGATCACCGAGACGAACCCCCGCACCCACGAGATCATCGAGGCCAACCTTGCCCGGTCCGCCATGTACGGCGGCACCATTGACGGCGTCGGTCCGCGCTATTGCCCCTCGATCGAGGACAAGGTCGTCCGGTTCCCCGACAAGGAGCGCCATCAGGTGTTCCTCGAGCCCGAGGGGCTGACGACCGATCTCGTTTATCCCAACGGCATCTCCACGTCCCTGCCCGTCGACGTGCAGGAAGAGTATGTTCGGACGCTCGAAGGTCTCGAACGGGCTGAGATCGTCCAGCCGGGCTATGCGGTCGAGTACGACTACGTCGACCCCCGCGCGCTGCGTCCGACTTTGGAGCTCCGCGACCTGCCCGGCGTCCACCTCGCCGGGCAGATCAACGGGACGACGGGATATGAGGAGGCCGCTGCGCAGGGCCTCGTCGCCGGACTGGCTGCCGCGTCCGCGGTGCTGAACCGCGATCCGCCGCGGTTCGCCCGCGACACGAGCTACATCGGCGTCATGATTGACGACCTCACCTCGAGCGGGGTGACGGAGCCGTACCGCATGTTCACGTCGCGCGCGGAGTATCGTCTCCAACTCCGATGCGACAACGCCGACCAGCGGCTGACGCCGTTCGGCGAGAGCGTCGGCTGCGTGTCCTCTGCCCGGTCCGAAGCGTTCGGCCGCAAGATGGACCGGATCGAGCGCGAGCGTACACGGCTAATGGCGTTCGCCATGACGCCGACGGAACTGCGGCGGGCGGGCGTTCCGGTAAAGGAAGATGGAAAGCGGCGGAACGGGTTCGAGATCCTCCGATTGCGCGGGGCGGAAGCGGTTGCGGAGGCTGCCTTGGAACTGGAGGCACTCCCCGCGGACGTTGCGCTCTCTCTCCGGTCCGAAGGCCTCTATGGCGCCTATCTCGACCGAATGCACGCCGACATCCGTCGGCTCGAAGCTCGGACCGATGTCGAGATTCCCGCGGATGCGTCTTTCTCGTCCATTCCCGGTCTATCGAACGAACACGTCCAGAAGCTTGCTGCCGCGAGGCCTCGGTCCATCGCCCAGGCCGCCAAGGTCGACGGAATCACGCCGACGGCACTTCTTGTCCTCATTCGGACATTCGAGGCGCGGGACGCCGAGACGGCGTGATCTGCGATGTTTCACGTGAAACGTCGGAGATGCTCGACACCTATCTCGACGAACTCCTCCGTTGGAATGCACGGATAAACCTCGTCGCGAAGTGTTCACGCGACGAGGCGTGGTCGCGCCACATCCAAGACAGTGTTCAGATCGTCCAGTGCGCCGAGCCCCCGGAACGCTGGACCGACCTCGGGTCGGGCGGGGGCCTGCCTGGAATGGTCGTGGCGATCCTTCTGCGTACGTCGACACAGGTGACGATGATCGAGGCGGATCATCGCAAGGGCGCGTTTCTACGGCACGTCGCGCGAGTCCTAGACCTCGACGTCGCCGTCATCTCCGAGCGCATCGAACGCGCTCCGACAAGTCCGGGAAACGTGGTGTCCGCCCGCGCCCTCGCCCCTCTCGCAACGCTCCTTGGGCTTGCCGAACCCCACCGCGCGCCCGGCGGCATCCTCCTGTTCCCGAAAGGCGTCACGTGGCGTGATGAGGTGGACGAGGCCCTTGCGACGTGGCGCTTCGACGTCCAAAGCATTCCCAGCCGCACCCGAGACGGAGCGGCCATCCTTCGCATCGTGGACCCGGAGCGCCGCTGAGCCATGAAGAAAGTTATCAGCATCGCGAACCAGAAGGGCGGGGTCGGCAAGACCACTACCGCCATCAACTTCGGTGCGGCCCTCGCCGCGCGTGGCAAGAAGGTCCTCGTGATCGACCTCGACCCGCAGGGCAACGCCTCCACCGGCATGGGGATCGAACGCTCCTCGCGCGACCTGACGACCTACGACGTGTTGATCGACGGCGCCCCCATCGAGCGGGCCGCGCGCGACTGCGGGTTCGATGGCATGAAGATCGTGCCGGCCACGACCGACCTCGCTTCCGCGGACGCGCACCTGATGACGAGCACGCGCAGGGTGATGCACCTAAAGGCCGCCGTGGTGAAGGGCGGATACGACGCCGACGTGGTACTGATCGATTGCCCCCCATCGCTGAACCTCCTGACGATCAACGCCTTCGTTGCCTCCGACGCGATCCTGGTCCCGCTGCAGGCGGAGTTCTTCGCGCTGGAAGGCCTGTCGCAGCTTCTCCTGACCGTGAAGGATGTGCGGCAGAGCGCGAACCCGCGCCTGCGTCTCGAGGGCGTGGTGCTGACCATGTACGACGGGCGCAACAATCTCTGCCGCCAAGTCGAGGCCGACGTGCGCGAGACCCTGGGCGAACTCGTGTACGAGACCCGCATTCCGCGGAACGTGCGTCTGAGCGAGGCGCCGAGCTACTCGCAATCGATCCTGACCTTCGACCCCACCTCGCGCGGGGCCATCGCGTACCGCTCGCTTGCGGGCGAGTACCTCCGCCGCACCGACGCAACCCGGGAGCCCGAGAATGCCTGAAGAGATCCGCCGACGCGGGCTGGGCCGCGGACTTTCGGCCCTGATGGCCGACATAGAGCCGGTCGAGGCCGTTCGCAGCGATGCCACCTCCCTGCCCATCGAGCGAATCGCGCCGAACCCGGAGCAGCCGCGACGGCACTTCGACGAGGAGCAGCTAGAGGATCTAGCGGCCTCGATCCGCGCGCGCGGGCTGATCCAGCCGTTGATCGTGCGGCGCGATCCTTCCGACGGGGACCGCTATCAGATCGTCGCGGGCGAACGCCGCTGGCGTGCGGCGCAGCGGGCGCAACTGCACGACGTTCCCGTGGTGGTACGCGAGTTCTCGGACGACGAGGTGCTCGAGGTCGCCATCGTCGAGAACGTGCAGCGGGTGGACCTGAATCCGCTGGAGGAGGCGATGGGCTTCCAGCAGCTCATCGACCGGTTCTCGCACACGCAGGAGCAGGTCGCGACCGCGCTCGGCAAGAGCCGCAGTCACATCGCGAACCAGCTCCGGCTCCTGAAGCTGCCCGACGAGGTGCAGGCGATGCTGCGCGACGGGCGCCTCAGCGCGGGCCACGCGCGGGCGCTGCTGGGTGCGCCAGATCCGGTGGCGCTGGCCCATCAGGTGATCGAGCGCGACCTGTCGGTGCGCGAGACGGAGCGGCTTGCGAAGGCCGAGAAGGCCCCTGCAAAGGAGCGGCAGACGCGCGCGAAGCCGGAGCCGGACGCGGACACGAAGGTGCTGCAGGACGACCTCGCCGCGGCGCTCGGGATGGGCGTGACGATATCGCACAAAGGCGACGGGGCCGGATCGGTCGCGGTGGCCTACCGCGATCTCGATCAGCTCGATAGGCTCTGCGAGGCGCTGACCAAGGCCGGAATGGACCTGTCCGCGAGGTAGAGCGCCATTGCGTCGGCCACCGCCCTGCCCCGGAGCGTCGGGCGCAGGACATTGCCGTCGGGCATGAGCAGGCCTTCTTCCGCGAGGTCCGCGACGGCGGTGTCGTCGAGGCGCAGGCCGAGCGCGCCGAGACGGTCCTGCGACAGACCTTCGGCGAGGCGGAACCCGGTCATCAGGTATTCCTCGGCATGGGCGTCGGGACCGTCGAGCGCGGCATCCACGTCCAGCCCATGCCCCTTCGTCTCAACCTGCGCGAGCCAGGCGTCGGGCATCCGGACGGCCTCGGTCGCGCGCCGTGCGGCGCCCGTGCCGATGCGCCCGTGGGCGCCCGGCCCGACGCCCAGCCAGTCCCCCGCGCGCCAGTAGGCGAGGTTGTGGCGGCACTCGGCGCCCGGGGTGGCGTGGTTGCTGACCTCGTAGGCCGGTAGACCATGATCCGTGAGAAAGTCATTTGTAAAAAAGTACATATCCGACACGGCGTCGCCGTCGGGCAGGCCGCGCAGGCCGCCCGCCTCGTGGCGGCGGTGGAAGGCCGTGCCGGGTTCGATCGTCAGTTGATAGAGCGACAGGTGGTCGGGGCCGAGCGCCACGGCCTCGCGCAGCTCCTCGGCCCAGGCCACCATCGTCTGGTCCTGCCGAGCGTAGATGAGATCGAAGGACACCCGGTCGAAGCGGGCACGCGCCGTCTCCAGGGCGCGCAGGGCCTCGGCGACGTCGTGGGTGCGGCCCAAGGCGCGCAGGTCGCGGTCGCGCAAGGCCTGCACGCCGATGCTGACGCGGGTGACGCCGGCCTCCGCGAAGGCGCCCAGCTTCGCGACCTCCACCGACGTGGGGTTGGCCTCGAGCGTGACCTCCAGGTCGTTGGCGCAGCGGAACAGGCGGCGCGCTTCGTCGATCACGGCGGCGGTGGTCTCGGGCACCATGCGGCTCGGCGTGCCGCCGCCGAAGAAGATCGAGCCGAGGATGCGGTCGGGGGCGCGCTCGGCCTGCGTGCGCAGGTCGGCGACGAGCGCGCGGCGCCAGCGGTCGTGGTCGACGCCGGCCGCGACGTGACTGTTGAAGTCGCAATAGGGACACTTGGCCTCGCAAAAGGGCCAGTGGACATACAGCCCGAAGCCGCCGTCCATCACCCGCCCCTGAGGGCGGTCACCTCGATCTCGTAGAGCATCGCGTCCTCCATCAGCCCGGCGATCACCATGGTCGCCGCAGGGCGCACCGTGCCCAAGTGGCGGCCCAGGACGGGCACCAACGCCGGGACGAGGGCGCGATCGGCCACGTAGTGGGTGACGCGCACGATGTCACCCATCGCGAAGCCCGCGCGGGCGAGCACGTCCGCGACGGTGCGGAAGCAGTTCTCGGCCTGCGCCTCGATACCCTCGGGCAGGGTCATGGTGCTGTAGTCGTAGCCCGTGACGCCGGCCATGAAGCACCAGTCGCCCTGCACTACGGCCCGGCTGTAGCCGACCTCGCGCTCGAAGCGCGAGCCGGTGGAGATGAGCTCACGCGCCAAGGGCGTCGCGCAGCTTCGCAAGGGCGCGGGCCCGATGGCTGAGGGCGTTCTTCTCTTCGAAGCTGAGTTCCCCGAGCGTGCGCTCGTGGCCCGCGGGTACGAAGATCGGGTCGTAGCCGTGGCCCGACAGTCCCCGCAGGGGCCAGGTGACGTGGCCCTCCAGCGCACCCTCGAACACGGCCTCCTCGCCGTCGGGCCAGAGGACAACGAGCGTGCAGCGGAAGCGGGCGGTGCGGGGGTGGGGGGCGCCGATGGCCTCCAGTTCGCGGTGGGTGCGCGCCATGGCCTGCCCGAAGTCCCTGCCCTCGCCCGTCTCGGCCCAGTCGGCCGTGCGGACGCCGGGCGCGCCGCCGAGGGCGTCCACCTCGATGCCGCTGTCGTCGGCCAGCGCGGGCAACCCGGTCGCCTCCATCGCGGCGCGCGCCTTGATGCGGGCGTTGCCGAGGAACGTCTCCTCGGTCTCCTCGGGCTCGGGGAGACCCATCGCGCCCGCGCCCCGAACCGTGACGCCGAGGGGCACGAGCAGGGCCGCGAACTCCTCGAGCTTGCCGGCGTTGTGGGTGGCGACCAGCAGGGTGTCCCCGAGCGCCCTCATGCGACGGCGGCCCGCTGCGCGGCGACCAGCTCGTCCACGCCCTTCGCGGCCAGGCGCATCAGCTCGGCGAACTCGTCCTGCCCGAAGGCCGACCCCTCGGCGGAGGCCTGCACCTCGATCATGCGCCCGCCGCCGGTCATCACGAAGTTGCCGTCGGTGCCGGCCTGGCTGTCCTCGGGATAGTCGAGGTCGAGCACCGGCTGGCCCGCGTAGATGCCGCAGGACACGGCGGCCACGTGGTCGAGCATGGGGTCGGTGGTGATCTTGCCCGCGGTCATCAGCGTGTTCAGCGCCAGCCGCAGCGCGACCCAGCCCCCGGTGATCGAGGCGCAGCGGGTGCCGCCGTCGGCCTGGATCACGTCGCAGTCCACGGTGATCTGGCGCTCGCCCATGGCCTGCCGGTCGATGCCGGCGCGCAAGGAGCGGCCAATCAGGCGCTGGATCTCCTGGGTGCGGCCCGACTGCTTGCCGGCGGTGGCCTCGCGGCGCCCGCGCGTCGTGGTGGCGCGGGGCAGCATGCCGTACTCGGCCGTCACCCAGCCCTGCCCCGAGTTGCGCAGGAACGGGGGCACGCGCTCCTCCACGGAGGCGGTGCACAGCACGTGGGTGTTGCCCACGCGGATCATGCAGGAACCTTCCGCATGCATGGTCACGCCGGTCTCGATGGTGGTGTCCCGCATCTGGTCCAAGCTGCGTCCCGACGGTCTCATGGCCTGTCCTCCTGTTGACGCGCCCCCCATGCCGGGGGCGCCCGCGCCCCGCAAGGCGATTGACGCCGCCCCCCTCCGTCCATACCTCGGACACGCTTCGGAGGAGCCATGACCGACCAGCAGTCCCAGAGTGCCCGCGTCCTGGCCGAGATGACCGATCGCTCGCGCGAGGTCTTCCGGCGCGTGGTCGAGGGCTACCTCGGCACCGGCGACCCCGTGGGCTCGCGCACCCTGAGCCGCGAGATGTCGGCGCGGGTGTCGGCGGCCACGATCCGCAACGTGATGCAGGATCTGGAGTTCCTGGGTCTCCTCGAGGCGCCGCACGTCTCGGCGGGGCGCATCCCCACGCAGGCGGGCCTGCGCATGTTCGTGGACGGCCTTCTGGAGGCCAAGCTGGGCGACGAGGATCGCGACCGGATCGAGGCCACCGTGGGCGCGTCCGCGGGCGAGGTCGACGCGCTCCTGGGCCGGGTGGGCGAGGCGCTGTCGGGCGTCACGCAGGGCGCGTCGCTGGTGCTGGCGCCCAAGCGCGAGGCCCCGATCAAGCACATCGAGTTCGTGCAGCTCGCCCCCGACCGGGCGCTGTGCGTGCTCGTGTTCGCCGACGGGCATGTCGAGAACCGCGTGTTCGTTCCGCCCCCGGGCCAGACGCCCTCGGCCATGCGCGAGGCGGCGAATTTCCTCAACGCCATGCTCGACGGGCGCACGCTGGGCGACCTGCGCGGCCTGATGGAGGGCGAGATCGCGCGCCGCCGCCAGGAGATCGACGGCCTTGCCCACGACCTGATCGGACGCGGCCTGGCCGCCTGGGAGAACGAGGGCGAGGCCTCGGAGCGCCTCTTGGTGCGGGGCCGCTCCAACCTGCTCGACGAGGGCGCCGACCCCACGGAGCTGGCGCGCATCCGCACGCTCTTCGACGACCTGGAGCGCAAGCGCGACATCGCCGAGTTCATCGGCCTCGCCGAGCGCGGCGAGGGCGTGCGGATCTTCATCGGGTCGGAGAACAAGCTCTTCTCACTTTCCGGTTCAAGTCTCGTGGTATCTCCCTATATGGACGCCGACCGGCGCATCGTGGGCGCGGTGGGCGTGATCGGCCCGACCCGGCTGAACTACGGGCGGATCGTTCCCATCGTCGACTACACCGCGCAACTCGTGGGCCGGATGCTCTCCGGACCCGAACGCTGACCCCCGGCGCCGCCCGGCGCCGCGACGACGACGAGGAACACATGGGCGAACCCAAGGACGATCCCTTTCTGGACGACCCCGAGGCGGTGGACGAGGACAGCTTCGACCTCGACGCGGCCATCGAGGAGTCGGGCGGCCCCAAGGCTCCCGCGAACCTCGACCAGATCGTGGAGGAGCGCGACGCCATGCGCGAGCGCATGATGCGCGCGCTCGCCGAGGCCGAGAACGTCCGCAAGCGCGCCGCCCGCGACCGCGACGAGGCCCAGCGCTACGGCGGCTCCAAGCTCGCCCGCGACCTCCTGCCCGTCTACGACAACCTCGTGCGCGCCATGGACGCCGCCGGCGCCGAGCAGACCGCCATCCGCGAGGGGTTGGAGCTGACCCTCAAGGAGCTGCGCGGCGTGTTCGGCAAGCACGGCGTCACCGTGGTCTCGCCCGCCGAGGGCGACAAGTTCGACCCGCAGATGCACCAAGCGATGTTCGAGGCCCCCGTGCCGGGCACCGTCGCGGGGCACATCATCCAGGTGATGTCGGACGGGTTCATGCTGCACGACCGCCTGCTGCGTCCGGCGCAGGTGGGGGTGTCGTCGACGCCCACTTCGTGAGGTCGGGACGGGGGGCTCTGCCCCCCGGGCCCCCCGAGGTATTTCTGGCAAGATGAGGGATGGCGCGTCGGGCGTCAGTCCTCCGGCGTCAGGGCCTTCAGCTCATAGATCAGCTCCAACGCTTCCTTCGGCGAGAGGTCGTCCGGAAGAACGGCGCGCAGGCGCGCCTCGGCGGCGCTCTCGCGCTTCGGGGCCGGCCTCGGGGCGGGGGCGGCGCTGAACAGGGGCAGGTCGTCGATCAGCGCCTCGGGGCGGGTGCCCCGCTCGCCGCTCTCCAGCATCTCCAAGACCTCGCGGGCGCGGGCCACGGCACGGTCGGGCAGGCCCGCGAGCCGGGCCACCTGCACCCCGTAGGAGCGGTCGGCGGCGCCCTCGCGCACCTCGTGGAGGAAGATCACGTCGCCGCGCCACTCCTTCACGGCCACGGTGCAGTTCTCGACCCCCTCCAAGCGTCCGGCCAGCGCCGTCATCTCGTGGTAGTGCGTCGCGAAGAGCGCGCGGCAGCGGTTCACCTCGTGCAGGTGCTCCAGCACGGCCCAGGCGATGCTCAGGCCGTCGTAGGTAGCCGTGCCCCGGCCGATCTCGTCGAGGATCACGAGGCTGCGGTCGTCGGCCTGGTTCAGGATCGCCGCCGTCTCGACCATCTCGACCATGAAGGTCGAGCGCCCACGCGCGAGGTCGTCGGAGGCGCCGACGCGGCTGAAGAGCTGGCTGACGAGGCCGACGTGGGCGCTCTCGGCGGGCACGTAGCTGCCCATCTGCGCCAGCACCGCCACCAGCGCGTTCTGGCGCAGCCAGGTGGACTTGCCGGCCATGTTCGGCCCCGTGAGCAGGCGGATCGCGGCGCCCTCCTCCGCCCCCAGCGCGGTGTCGTTGGGCACGAACGGCGTGCCCGAGGGGCGCAGGGCCTTCTCCACCACCGGATGGCGCCCCGCCTCGACCGCGAAGGCCCGACTGTCGTCCACGCGCGGGCGGCACCAGCCTTCGGCTCGCGCGAGGTCGGCCAGCCCCGTGGCCACGTCGAGTTCCGCGAGGCAGCGGGCGGCGGCGAAGACCGGCTCGGCCCGCTCCAGCACGGCGCCCTGCAGATCGGTGAACAGGCGCGCCTCGATCGCGGCGGCGCCCGTGCCGGCGTTAAGGATGCGCGTCTCGAGGTCCGACAGCTCCACGGTGGTCCAGCGGTGCTGGTTGGCGGTGGTCTGGCGGTGGATGAAGGTGTCGGCGCGCGCCCGCATGGCCGCCTCGTGGGTGGCCGTGGTCTCCACGAAGTAGCCCAGCACGTTGTTGTGTCGCACCTTCAGCGAGCCGATGCCGGTCGTCTCGGCATAGCGTGCCTGCAGCGAGGCGATCACGCCCCGACCCTCGTCGCGCAAGGTCCGCAGATCGTCCAGCTCCGCGTCGAACCCCGCCGCGATGGCACCCCCGTCCGAGAGGCGCGCGGGCGGCTCGGGGATCAGCGCGCGGGCGAGGAGGTCCCGGAGGTCGTCCAGCCCCGCAAGGGGGGCGAGATCGACAGGCAGGTCGGTGCCTGCGAAGCCGTCGTGCAGCGCCGCCCCCGCCTCCAGCCCGGCGCGCAGGGCGGCGAGGTCGCGGGGGCCGCCCCGGTCGAGCGAGAGGCGCGAGAGCGCGCGGTCCATGTCCAAGGTCCGGCGCAGGGCGGCGCGTATGTCCCCGGCCTCGGCGGCCCGCTCCACCGCCCAGGCCACGGCAGCCTGCCGCGCGCGGATCACCGGCAGGCGGGTCGAGGGCGCCGAGACGCGCCGCTCCAGCAGCCGCGCGCCGGCGGCCGTGACGGTGCGGTCGATGGCCCAGAGCAGGGAGTTCTCGCGGCCCCCGCTGGCATTCCGCACCAATTCCAGGCTGCGGCGCGTGGCGGCGTCGATCTGCATGATCTCGGACGCGGTCTCGCGCCGGGGCGGGCGCATGCGGGGGAGCTGGCCGCGCTGGGTCAGTTCCACGTAGTCGAGGAGCGCCCCCAGCGCGCCCAGCTCGCAACGCCCGAAGCCGCCCCACGCCTCCGACGAGGCCACGCCGAAGAGCCTGCGCAGTCGGTCCTCGCCGCCGCGGCTGTCGAACGAGGACTTCGCCAGCTCGGTGGCCGCCGCGCCCCCCTCCTCCACCGTGTCCCGGGCGTCCGAGCCTTCGGGCAGGAGCACCTCGCGCACGCCGAGGCGGGCCAGGTCGGGGCCGAGGCGCACGCGCGGGCACGGGGCCACGCGCAGCTCGCCGGTCGAGATGTCGGCCCAGGCCAGCGCGCAGTCGTCGCGCACCGAGGCGAAGGCGGCGAGGTAGTTGTGGGCGCGCGCTTCGAGCAGCGTGTCCTCGGTCAGCGTGCCGGGCGTGACCAGCCGCACGATGCCGCGCTTCACCACGGACTTCGAGCCGCGCTTCTTGGCCTCGGCAGGGCTCTCGAGCTGCTCGCACACGGCGACGCGGAAGCCCTTGCGGATCAGCGTCATCAGGTAGTTCTCGGCGGAATGCACGGGCACGCCGCACATCGGGATGGGCTGGCCCAGATGCTCGCCCCGCTTCGTCAGCGCGATGTCGAGCGCCTCGGCCGCCGCCGCGGCGTCGTCGAAGAACAGCTCGTAGAAGTCGCCCATGCGGTAGAACAGCAGGGCGTCCGGCGCCTCCGCCTTGATCTCCAGGTACTGGGCCATCATCGGTGTGACGGACATGCGCTCCCCCCTCGCGGGGGTCGGCTTAGGCGGCAGGGCCGGGGAGGTCCACATGGGACGGCGGGGACGGGACGTGATCGTGGCGGGCGCGGGGATCGTCGGGATCGCCACCGCGATCTGGTGCCAGCGCGCCGGGCACCGCGTGACGGTGGTCGACCGCGAGGGACCGGCGGCGGGGGCGAGCCACGGCAACGCGGGCGTCCTCGCGGCGGGGGCGCTGGTACCCGTGGCCGTTCCGGGGCTGCTCGCCAAGGCGCCGGGGATGCTGCTGGACCGGCACTCGCCGCTGTTCCTGCGCTGGGCCCACCTGCCCCGCCTCCTGCCCTTCCTCCGCCGCTACCTCGGCCACGCCACCGAGGCGCACGTCCGGCACTACGCCGCCGAGATGATCCGCCTGCTCGGCGACAGCCACGCGCAGCACGTGGCGCTGGCCGAAGGCACGGGGGCCGAGCGCTACGTGCGGCCCGAGGACTACGCCTTCGGCTACGACACTGCCGCCGCGCGCGCCGCCGACGAGGGCGGCTGGCGCCTGCGGGCCGAGCATGGGGTGCGCTTCGACGAGGTGGACGGGGCGGCCTACGACGACCCGTTCTGGCGCGGGCGCTTCGCCCACGTGGTTGTCTGCCGCGACCATGGGCGCATCACCGACCCGGGCGCCTACGTGGCGGCCCTGTTCGCGCATTTCCGCGCCCAGGGCGGCCAGTTCGTGCGGGCGAGCGTCGAGGACGTGGAGATGGAGGGCGGGCGCTGCGTCGCTCTGCGCACCTCCGAGGGCCCCATGCGCGCCGATGCCATCGTGCTCGCTTTGGGCGCCTGGTCCGCCCCGATCGCCCGCAAGCTCGGCGCCCGCCGCCTCGCCTTCGAGACCGAGCGGGGCTACCACGTCGAGTTGCTGGACCCTTCCGCCTATCCCCGCGACGCGATGATGGTGGCGTCCGGCAAGTTCGCCGTGAACGCCATGGAGGGTCGCATCCGCTGCGCCGGGGTGGTGGAGTTCGCAGGCCTTCGCGCTGCCGCCTCCCCTGCCCCGCTCGCCATGCTGCGGCGGCGCATCGCGCGCCTCCTGCCCGACGTCACGTGGCGCGAGGAGCGCGAGTGGCTGGGTCACCGCCCCGCGCCGGCCGACAGCCTGCCGCTGATCGGGCCGGCCTCGGGGGCGTTCCTGGCCTTCGGGCACCAGCACGTGGGCTTGACAGCCGGACCCAAGACGGGCCGCATCGTCGCCGGGATGATCGACGGCACCGCCGGGGACGCATGGCGGGCCTTCGATCCCATGCGCCATGCCTGACCTCAGGGAGAGAGACATGAAGTTTTCCGCGATCCTCGCCGCCACCACGATCCTCGCCGCGCCGGCCTTCGCCGACGGCCATGCCATGGCCTGGGACATGCCGATGGCCTATGCCGCCTCGAACTTCCACTCCGAGGCGGGCGAGGTCTTCGCCGAGAAGGCCCGCGAGTACACCGACGGCGCCATCGACATCACCGTCCACGCGGGCGGCTCGCTGTTCGGGGGCGACGACATCAAGCGCGCCGTGCAGACCGGGCAGGTGCCCATCGGCGAGCGCCTGATGAGCGCCCATGCCAACGAGAGCCCGGTGCTCGCCTGGGACAACGTGCCCTTCGTGGCGACCACGTTCGAGGACAACGAGCGGCTTTGGCAGGCCGCCAAGCCGGTGGTCGAGGAGGAGCTGGCGGGGCAGAACCTCCACGTGCTCTACACCTGCCCCTGGCCGGGCCAGGGCTTCTACTTCAACAAGGCGGTAGAGTCGTCCGAGGACACCCAAGGCCTGAAGTTCCGCTCCTACAACACGGCGACGGCGACCTTCGCCGAGGAGCTGGGCATGATCCCGGTGCAGGTCGAGGCCGCCGAGCTGAGCCAGGCGCTCGCGACCGGCGTGGCCGAGGCGTTCATCTCCTCGGGCGCGACGGGCTACGACCGCAAGGTCTGGGAGCACCTGAGCCATTACTACAAGGTCAACGCCTGGATGCCGCGCAACTACGTCGTGGTGAACAAGCAGACCTGGGACGGGCTCGATCCGGCCGTGCAGGAGGGTCTCCAGAAGGCCGGCGACGAGGCCGCCGCGGAGTGCATGGCCAAGTCCGAGGAGCTGTCGGACTTCTACTTCGATGAGCTGGAGAAGAACGGCATGACCGTCACCGACGCCTCCGGCCAGTTCGCCGAGGAGCTGCAGTCCATCGGCGCGAAGATGAAGGAGCAATGGCTCAATGAGACCGGCGAGGCCGGCCAGCGGATCATGGACGCCTACGGCCAGTGAGCCGCACGCCCGCCGACACGGCGCCCCGGACACGCGGGGCGCCCGCCGCGTGAACGACTGGCCCGCCCTCCTCGGCGTCCCGCTGTGGGGCTGGCTGTTCGTTCTGCCGTCGCTGCTCGCGCTCGCCGCGGCCCTCGCGGGCGAACGGGCCGCCCGCCCCCTCGCCCCGCTCTGGCGCACGCTGGATGCCGTCTACCTCGCGGCGGGCGTGGTGGCGGCGGGCTTCCTCGTTCTGATCCTCTTCCTGATCGTCGCGCAGATGGTGGCGCGCTGGTCGAGCCTCGCCTTTCCCGGCTCCACCGAGTTCGCCGGCTACAGCATGGCCGGGGCGTCCTTCTTCGCGCTCGCCCACGCGCTGACGCGGGGCGCGCACATCCGGGTGTCGATCTTCCTGAACCTCAATGCCCTGACCCGCCGCTGGCTCGACGTCCTCGCCCTCTGGGTCGGGGCGATCATTGCCACCTACTTCGCGCGCTTCGCACTGAAGGCCGCCGGGTTCTCGGCGATGCTGAACGACCGCACGCAAGGCCAGGACAAGATGCCCGACTGGTTGATCGCCGCCCTCAGCCTCGACTGGGCCGGCGTCTCGGCGGAGGGCTGGAGCTATACCCCCGTCTGGATCCCGCAGATCGTGATGGTTGCGGGCGCGGGGCTGCTGGCGATCGCCTTGTGGGACATGCTGGTGCGGACCCTCGTGCTCGGCCGCCCCCTCATCGTGTCGGAGGCGATGGAATGACCGAGCTCTATGCGACGGTCATCTTCCTGCTCGTCCTCTTCCTCGCCCTGGGCATGTCGGTCTGGGTCGGGCTGGCCCTCATGGGCGTGGCCTGGGTGGGGATGGAGCTGTTCACCGCGCGCCCCGCCGGCGACGCCATGATCACGGTGATCTGGGCCTCGTCCTCGTCGTGGACCCTGACCGCCCTGCCGATGTTCATCTGGATGGGCGAGATCCTCTACCGCACGCGCCTCTCCGAGGACATGTTCCGCGGGCTGGCCCCGTGGATGCGCTTCCTGCCCGGGGGCCTTCTGCACACCAACATCGCGGGCTGCACCCTCTTCGCGGCCGTCTCCGGCTCCTCGGCGGCGACGCTGACGACCGTGGGCAAGATGTCGATCCCCGAGCTGAGGGCCCGCGGCTACCCCGAGCACATGATCGTCGGCACGCTGGCGGGCGCGGCCACGCTGGGCCTGATGATCCCGCCCTCGCTGACGCTGATCGTATACGGCGTGTCGATCAACGAGAGCATCACCAAGCTGTTCATGGCCGGCGTCCTGCCCGGCCTCGTGCTGGCGGGACTCTTCGGGGCCTACATCGTCGGATGGCACTTTGCTGCCCCCTCGCAGCGCCCCGCCCCCGAGCCGGCGATGCCGTTCCGTCGCATGCTGGCCGAGAGCCGGTTCCTCCTGCCCGTCCTCGCCCTCGTCTCGGTGGTGATCGGCTCGATGTTCTTCGGCTGGGCCACCGCCACCGAGGCCGCCGCCGTGGGCGTGATCGGCGCGCTGCTGCTGGCCGCGGCCCAGCGCTCGCTCACCTGGGGGACGTTCTCGGCCGCCCTCATGGGCGCGGTGCGGACCTCGGCCATGATCGCGCTGATCCTGATGGGCGCCGCCTTCCTGTCGCTGTCGATGGGATTCACCGGCCTGCCCCGCGCCCTGGCCGCCTTCATCGAGCGGCAGGAGCTGTCGCCGATCACGCTCATCGCCGCGCTCACGGCCTTCTACATCGTGCTGGGCATGTTCCTCGACGGCATCTCCTCGGTGGTGCTGACCATTGCCATCGTGGAGCCGATGGTGCGCGCCGCCGGCATCGACCTGATCTGGTTCGGCATCTTCATCGTGGTCGTGGTGGAGATGGCGCAGGTGACGCCGCCCATCGGCTTCAACCTCTTCGTGCTGCAGGGCATGACCCGCCACGAGATCGGCTACATCTCCCGCGTGGCCCTGCCAATGGTGGGGCTGATGCTGGTGATGGTGGTGATCCTCGTGGCCTTCCCCGGCCTCGCCACATGGCTTCCGGAATGGGTCGCGGCCCGGCGCTGAGCGTCCTGATGCTCGACACCGCGTTTCCCCGGCCGCCGGGGGACGTGGGGTCGCCCGAGAGCTATCGCGAGGAGGTGGAGATCCTGCGCGTGCCTGCCACCGTCGGCCAGATCGTGCGAAGCGATCCGGAGTTCATCGACGTGGAACCCTTCGAGACGGCGCTCGCGCAGTGCCGGGGCGACGTGATCGTGACCTCCTGCGGCTTCCTCGCGCCGTGGCAGGCGCATCTCCAGCGCCTCTCCGGGCGCCCGTTCCTGGCCTCCGTGCTCAGCGCCCCCCCGGTGCGGGACGCGCTGGTGGTGACCTTCGACGCGGGCGCCCTCGGGCCGGCGCACCTCGCGGGTTGGCGGGCGCGCGTCGTGGGCCTGCCGCGGCACGGCCACCTGCGCGCGGTGATCGGCGCGGACCGCCCCGCGCTCGACGCGCGGCGCGCGCGCGCCGAGGTCCTGGAGACGGTGGGCGCCGCGCTCGACGGCGAGCGCGCGCTGGTGCTGGAGTGCACGAACCTGCCGCCCCACGCCCCGGCCCTGCGCCGCCGCTTCGGCCTGCCGGTGCACCACGTTCTGACGGCGCTGGAGCGTATCCGGCCCGGATTGGTGAAGGCGCCTTTCCTGACGGCGGGTTGATCCCGGCGGTTCCCCGTGCATCCTGCGCCGCAGGACCGCACGAGACCGTCCAACCCAACGGGAGAGACCGATGACCAAGTTCATGCTCGCCGCCACGCTGCTGGCGACCACCGCGCTGGGCGCCAACGCCGAGACCCTGCGCTGGGCGCGCGCCGGCGACAGCCTCACGCTCGACCCCCACGCCCAGAACGAGGGCCCGACCCACACGCTGGCGCACCAGATCTACGAGCCCCTGATCATCCGCGACACCGCCGGCGAGTTCCAGGCCGCGCTCGCCACCGACTGGGCCGTGAAGGAGGACGACCCCAACGTGTGGGTCTTCAACCTGCGTCAGGGCGTGAAATTCCACGACGGCTCGGACTTCACCGCCGAGGACGTGGTGTTCAGCTTCGAGCGCGCGCAGAGCGAGAAGTCGGCGATGAAGGAGCTGCTCAACTCCATCGTTGAGGTCCGCGCCGTGGACGACCACACGGTGGAGTTCGTGACCGACGGGCCGAACCCGATCCTGCCCAACAACTTCACCAACCTGTTCATCATCGACAAGGACTGGACCGAGGCGAACGGCGTCGTGGAGGTGCAGGACATCGCCGCGGGCGAGTCGAACTACGCCGCCACCAACGCCAACGGCACCGGACCCTTCACGCTGGTCTCCCGCGAGCCCGACGTGCTGACCGTGCTGGAGCAGAACCCCGAGTACTGGGGCATGGACGAGTTCCCGATGGCGGTGACGCGCATCGAGTACCGCCCGATCCAGAACGCCGCGACCCGCGTCGCGGCCCTCCTGTCGGGCGAGGTGGACTTCATCCAGGACGTGCCCGTCCAAGACCTCGCGCGCGTGGACGCGACCGACGGGCTGCAGGTCAAGACCACGCCGCAGAACCGCACGATCTTCTTCGGCATGAACCAGGGCGCCGACGACATCGAGCGCGACGACGTGGACGGCAAGAACCCCCTCGCCGACGTCAACGTGCGCCGGGCCATGAACATGGCGATCAACCGCGCGGCCATCCAGCAGGTGGTGATGCAGGGCCAGTCGCAGCCCACCGGCGTCATCATCCCGCCCTTCGTGAACGGCTGGACCGAGGCGCTGGACGCCGTGCCCGAGGGCGACATGGACGCCGCGCGCGCGCTGATGGAGGAGGCCGGCTACGGCGACGGCTTCTCGATCCAGCTCGACTGCCCCAACGACCGCTACGTGAACGACGAGGGCATCTGCCAGGCCGCCGTGGGCATGCTGGGCCAGATCGGCGTGCAGGTGAACCTGAACGCCCAGCCCAAGGCGCAGCACTTCCCGCTGATCCAGAACGGCACCACCGACTTCTACATGCTGGGCTGGGGCGTGCCGACCTACGACTCGGAGTACGTGTTCAACTTCCTGGCCCACACCAAGGGCGACGAGCGCGGCTCGTGGAACGCGACCGGCTACTCGAACGAAGAGCTCGACGCCAAGATCCAGAGCCTCTCCTCGGAGACCGACCTCGAGGCGCGCGACGCCACGATCGCCGAGATCTGGGAGACGGTGCAGGACGAGCAGCTCTACCTGCCGATCCACCACCAGGTGCTGAACTGGGGCATGGCCGACAAGGTGGGCACCGAGGTGTCGCCGGAGGACGACCCGAAGTTCAAGTTCTTCGAGATGAACTGAGCGCTCGGTTAGAGACGCGATGCGGGGGCGGCCGATCGGCCGCCCCTTGCGATTCCGGGATCAGAGTGCGGGCGCGTCGAGCGTGGCCCTGCCCGACACGGCGGCCCCGACGAAGGCGCATCCCTCCTCGCGGGCCAGGAGGTGGGCCCAGGCTTTCAGCGCGAAGCGATCCGGCGCCATCATCGCGACGAAGGGATTGAGCTCCATGTCCTCGATGGGCGCGTCGAACATGTCCTCCACCCGCTTCGTGATCCGCTCCCGGTCGCCGGCCGGCATCGACAGGATCTGGAGCGTGTAGGCCGCGTATTCCTGCGTCGCGGGGCAGGCGTCGAACGGGCAGGGATGCCCTTCCATCGCGGCGTGGACGAACTCGTGGACGACCACGCTCTCGAACAGGGTCGACGGGGTCATCGGCGCGAAGATGCCGTCCGGCGTGACGGCGTCGTGCATCGCGTCGGGGGCGAGGAGCTCGATGCGATCCTCGCCGCAGTGGTAGCGCCCCAGGCAGTCGCTCTCCATGGCGTCGACCACGTCGATGCGGATGGGGCGGTCGACGGGCGGCACGCCGCACCGCCCCATGAGCCGCTGCGCGCGCGCCGCGGCCGAGCAGACCGCCGGGGCGTTCGTCCCGTGCACCGACGCCGGCGCCTCCGCGCAGGGGAAGGCGTCGGTCGCGGCAGCCATCCCACCCGTCAGCGCGATTGCGGCGGCCGGTATCCAGTGTCCAGCACGCATCGTCCCTCCTGCCGGTTCGCGCGGCGAGGGTAGCTCTGCGCCCGGCCGTCCGGGTTGACCCGGATCAAAAAGCGCGCCCCGCGGGCGCCGCGCTGTTTGCTTCCTGCCACGGTTGCCCCATCCTCGGCGCAGGAACCAAGGGAGGGATCCATGAGAACCGTACTGACCGCCGCGCTTCTGGTCGCCGCGATGCCCGCGGCCGCGGCCGAATTGCGCTACGCCTCGACCACCGATCCCGACACGCTCGACCCCCACGCGGGCAACTCCGCCCCGAACTTCTCGCTGCTCGGCAACGTCTACGAGGGACTGGTGCGGCGTGGCCGCGACATGGCGATCGAACCGGCGCTCGCCACCGCGTGGGAGCCGATCGACGGCGCCGATGGCTGGCGCTTCACCCTGCGCGAAGGCGTCACCTTCCACGGCGGCGAGACCTTCGACGCCGAGGACGTGGTGTTCTCCTACGAGCGCGCCTCCTCGCCCGAGTCCGACGTCGGCAGCTGGTTCGCCAACGTCGAGAGCGTCGAGGCGACGGACCCCATGACGGTGGAGATCCGCACCAAGGGCCCCGATCCGATCTTCGTGGACGGCATCGCCAACTGGATGATGCTCGATTCAGGCTGGGCCGCCGAGAACGGCGCCGACCGGCCCAACATCGAGGGAGGCAACTTCGCCACCACCAATGCCAACGGCACCGGCCCCTACCGCGTGGCCGAGCGGCAGCCGGGACTGCGCACCACGCTCGAGGCGTTCGACGGCTGGTGGGACGAGGACCGCGGCAACGTGGAGCGCGCGGTGTTCCAGCCGGTGCAGAACTCGGCCACCGCCGTGGCCGCGCTCCTGTCGGGCGAGCTGGACCTGATCGAGCCGGTGCCGGTCCAGGACGCGGCCCGCGTCGAGGCGGCCGCGGGCGTGGACGTGGTGCGCGGCGTCGAGGCGCGCGTCATCATGCTGGGCTTCCCGCACGACGCGGAGGCCCTGTATGGCGGCGGCGAGGGCACGGAGGGCAATCCGTTCCAGGATCCGCTGGTGCGCCGCGCCGTGGCCCATGCGGTGAACGTGCCCGCGATCCTGCAGACGGTGATGCAGGGCTCCGCCGAGCCGGTGGCGCAGCTCGTCTCGGAGTCGATGCGCGGCTACTCCGAAGGGCTGGAGAGCCCCGCCTACGACCCCGAGCAGGCCCGCGCGCTGCTGGCCGAGGCCGGGTATCCAAACGGCTTCCAGTTCAGCTTCCGCTGCCCCAACGACCGCTACCTGAACGACGAGGCGGTCTGCACCGCGATCAACGCGATGCTGGCGCAGATCGGCCTCGACCCGCAGTTCGAGACCATGCCGGTCGCCAACTACTGGCCCGCGCTGCGCGCCGAGGAGCACGACGTCTACCTGCTCGGCTGGTCGCCCGGCACCTTCGACGCCGAGCACCCGATCCGCTTCCTGGTCGCGACCCCGGACGAGGAGGCCAAGCTGGGCTCGTGGAACTTCGGCGGCTACTCGAACCCGCGCGTGGACGAGCTGCTGCCGATGATCCAGTCCGAGATCGACGACGCCGCGCGGCAGGCGATGCTGGACGAGGTGGCGAACATCGTCCTCGACGACATGGCCTACGTGCCGCTCTACGTGCAGCCGCTTCTCTGGGGCGTGAAGGAGGGGGTCAGCCTCGTCCAGCGCCCCGACAACTTCGTGCAGCTGCGCTGGATCGACGTGGCGGCCTAGACGCCGGCGAGGACCATGTCGAGGGCGCGCGTGACGTCGTCGCGCGCGCCCTCGGCGGACGCGACGAGCGGGCCGATCTCGGCGAGCGAGAGGGTCGCGACGTTGAGCGCCAGCGCGACCCAGACCTCGTCCCCGAGCAGGATCACGGGCTGGAGCCGCGGATGGTCGGGAGGAGCCTCGTTCCGGCGCCGCAGGGGCATCACGATCCGCGTGCCCGTCTCCTCCAGCATGTCGTTCTGGATCACGAGCACATGGGCACTCCGGTCGGACGTCACGCGGACGTCCCATTGGCGCGGCGCATCGCCTCCCATCCGTCAGAACTTCCGATAGCGGGCGAGGGGGAGGCCGTTCTCCTCGATCCATTCGTTGTAGGCCTCGATCCACGGGCGGTTCTCCTCCTGCCAGCGCCGCCAGCGCTCGGACTTCACCACCCCGGCCACGCCGTCGGCCGCCGCCGCCGACACGTTCACCCCCAGCTCCCGCGCCTCACGCAGGAGCGCCTCGTCCAGCGTCACGCTCGTCTTGACCCGTGCCATCCCGCATACCTCCCACGATACCGCCGATCATACCGCCGCGTGGGCGCCGATCAAGGGGGCGGAACCCCCACCACCATCGCGCGCGTTCGAAGGAATGCAGACCACCCGCCCCCACATCCCCCGCATCCTCCTCGCGTTCGACTTCGACCGCACCCTGGCCTCCGACAGCATCGACGCTGTGTGCGCCGTCTACGGCATCGACCGGGACGACTGGCGCAGCGAATACGAAGAGGCGCTGGGAGAGAACTGGGACCAGATCATCCGCCGCGGCCAAGCCTTGATCGCGCTGGGGGAGAACCGCGACCGGCCCCTGAGCAAGGACGTGATGCGCGAGGCCGCCGAGCGGATCGAGCTGTTCCCCGGCGTGCTGGAGATGCCCGGCCGTCTGCGCGCCGCCGCCGCCGAGGTGGCCGAAGGCGTGGAGCTGGAGTTCGTGGTCCTCTCCTCGGGCTACGACGAGATCATCTCGCGCACCGCCATCTCGGACGCCTTCGACCGCATCCTCGCCTCGGGCTTCGAGAGCGACTCGGACGACCGGCTCTTCGCCGTAAAGCGCATCGTCTCGCACCCCGAGAAGGCGCTCTACCTCGAGGCTCTGGGCAAGGGGGCCGAGCTGTCCGGCTCGAACGGCCCCGAGCGCGCGGGCGACCCCGTCGGGCCGGACGACATGCACTGCCCGTTCGACCAGATGATCTACCTCGGCGACGGGGCGAGCGACCTGCAGGCCTTTGGCTTCCTCCACGAGCAGGGGGGCCTCACCATCGCCGTGGGCGTGGGCGAGGAGGGCTTCGCGCCCGGCCGGCTGACCGACGCCCAGCGCGTGGATGCCGCGCCCGGCCCCGACTACCGCGAGGGCGCCCCCCTGATGCGGGCGCTGGAGCACGCGGTGCGCGCCTGCGCCCACCGGATCGCCCTGCGCGCCATCGAGGCGGCCTGACCCCCGCCCGCTTGACCCCGGCGGGCGGGGGGGCGACACCGGGCGGATGCTGGCCTACATCATCCGCCGCGTCTTCCAGTCGCTCGTCGTCCTCCTGGTGGTGGGCCTCGTGGCCTTCTCGATGTTCCGCTTCGTGGGCGACCCCATCGAGCAGCTGCTGGGCCAGGAGCGCACGATGGCCGACGTGGAGCGCCTGCGCGAAGCCTTGGGCCTGAACGACCCCTTCCCGATCCAGTACGTCAACTTCCTGGGCCGCGCGATCCAGGGCGACTTCGGCATCTCCTACCGCCAGTCCCGCCCCGTGGCCGACATCATCATGGAGCGCCTGCCCGCCACGCTGGAGCTGGCGCTGATCTCGGGCTTCCTCGCCGTGACCTTGGGCATCGCGCTGGGCGTGTTCACCGCGATCCGGCGGCGCGGCGTGGCCGCCAACGTCATCATGTCCTCGTCGCTGATCGGAGTCTCGCTGCCGACCTTCCTGATCGGCATCCTCCTGATCTACCTCTTCGGCGTGCACCTGCGCTGGCTGCCCACCTTCGGGCGCGGCGACGTGGTGGACCTCGGATGGTGGACCACCGGATTGCTGACCGAGAGCGGCCTGAAGTCCCTCATCCTGCCCGCCATCACGCTCGGCCTCTACCAGATGACCCTGATCATGCGGCTCGTGCGCTCCGAGATGCTGGAGGTCTTGCGCATGGACTACATCCGCTTCGCGCGCGCCCGGGGGCTGAAGGCCCGCGCCGTGAACTTCCGCCACGCGCTGAAGAACACCATGGTGCCCGTGATCACGGTCACGGGCCTCCAACTGGGCTCGATCATCGCCTTCGCGATCATCACCGAGACGGTGTTCCAGTGGCCCGGCGTGGGCCTCCTGTTCATCAACGCCGTGCAGTTCGTCGACATCCCCGTGATGGCCGCCTACCTCATGTTGATCTCGGTGATGTTCGTGCTCATCAACCTCGTGGTGGACCTGCTCTACGTGTCGGTCGACCCGCGTCTGCGCATCGACGGGAGGGCCGCATGACCGACCCCGCGCACGTCCCCGCCGACCGGGCCACCGAGACCGATCTGGCGCCCTCGGCCCACAAGCCGTCGCGCTGGCGGGCTGTCTGGGACGGTGACCTCGCCTATTCGTTCCGCCGCTCGCCCGTGGCCATCGTGGCCGCCTTTGTCACGGTCGTGCTGATCCTCGCCGCCGTGCTGGCGCCGTGGATCGCGCCGCACGACCCGTTCGACCCGCGCACGTTGAACCTCATGAACGGCTTCTCGGAGCCCATGGTCGCCAACCAGTTCACCGGCGACGTCTTCCTGCTCGGCACCGACGACCAGGGCCGGGACGTGTTCTCGACCATCCTCCACGGCATGCGCATCTCGCTGACGGTCGGCTTCGCCGCCGTGGCCTTCGCCATGGTGCTGGGCGTGCTCCTAGGCCTCCTCGCCGGCTACGTGGGCGGCTGGACCGAGACCATCATCATGCGGGTCGCCGACGTGCAGCTCACCTTCCCGTCGATCCTGGTGGCGATGCTGATCTTCGGCGTGGCGCGCGGCGTGATCCCGATCGAGCACCGCGACCAGATGGCGATCTGGGTGCTCATCATCGCTATCGGCCTCTCGGACTGGGTGCAGTTCGCCCGCGTCGTGCGCGGCGCCACGCTGGTCGAGAAGAACCGCGAATACGTGCAGGCTGCCCGCCTGATCGGCCGCTCCGGCCCCTCGATCATGCTCACGCACATCCTGCCCAACGTGCTGTCGCCCGTGCTGGTGATCGCCACCATCTCGCTGGCACTCGCGATCATCGCCGAGGCCACCCTCTCCTTCCTCGGCGTCGGCGCCCCGCCCACGCAACCCTCGCTCGGCACGCTCATCCGCATCGGCCAGGACTTCCTGTTCTCCGGCAAGTGGTGGATCCTGATGTTCCCCGCCGCCACGCTCTTGGCACTGGCCCTGTCGGTGAACCTGCTCGGCGACTGGCTGCGCGATGCCCTGAACCCGAAGCTCCAATGACCGATCCCCAGACCGCCCCCGTCCTCGAGCTCCGCGACCTCACCGTCGAGATCCCCACCCGCCGGGGCACCCTCAGGCCCGTGGACCGCGTGTCCTGGACCGTGGCCGCCGGCGAGATCCTGGGCGTGGTCGGCGAGTCCGGCGCCGGCAAGTCCATGACCGGCAACGCCGTGATCGGCCTCCTGGACCGCCCCGCCGCCATCGCCGGCGGCGCGGTGCTGCTGGAGGGCCAGCGCGTCGACGACCTGCCCGAGCGGCAGATGCGCCGCATCCGGGGCAAGCGCATCGGCATGGTGTTCCAGGACCCGCTGACCTCGCTCAATCCGCTGCTGACCGTGGGCGAGCAGCTGACCGAGACCATCCTAGAGCACTTGCCCGTATCCCAGCACGAGGCCCGCGCCCGCGCCCTGCGCGGGCTGGAGGAGGTGGGGATTCCCTCCGCGAAGAACCGCATGGACGCCTACCCCCACGAGTTCTCGGGCGGCATGCGCCAGCGGGTCGTCATCGCTCTCTCGCTCTGCGCCGAGCCGACGCTCTTGATCGCCGACGAGCCGACCACCGCGCTCGACGTGAGCGTGCAGGCCCAAATCACCGCACTGCTGAAACGGCTCTGCCGCGAGCGGGGCATGGCGGCGATGCTGATCACCCACGACATGGGCGTGATCGCCGAGACCGCCGACCGCGTGGCCGTGATGTACGCGGGCCGCCTCGCCGAGATCGGCCCCGTGGCGCAGATCGTCGGCAGCCCGCGCCATCCCTACACCGACGGCCTCATGGCCTCGACGCCCGCCGCCTCGGCCGGGCAGGAGCGGCTGCGCCAGATCCCCGGCAACATGCCGCGCCTCACCAGCCTTCCCGACGGCTGCGCCTTCCACCCCCGCTGCCCGCGCGTGGGCGAGAAGTGCCGCCACGATCCCCGCCCCGAGGTGGGTAAGGCGGATGCGCGCGCCGCGTGCTGGTTCCCCATCGAAGCCGGAGAGGACGCCGCATGAGCCTCGTGGACGTCCGAAACCTCACCCGCGTCTTCGACGTCTCGAAGCCCTGGCTGAACCGCCTGATCGAGCGCCTGCCCAAGCGGATGCTCACCGCCGTCTCGGACGTCACCTTCTCGATCCCCGAGCGCACCACCTACGCGTTGGTGGGCGAGAGCGGGTCGGGCAAGTCCACCATCGGCAAGATGATCGTGGGACTCCTGAACCCCACCGAGGGCGAGATCCGGATCGAGGGCGTGAACCTCTTCACCGAGACCGACCGGGACAAGGTCGAGCGGGTGCGCTCCGACATCCAGATGATCTTCCAGGACCCCTACGCGTCCCTGAACCCCCGCTGGCGCGTGGGCCGCATCATCAATGAGCCGGTGGCCGCGCGGGGCGGCGACACCAAGGGGCTGGCCGAGCGTCTTTTGGAGCAGGTGGGCCTGAGCGCCGACGACGCCACCAAGTACCCGCACCAGTTCTCGGGCGGGCAGCGCCAGCGCATCTGCGTGGCCCGCGCGCTCGCCTCGGAGCCGCGGCTGATCGTATGCGACGAGCCGACCTCGGCGCTCGACGTGTCGGTGCAGGCGCAGGTGCTCAACCTCATGAGCGACCTGCGGCGCGAGCACGGGCTGACCTACCTGTTCATCTCCCACGACCTCACGGTCGTGCGGCACATGGCCGACACCATTGGCGTGCTCTACCTCGGCCGCCTGGTCGAGGAGGCCCCGCCCGAGGCCCTGTTCACCCGGCCCGCCCATCCCTACACCGCGATGCTGATCGACGCGGCCCCGCGCCTCGACGCCTTCGGCCGCGAGGTCACGCCCCCCGAGGGCGAGATTCCCGATCCCACCGACCCGCCCTCGGGCTGCGCCTTCCACCCGCGCTGCCCGCTCGCCACCGAGGTGTGCTCCCGCGTCCGGCCTCCGCTCGAGCCGTTCGGCGCGGGCCGAGTCGCCTGCCACCACGCGGGCGAGGTGCGGCTGGAGAGCGCCGCATGAGCGTGGCGATCCTTCCCGCGCGGGGAGGATCGAAGCGCATCCCGCGCAAGAACGTCCGGGATTTCCTCGGCCGCCCCGCTATCGCCTGGCCCATTGCCGCCGCGCGCACGGTGTTCGACCGCGTGGTGGTGACCACGGACGACGCCGAGATCGCCGCGGTCGCGGAAGGCGAGGGGGCCGAGGTGCCGTTCTTTCGAGACGCCGCCCTCTCGGACGACCACACCGGCACCACCGAGGTGATCGCCGACGCCGTGGCGCGGCTGGGGCTGGCTGGCGAGGAGGCGGTGGCCTGCATCTACCCCACCGCGATGCTGATCCGGGCCGACGACCTGCGGGCCGGCTTGGCGAAGCTGGACGCGGCGCGCTGGGTGCTGTCGCTGGGCGAGTACCGCACGCCGATCCGCCGGGCCTATCGCCGCGACGGGGACGGTTTCGCCGCGATGGAGCCGGACGCCATGCCGATGCGCTCGCAGGACCTCGCCCCGGCCTTCTTCGACGCCGGCCAGTTCTACCTCGCCCGCGCCGCCACTTGGCGCGACCCGGCGGCCCGCGTCTGGGACGGCGCGGCGGGCGTGGTGCTGCCCGAGGAGCGGGCCGTGGACGTGGACACCCCCGAGGACTGGGCGCGGGCCGAGCGCATGGCGCGGCTGTGAGGCTGCTCTTCCGCTGCGACGGCGACGGGCGCATCGGCGGCGGCCACATCATGCGGTGCCTGACGCTTGCCCGCGCCGCCCGCGAGCGCGGCTGGGACGTCGCGTTCGCCATGGCCGAGGGCGGCTTCTCGGACCGGGTGGAGCGGGAGTTCCCCGTCACCCCTATCCCCCACGCCCCCCGCGCGCCCGACCCCGAGGCCCCGCCCCACGGCGACTGGCTGTCCGCCCCGTGGGAGCGGGACGCGGAGGTGACGGCGAAGGCGGCGGAGGGCGCCGACTGGCTGGTCTGGGATCATTACGGCCTCGACGCGCGCTGGGTGCGGGCCGTCGGCGCGCATCGGGCGATGGCGTTCGACGACCTCGACGACCGGGCGCTGGCCTCGGACGTGGTGCTCGACCTCACCCGGCTGGAGGGGCGCCGCACGCACCACGCCCCGGTCGAGCTGATCGGCCCTGCCTACGCGCCGCTGCGCCCCGAGTTCGCCGCCGCCCGCGCGGAGGCCCTGCGCTGGGACGTCGGGCCGGTGCGCCGCGTCGTCGTTATGCCGGGGCTGGCCGATGCCGCCGGGCTTGCGCCGCTGGCCCTCAGGGCGCTGGACGACTTCCCCGCGCTGGAGGCCGAGGTGGTCATGGGCGCCGCCTCGCAGTCGCGCGAGGCCGCCGAGGCCGTGCTGGGGCGCCACCGCCTCGTGCTCGACCCGCCGGACGTGGCGCAGCGCATGGCCGCCGCCGACCTGTGCATCGGCGCCTCGGGCATGACCAACTGGGAGCGCTGCGCGCTGGGCCTGCCGACCGTGGCCGTGGCCGTGGCCGCGAACCAGTATCCGGGGCTGAAGGGCCTCGCCCGCGCCGGTGCGGTGGTGCCCCTGACGATGGACGAGGCGCGCGACCCCTTGATGCTGCGCAACGCGATCCGCTCCGCCATCGCGCAGGCGCCGGGCCTGCGGCGCCGCGCCGCCGCGATCTGCGACGGCGAGGGGGCGGGTCGGGTGCTGGACGCGCTCGACTATCGCTTCCGGCCCGTGGAGGTGTCGGACGCGGACCGCCTCATGCGCTGGCGCGGCACGCCACGCATCCGCGCCGCCTCCCACGACGACGCCCCCCTCGACCCCGCGCGGCACGCCGCCTGGGTCGCCCATGCCGCCACCCGCCGCGACGGGATCTGGACGATCTACGAGGAGGGCGGGCACCCCCTCGGCCACGCTTCGGCCCGGCGCACCGACGGGGGCTGGCTCTGGAGCTTCTATCTGGGCGAACCAGCGCCCCCTGGCACCGGCACCCGCATGTGCCGCCGGTTCCTCGCGCGCCTGCGCGCCGAGGGGAGCGGCACTGTCGCCGGCGAGGTGAAGGCCGAGAATGCCGCATCCATCGCCCTGCACCGGCGCCTCGGCTTCCACGAGGCGGAGGGACGGGAGGGCGTGCTTGTGTTCGAGCGGGCGCTGGAGGACACGGCCCCGGAGGAGGAGCGCGCATGACCATCCGCATCGCGGGCCGCGAGATCGGCCCGGAGCACAGTCCTTACGTGATCGCCGAGCTGTCGGGCAACCACAACGGCGACCGGGAGCGCGCACTGGCCCTCGTGGACGCCGCCGCCGAGGCGGGTGCGGACGCGGTGAAGCTCCAGACCTACACCGCCGACACCATCACGCTCGACGTGGACCGGCCCGACTTCACGATCCGCGGCGGCCCGTGGGACGGGCGGCGGCTGCACGAGCTCTATGCCGAGGCCTCGACCCCGTGGGAGTGGCACGAGGCGCTCTTCGCGCGCGCCCGCGAGCGCGGCCTCCACTGCTTCTCGTCTCCCTTCGACCCCACCGCCGTCGACTTCCTCGCCGGGCTGGACGCCCCCGCCTACAAGATCGCCTCGTTCGAGCTGGTGGACCTCCCGCTGATCCGCCGCGCGGCGGGACAGGGCAGGCCGCTGATCATGTCCACCGGCATCGCCTCCTTGGGCGAGATCGAGGAAGCGCTGCGCGCTGCGCGCGAGGGGGGCGCGGACGGCATCGTGCTCCTGCACTGCATCAGCGCCTATCCCGCGAAGCCCGAGGAGATGCGCCTGCGCACCATCCAGTCCCTCGGCGCGGCCTTCGGGGTGCCCGTGGGCCTGAGCGACCACACCCTCGGCAGCGCCGTGGCCGTCGCGTCCATCGCGCTGGGGGCTTGCCTCATAGAGAAGCACATCACGCTCGCTCGCGCCGATGGCGGCCCGGACGCCGAGTTCAGCCTGGAGCCGGCGGAGTTCCGGCAACTTGTGGACGACTGCCGCACCGCCCACGCAGCCTTGGGCGAGCCGCAGCACGACCGGCGCGGGGTGGGGGGCGCGAACGCGCAGTTCCGCCGCTCGCTCTACGTGACCGCCGACGTGGCCGAGGGCGAGGCGCTGACGCCCGACACCGTGCGCTCCGTGCGGCCGGGCTTCGGGCTGGCGCCGAAGCACTATGACGCCGTGCTCGGTCGCCGCGCCGCCCGCGCCCTGAAGCGCGGCGAGCCGCTGGCCTGGGACATGCTGGCGTGAGGCTGCTGGTCGTCTCCACGGCGAAGAACACCGACGCGATCCTCGAACACCTGAAGCGGGAGCCGGACGTCGAGGTGGCGCTCCACATCGGGCACGTCACGGCGGACATCAAGGCGAGCGCGCTGACGCGCATGAACACCCGCGAGGGCGGGCGCGGGCACCTGATGCGCGACGCGCGCTATACGGGTGCCGCCCGGGCCCTGATCGAGAGCCCGCAGGTCGCGCGAGAGATGGAGATGTTCGCCGACCACCTCCACCGCCGCGCGCCGATGAACAGCTACAAGGCGCACCCCCTGCGCTCGATGCAGGACTACACCGACTACTTCCACATCCTCGCCGACGCGATGGCCGAGCGTCTCCGGTCCGAGCGCATCGACCACTGCCTCTTCTTCAACGTGCCCCACCTGGGCTACGACACGGTCTGCTACCTGGTCGCCCGCACGATGGGCATTCCCTGCACGATCGTCTCGCAATCCCTGTTCCCGAACCGCTTCTGGTCGATGCACGAGATCGCGCACATGGGCGGCGCCGCGCTCGGGGAGGGGGCCGAGCCGTGGCCCATCGAGAAGGGCTCGAAGCCGGACCTGTTCTACATGGCCGGCATCAAGCAGGAGCGCGAGGAGGGCGGGCGCATCACCGCGAAGGGGGCGCTGCAACTGGCGACGTTCCTGGTGACGCAAGGCCGGTGGCGGGCCCTGAACCCGGCCTACGTCGCGCGCCTCGTGCGGCACATGAACCGGGTCTACGGCCGGCTGCCGAAGTGGCGCGACCCCTTCGCGCGGTTCTTCCACGAGGACGCGCTGGCCTACTTCGACCACCTCGCGGGCTACGAGGACAATCCCGTCGACCTGTCGGGCGACTACGTCTACTTCCCGCTCCAGCTTCAGCCCGAGATGACCACCAGCAGCCTTGGCGGGGCCTACCGCGACCAGGCGCTGGCCATCGAGCACCTGAGCGCGATCCTGCCCGAGGGTGCGCGCATCCTCGTGAAGGAGAACCCCAAGCAGGGCTCCTACATGCGAGGGCCGCTGTTCTGGCACCGCCTGCGCCGCATCCCCAACGTCGAGGTCCTGCCGAGTTGGGCCGACACCCACGCGCTCACGGGCGGCGCCCGCTTCGTGGCCGCGATCACCGGGACCGTGGGCTGGGAGGCGGTCCGGCAGGGCGTGCCGGCGCTGGTGTTCGGGAAGGCGTGGTATCGCAAGCTGCCCGGCGTGGTGGAGTGGCGCGACGACCTCCGCTGGGACGACGTGGCGGGGCTGGAGTGGGACCACGCCGCGCTGGAGCGCGCGACCGGCGCGCTGGTGGGCCGGATGCACGAGGGCGTGGTGGACCGGCACTACGAGCGGCTGGTGGAGGGGTTCGACGCCGAGGCATCGTACCCGGCGACGGCGAAGGTGCTGGCCGGGCTGCTGCGGGGCGAGCGGGCGGTGACGTTCGACCGGGACTGAGCCCGGACCCGCCCCGGCCTTGCGCCGGGGGCCTCTGCCCTCCACGGGCGCTTCGCTCCGCAACGGCATCGCATGCGGCGACCGGAGGCCCCGGATCAGGTCCGGGGCGCGGGCCATGTGGTGGCGACCGTCAACCCCCGACCGCCTCCCGCAGCACCTCGACCACCCGGTCCTGCTCCGCCTCGGTCAGCCCCGGATGCAGCGGCAGCGAGATCGCGCGGTCGTAGTAGGCCTCCGCCACCGGGAAGTTGCCGCGCGCGAACCCCATCGCCCGGTAGTGCGGCTGGAGGTGGACGGGGATGTAGTGGACGTTCACGCCGATCCCGCCCTCGCGCAGGTGCGCGAAGACCCGTGCCCGGTCCTCGACCTGCACCGGGTAGAGGTGCAGCGCCGAGCGGCCCGCGGGGTCCTGATGCGGGCGCACCACAGGCAAGCCCTCCAGCAGCGCGTCGTAGCGGGCGCGGATGCGGTGGCGGGCGTCCACGAACTCGCCCAGCCGCCGCATCTGGCTCGCGCCGAGGGCGGCCTGCATCTCGGTCATGCGGTAGTTGTAGCCCAGGGCAACCTGCTCGTAGTACCAGCCGCCTTCGCTCTCGCCCTGCATCAGCGCGGGGTCGCGCGTGACCCCATGGGAGCGGTGCAGGTCCACGCGCCGCGCGAGCATCTCGTCCTGCGTGGTGACCGCGCCGCCCTCGGCCGTGGTGACGATCTTCACGGGGTGGAAGCTGAACACCGCCGCGTCCGAGAAGCGGCAGTCGCCCACGGGGGCGCCGCGGTAGCTGGCCCCGATGGAGTGGCTGGCGTCCTCGATCACGCGGATGCCGTGGGCCCGCGCGACCGCGCCGATCCGCTCCATGTCGCAGGTCTGCCCGGCGAAGTGGACGGGGACGAGCACCTTGGGCGGGGCCGTGGTGGCCAGCTTCGCCTCCAGCGCGTCCGCGTCCATCAGGTAGGTCGCGGGGTCGATGTCCACGAAGTCCACCGAGGCCCCGCAGTAGAGACCGCAGTTGGCCGAGGCCACGAAGGTGTTGGGCACGGTCCAGAGCGCGTCCCCGGGCCCGAGATCCAGCGCCATGCAGGCGACGTGCAGCGCCGAGGTGGCGGAGTTCACGGCCAGCGCGTGGGCGGCGCCGGTCGCCTCGCGCAACGCGGCCTCGAAGCGGGGCACGGCGGGGCCTTGCGTCAGGAAGTCCGAGCGCAGCACCTCGACCACGGCGTCGACGTCCGCCTGGTCGATGATCTGGCGGCCATAGGGGATCAAATCCGGCCCACCTTGTCGCGGTTCGCCTCGGTCCAGAGGCGCAGGCTTTCCACGCTCATCCACTCGGAGTTGGTGTCGGACACGTACTCGAACCCCTCGGGCACGGGCTTGCCGTCCTTGATGCGGCCGGGGTCGCGCGACCAGTGGTGGATCGCGGGCAGGATCTTGAAGTGCTCGGGATACTCGAAGGTGTGGGCCGCGTCCTCGGGGCCGATCATCTGCTCGTGCAGCTTCTCGCCGGGGCGGATGCCGACCACCTCGGTGGGGCGGCCCGGCGCCACGGCCTCGGCGATCTGCGCGATGGTCATGGAGGGGATCTTCTTCACGTAGATCTCGCCGCCCACCATGTCCTCGAACGCGTGCCAGACCAGCTCCACCCCCTGCTCGAGGGTGATCATGAAGCGGGTCATGCGCGGGTCGGTGATGGGCAGCGTGCCCTCGCGGTCCAGGAAGAACGGGATCACGGAGCCGCGCGAGCCCATGACGTTGCCGTAGCGCACGACCGAGAAGCGGCAGCCGTTGCCGCCCGCGTAGCTGTTGCCGGCCACGAACATCTTGTCCGACGCCAGCTTTGTGGCGCCGTAGAGGTTCACGGGGCTGGAGGCCTTGTCGGTGCTCAGCGCGACGCAACTCTTCACGCCCTTGTCGATGCAGGCGTCGATCACGTGCATGGCGCCGGTTATGTTGGTCTTCACGCACTCGAACGGGTTGTACTCGGCCGTGGGCACGATCTTGGTGGCCGCGGCGTGGACCACGTGGTCGACCCCGTCGAGCGCGCGGTACAGCCGCTCTCGGTCGCGCACGTCGCCGATGAAGAAGCGCAGGGCGTCCACGCCCTCGAAGCGCTTGGCCATCTCCCACTGCTTCATCTCGTCGCGCGAGTAGACGATGATCCGGCGCGGCTTGTACTTGGCCAAGGTCATCGGGATGAACCGCGACCCGAACGAGCCGGTGCCCCCGGTCACGAGGATGGTGCTGCCTTCGAGCAAGTGCGGTCTCCCTGTCTGCCCCATGCGGGATAGCGGGCGCGCCGCGCGCCGTCCACGCGGTTGCGCCGCCCGGGCGCGCCTGCCTAGATCGCCCCGTTCACGGGAGGACGCCGATGGCCCGCACCAAGTTCACCGCCGAGGAGGCGCTCCAGTACCATCTGGAGCCGCGGCCCGGGAAGCTGGACATCTCGGCCTCCACGGCGATGGCCACGCAGCGCGACCTCAGCCTCGCCTACTCGCCCGGCGTCGCCGTCCCGTGCGAGCGCATCGCCGAGGACCCGGCGCTCGCCTACGACTACACCACCAAGGGCAACCTGGTCGCCGTGATCTCGAACGGCACCGCCGTCCTCGGCCTCGGCAACCTCGGGGCGCTGGCCTCGAAGCCGGTGATGGAAGGCAAGGCGGTGCTCTTCAAGCGCTTCGCCGACGTGAACTCGATCGACATCGAGCTCGACACCGAGGACGTGGACGCCTTCGTCGCGGCCGTGAAGCTGATGGGGCCGACCTTCGGGGGCATCAACCTCGAGGACATCAAGGCGCCCGAGTGCTTCATGATCGAGAGCCGTCTCAAGGAGGAGATGGACATCCCGGTCTTCCACGACGACCAGCACGGCACCGCCGTGATCTGCGCCGCCGGGCTGATCAACGCGCTGCACCTGTCGGGCAAGCGCATCGAGGACGTGCGCATCGTCCTCAATGGGGCAGGGGCCGCGGGCATTGCCTGCATCGAGCTGCTGAAGTCGATGGGCGCGCGGCACGAGAACTGCATCGCCTGCGACACCAAGGGCGTCATCTACCAGGGCCGCACCGAGGGCATGAACCAGTGGAAGTCGGCCCACGCGGTGGCGACGGAGGCGCGCACGCTGGAGGAAGCGATGCGCGGCGCGGACGTGTTCCTGGGCGTCTCGGCCAAGGGGGCGGTCACGCAGGACATGGTGCGCGGCATGGCCGACGCCCCCGTGATCTTCGCCATGGCCAATCCCGACCCCGAGATCACCCCCGAGGAGGCCCACGAAGTGCGCCCCGACGCCATCGTCGCCACGGGCCGCTCGGACTACCCCAACCAGGTCAACAACGTCCTGGGCTTTCCCTACCTGTTCCGGGGCGCCCTCGACGTGCACGCGCGGGCCATCAACGACGAGATGAAGATCGCCTGCGCCGAGGCGCTGGCCGCGCTCGCGCGCGAGGACGTGCCCGACGAGGTGGCCGTGGCATACGGGCGCAAGCTGTCCTTCGGGCGCGACTACATCATCCCCACGCCCTTCGACCCGCGCCTGATCCACGTGATCCCGCCCGCCGTCGCGCGGGCCTGCATGGACACCGGCGCCGCGCGCCGGCCCATCGTGGACATGGAAGGCTACGCCAACGCGCTGGCCGCGCGCATGGACCCCACGGCCAGCATCCTGCAGGGCATCTCGGCCCGTGCCCGGCAGGCGCAGGCGCGCATGATCTTCGCGGAAGGCGACGACCCCCGCGTCCTGCGCGCCGCCGTCGCCTACCAGCGGCAGGGCTTCGGCCGCGCCCTCGTGGTGGGGCGCGAGGACGACGTGCGCGCCAAGCTCGAGGCGGCCGGCCTGGGCGATGCCGTGCGCGAGCTGGAGGTGGTGAACGCCGCCAACACCCGGCACCTCGACCCCTACCGCGACCACCTCTACGGGCGGCTGCAGCGGCGGGGCTTCGACCAGCAGGACGTGCACCGGCTGGCCTCGCGCGACCGCCACGTCTTCGGGGCGCTGATGCTCGCCCACGACCACGGCGACGGGCTGGTCACGGGGGCCACGCGCAAGTCGGCGCAGGCGATGCGGCTGGTGGACCACGTGTTCGACGTGATGGAGAACCCCGAGGCGGTGGGCATCACCGCGCTGCTGCACCGGGGCCGGATCGTGCTGATCGGCGACACGCTGGTGCACGAGTGGCCGGGCGCCGAGGACCTCGCCACCATCGCCGAGGCCGGCGCGCGGGTGGCGCGCGCGCTGGGCCTCGAGCCGCGCGTGGCCTTCGTGAGCTTCTCGACCTTCGGCTACCCGGTCTCGGAGCGCGCCGAGAAGATGCACCGGGCCCCCGCGGTGCTGGAGCGGCGCGGCGCGGACTTCGAGTACGAGGGCGAGATGACCGTGGACGTGGCCCTGAACCCGGACGTGGCGGCGAACTACCCGTTCTCGCGCCTCACGGGGCCGGCCAACGTGCTGGTGGTGCCGGCACGGCACTCGGCCTCGATCTCGGTGAAGCTGATGCAGGAGATGGCCGGCGCGCAGGTGATCGGTCCGATCCTCACGGGCATCGACCGCCCCGTCCAGATCGCCTCCACCGGCTCCACCGCGTCGGACATCCTGAACATGGCGCTCCTCGCGGCGTGCCGCGTGGGGGTCTGAGGGGGCAGGGGGCGCTGCCCCCGGCCTTCGGCTTCCGGGGCTTCGCCCGTTCGCGGGCGGATCGGTCCACTGGACCGATCCCGGGAAGCCCGCGAACCCCCGAGGTATTTCCGGCAAGATGAGGGGGCGGCGCTTGGAGAGGAGATGGGCACGGGGACCGTGGCCCCCGCCCGTCACTGGGTCATGCCGTCCCAGAAGCCCTTCACCTTGCGGAAGAAGCTGTCGCGCTCGGGGGAGTTGTCGCTGCCCTCGCGCTCGAACTCGCGCAGGAGGTCGCGCTGGCGGGCGGTGAGGTTCACCGGGGTCTCCACGGCCAGCTCGATGTACATGTCGCCCGCGGGGCCGCCGCGCAGCGCGGGCATGCCCTTGGCGCGCAGGCGCATCTGGCGGCCGGTCTGGCTGCCCGCGGGCACCTTCACGCGGCTCCGGCCGCCGTCGATCGACGGCACCTCCACCTCGCCGCCCAGGGCGGCCGCGGTCATGGCCACGGGCACGCGGCACCACAGGTTCGAGCCGTCGCGCTGGAACAGCGGATGCTCCTCGACCTCGATGAAGATGTAGAGATCGCCCGGCGGCCCGCCGCGCAGGCCCGCCTCGCCCTCGCCCGACAGGCGGATGCGCGTGCCCGTCTCGACGCCGGCGGGGATGTTGACCGAGAGCTGGCGCTCCTTGTCGACGCGGCCCACGCCGCCACAGGCGCGGCAGGGGTTCTTGATGATCTGGCCGGCGCCCGAGCAGGTGGGGCAGGTGCGCTCCACGGTGAAGAAGCCCTGCTGGGCGCGTACCTTGCCCATGCCCGCGCAGGTCGGGCAGTTGGCCGGCTCGGAGGCGCCCTCGGTGCCCTTGCCGCCGCACTCCCCGCAGGCCACGGCCGTGGGCACGGTGATCGCCTTCTGCAGGCCCGCGAAGGCCTCCTCGAGCGAGATGCGCAGGTTGTAGCGCAGGTCCGAGCCGCGGGTCGCCCGCGCCCGGCCGCCGCCGCGCCCGCCGCCGGGGCCGCCCTGGCCGCCCATGAAGTCGCCGAACAGGTCCTCGAACACGTCCGAGAAGGCCGACGCGAAGTCGCCCTGCGGCCCGCCGGGGCCGCCGGGATGCCCGCCCGGGCGCCCGCCGCCGCCCATGCCGCCCTCGAAGGCGGCGTGGCCGAAGCGGTCGTAGGCAGCCTTCCGGTCGGCGTCCTTCAGGACGTCGTAGGCCTCGTTGACCTCCTTGAAGCGCGCCTCGGCATCCGGCTTGTCGCTGTTGCGATCGGGATGCAGCTCCTTGGCCTTGCGGCGGTAGGCCTTCTTGATCTCGTCGGCCGCGGCCCCGCGCGCGACGCCCAGGGTCTCGTAGTAGTCTCGTTTCGCCATCGGGGTCGTCCTTCACGAAGGAGGGCCGGCCCGGTCGCCCGGACCGGCCCCGTCACGGGCCGTGGGCTGGATCAGCCCTGCTTGCGGTCGTCGCCGAGGTCCTCGAAGTCGGCGTCGAGGATCTCGTCGTCGTCCTTCGAGGCGCGCTCGGCCTCGGGCTCGTCGGCCGCGGGCTCGGCGCCCTCGCCCTCGGCGGCCGAGGCCTTGTAGATCGCCTCGCCCAGCTTCATCGCCGCCTCGGTCACGTTCTGGATGCCCGAGCGGATCTTGCCCGCGTCGTCGCCCTCCATCGTGTCGCGCAGCGCGGCCACGGCCAGCTCGATCGCCTCGACGGTGGAGGGATCGACCTTCTCGCCGTGCTCGGCCAGCGACTTCTCGGTCGAGTCGATCAGGCCCTCGGCCTGGTTGCGGGCCTCGACCAGCTCGCGGCGCTGCTTGTCGGCCTCGGCGTTCTCCTCGGCCTCCTGCACCATGCGCTCGATGTCGGCGTCCGTCAGGCCGCCCGACGCCTGGATCGTGATCTTCTGCTCCTTGCCGGTGCCCTTGTCGCGGGCCGACACGGAGACGATGCCGTTGGCGTCGATGTCGAAGGTCACCTCGATCTGCGGCATGCCGCGCGGCGCGGGCGGGATGTCCTCGAGGTTGAACTGGCCGAGGATCTTGTTGTCGGCCGCCATCTCGCGCTCGCCCTGGAAGACCCGGATCGTGACCGCGTTCTGGTTGTCCTCGGCCGTGGAGAAGACCTGGGACTTCTTGGTGGGGATCGTGGTGTTGCGGTCGATCAGCCGGGTGAACACGCCGCCCAGCGTCTCGATGCCGAGGCTCAGCGGCGTCACATCGAGCAGCACCACGTCCTTCACGTCGCCCTGCAGCACGCCCGCCTGGATGGCGGCGCCCAGCGCCACGACCTCGTCGGGGTTCACGCCCTTGTGGGGCTCCTTGCCGAAGAACTTGGTCACTTCCTCGACGACCTTGGGCATGCGGGTCATGCCGCCGACGAGCACGACCTCGTCGATCTCGTCCTTGGTTATGCCCGCGTCCTTCAGGGCCGCCTGGCAGGGCTTCATCGACGCCTTGATCAGGTCGCCAACGAGGCTCTCCAGCTTGGCGCGGGTCAGCTTCATGACCATGTGCAGCGGCTGGCCGTTGGAGCCCATCGAGATGAACGGCTGGTTGATCTCGGTCTGCTGCGAGGACGACAGCTCGATCTTAGCCTTCTCGGCCGCCTCCTTGAGGCGCTGCAGGGCCATCTTGTCCTGCGTCAGGTCGGTGCCGTGCTCTTTCTTGAACTCGCCGGCGAGGTAGTTGACGATCCGCATGTCGAAGTCCTCGCCGCCGAGGAACGTGTCCCCGTTGGTGGACTTCACCTCGAACAGGCCGTCGTCGATCTCGAGGATGGTCACGTCGAAGGTGCCGCCGCCGAGGTCGTAGACCGCGATCGTGCGCGCCTCCTTCTTGTCGAGACCGTAGGCCAGAGCAGCGGCCGTCGGCTCGTTGATGATGCGCAGCACTTCGAGGCCGGCGATCTTGCCGGCGTCCTTGGTGGCCTGGCGCTGGGCGTCGTTGAAGTAGGCCGGCACCGTGATCACGGCCTGGTCGACCTCCTCGCCGAGGTAGCTCTCGGCGGTCTCCTTCATCTTCTGCAGGATCAGCGCGGAGACCTGCGCGGGCGAGTACTTCTCGCCGCGGATCTCGACCCACGCGTCGCCGTTGCCGGACACCACCTTGAACGGCAGGTTCTTCTTGTCCTTGGCGAGGTGCTCGTCGTCGAAGCGGCGGCCGATCAGGCGCTTGATGCCGAAGACGGTGTTCTCGGGGTTGGTCACGGCCTGCCGCTTGGCGGGCTGGCCCACGAGGCGCTCGGACTCGGTGTAGCCCACGATCGAGGGCGTGGTGCGCGCACCCTCGGAGTTCTCGATCACGCGCGGCTGCGATCCGTCCATGATGGCGACGCAGCTGTTCGTCGTGCCGAGGTCGATGCCGATCACTTTGGCCATTGTCTGCTCTCCTTGGCGATGTTCTGGCTCCGGGGTCCGTTCAGGCCCCCCGGAACCGATCCCTGAAGTGGCACGATCCGAACCTTGGGGGTCCGGATCGCGGTTCGGGCGCTATATAGGAATGGGGTCTGGGGCTCGCAATAGCGTGACGGGAGGCAAAATCCTGGGCGAGGAGACGGAGCATCTGCGCGGCGTGCGCCTCCTGCGCGGGACGCTGGACCGCGCCGCTCAGGAGGCGCTGGTGGAGGCCGTGCGCGTGGTGATCCGGTCGGCCCCCCTCGTGCGGCCCGTGACGCGGCGCGGGCAGGCGCTGTCGGTGCGCATGACGGCGGCGGGCGCGTTCGGCTGGGTCTCGGACCGGCGCGGCTACCGCTACGAACCTTGCCAGGCCGACGGCCGCCCCTGGCCGCCCATCCCCGCGCTGGCGCGCGCGGTGTGGGACCGGGCGGTGCCGGAGGCGCGCGCGCCGGAATGCTGCCTCGTGAACTGGTACGACGCCTCCGCGCGCATGGGCCTCCACCAGGACCGCGACGAGGCCGACCTCGCGCAGCCCGTGGTGTCGATCTCGCTCGGCGAGGCGGCGCGCTTCCGGGTCGGCAACCTCGCGCGCGGCGGGCCGACCGAGAGCACGGTCCTGCGCTCGGGCGACGTGGCGGTGCTGGAGGGGCCGAGCCGGATGCTCCACCACGGCGTGGACCGCATCGTGCCCGGGGACGCGGACCTCCTGGGCGTGCCGGGGCGGATCAACCTGACGCTGCGGGTGGTGACGGCCTAAGGCAGGAGCGAGCAGCAGCCCGCGTAGGCCTCCGCGCGCGCGCCGTCCTCGACCAGCACCGTGGCGTCGATGCCCCACCGGCGGTCCGACATGCCGTCGGTGCAGTGGCGGGGCCCGGGGGCGAGGCGGATGTGCAGCGTGAGCGCGGCGCCGCCGGCGCGCCCGAAGCGCACCTGCACGCGGCGGTCGTTCGCGGGGGCCGCCAGCGGTGCCTCGGGGACCGAGAGGGCGGGGCGGTCCGGGGCCTCGAAGCGCAAGGTTCCGCCCTCGCGCGCGAGCGACCAGAACGGCTCCGTGCCGAAGCATCGGGCGACCGGCAGGGCGTGGCCCTCGAAGGTGTTCGGGCGGCGGGCGAGGAACCGCAGCGCCACGTAGCCCATGCCCCCCTCGTGGTTCACGAGGCCCCAGCCGCTGCCGGGCGCCGCGGGGCCGATCACCTCGACGTCGCGGGCATCGGGGGCGAGCGTGCCGACGATCGAGGCGCCCGCGCGCGGCGCGGCGCGGACGTTGAGCACGTCGCCTGCGGCCACGCCCGCCACGTCGTGCAGCGCGGGCCATCCGTCCTGCGTGGCGGCGGCGGGCGGGGCGAGCAGCACGGCCGCCGCGAGGGCGTGCGCCGCCGCCCTCACCGGTCGGCGTTCCAGCTCATGGAGACGCGGCTGCGGGTGTAGAACTCGCCCATCATGCCCACCACCAGGAACACCACGGCGACCCAGAACGCGTAGCGCCAGTCGGTGTGCATGGGGTTGTAGTTCGCGAACACGTACCCGCGCGACTGGTCGATGATGTGGAACAGCGGGTTCCAGTCGAACATGGCGCGCATGTTGGGTGGCATGAGGTTGACCACGAACATCTTGCCCGAGGCGATCATGTTCACGCGGGAGTAGACCGCATTCACCACCGAGGCGAAGTTCGGCATCCAGGGCTTGAGCGCGTAGAGGGGCAGGCCGATGGCCACGCCAGCGAACCAGGCCAGGAGGTACATGCCTGCCGCGCCCACGGGATCGTGGATCACCAGGGGCCGGACGGCCACGTGCACCGCGAACAGCACCAGAAGCATCGACAGCGTCGAGATGTAGAGCGCCGAGAGCGCCGAGGCGCAGATCGCCACCACGGTGTTCATCGGCGCGTGCTTCATCATCGCCGAGGCGGGGCCTTCCGCGCTCACCACGGCGCCCACGGCCTTGATGTGGGTCATGAACAGGAAGACGCCCGACATGATGTAGAGGATGAAGTCGCCCCGGATCGCCGTGCCGCGCAGGCCGAGCAGGTCGAACATCACGTAGAACGCGCCCACGAAGATCACGGTCTGCACCACGTGCATGCCCAGCGCCGCCAGGGCGTTGCCGTGGCTCCTGCGGGTGTGGCGGGCGGCGGCGTGGAAGATCCGCTCCGACAGCCAGATGGCCCCGTGCAGCCTGCCTCTGCCGTGCTGCGGCGCGAACATGGCCGACCTCCTGCTTGCCGGGGCGGTGATGCCCGACCATAAGGAGCCCGACCCTATCCCAGGGGCATGTCCCCGGCAATCGGGGCGGCCCCGAGCGCCGGAGCTAGCCGTGAATCCTGACCAAATGATGATCGAGTTGCGCCGCCTGGCGATCCGCGCCGGCGAGCGGATCATGGAGATCTACGAGGGCGACGACTTCGAGGTCCGCTCGAAGTCCGACGCCAGCCCCGTGACCGAGGCCGACGAGGCCGCCGACGCGATCATCTCGGACGGCCTGCGCGCCGCCTTCCCCAAGGCCGCCGTGGTCACCGAGGAGCAGTCCGCCACCCACGACCTGTCGGTCATGGACTTCTTCATCGTCGACCCGCTCGACGGCACGAAGGAGTTCGTGCAGCGCCGCGGCGACTTCACCGTGAACATCGCCTGGGTCCGGGACGGCGTGCCCGTCGCCGGCGTGGTCTACGCCCCCGCCAAGGGCCGCCTGTTCCGCACCACGCCCCAGGGCGGCGCGGTCGAGGAGGAGGGGCCGTTCGACGGCGACTCCATGTCCGCCGGCCGCCCGGTCTCGGTGCGCGACAGCGACAACGACGCGCTGCTGGTGGTGGCCTCCAAGTCGCACCGCTCGCCGGAGCTCGAGGACTACATCGGCCGCTACGCCGTGGCCGACAGCAAGGCGGCGGGCTCGTCGCTGAAGTTCTGCCTCGTGGCCACGGGCGAGGCCGACATCTACCCCCGCCTCGGCCCCACCATGGAGTGGGACACGGCGGCGGGCGACGCGGTGCTGCGCGCCGCCGGCGGGCAGGTGGTGCGCGCCGAGGACCTCCAGCCCCTGCGCTACGGCAAGGCGGGCTTCCGCAATCCCCACTTCATCGCCCACGCCCCCGGTGTCCGCGTCGTGCCATCCTCCTGACCGAATCCCCCGGCACCCCTGTTCCCCAGAAATCCGAAGAACGAGTGAGATGATGACGCGCAAGGTGACGAAGGCGATCTTTCCGGTGGCGGGCATGGGGACGCGCTTCCTGCCGGCCACGAAGGCGGTTCCCAAGGAGATCCTGACCCTCGTGGACCGGCCCCTGATCCAGTACGCGATCGACGAGGCGCGGGCCGCCGGCATCACCGAGTTCATCTTCGTGACCTCGCGCGGCAAGTCCGCCCTCGAGGACTACTTCGACGTGGCGCCCGAGCTGGAGACCTCGCTCGCCGACCGCGGCAAGGAAGAGCTGCTCGCCACGCTGAAGTCCACGAACATGGAATCGGGCGCCATCGCCTACATCCGCCAGCACCGCGCCCTCGGCCTCGGCCACGCGGTGTGGTGCGCGCGCCGCCTGGTGGGCGACGAGCCCTTCGCGGTGATCCTGCCCGACGACGTGATCGACGCGGAGACACCCTGCCTGCGCCAGATGGTCGACGCCTACGAGGAGACGGGCGGCAACATGGTCGCCGCCATGGAGGTGCCCGACGAGGCCACCTCCGCCTACGGCATCCTCGACGCCGAGCCCAACGGCCGCTGCGTCTCCGTGCGCGGCATGGTCGAGAAGCCGAAGGCCGGCACCGCGCCCTCGAACCTCGCCGTGATCGGGCGCTACATCCTCGACCCGGCCGTGATGCGGCACCTCGACAGCATCAAGTCCGGCTCGGGCGGGGAGATCCAGCTCACCGACGCCATCGCCCGCGAGATCGGGGGCGGCAACGTCCACGGCTACTGCTTCGAGGGGACGCGCTTCGACTGCGGCTCCAAGGGCGGCTTCCTGCGCGCCACGGTGGCCTTCGGCCTCGCCCGGCCCGAGCTGCGCGAGGAGCTGGCGAGCTTCCTGCGCGAGACGGTGGCGAACGGGAACGCATGACGCCCCGGGCGGCGCTGGCGGCCTACGGGCTGCGCCTGCGCCGCCGCCGCCTGCTCCTGCGCGCGCTGCGCAAGCGCCGCGAGTTGCGGGCGGTGTCCGACCGCACGGCCGCGATCCGCCCCGGCGACGTGCTTTGCCTCGCATGCGTGCGCAACGAGGCCGCGCGCCTGCCCTGGTGGCTGCGCCATCACCGGGATCTGGGCGTGGACCACTTCCTCGTGGTCGAGAACGCCAGCGACGACAGCACGCGCGAGATGCTGGAGACCCAGCCGGACGTGTCCCTCTGGACCACGGCGCACTCCTACAAGCGCGCGCGCTTCGGCATGGACTGGCTGAGCTGGCTGGCCACGCGCCACGCCCACGGGCACTGGTGCCTCACGCTCGACGCCGACGAGCTGTGGCTCCATCCCCACCACCGCACCCGCGACCTCCACGCGCTGGCCCACGAGCTGGACCGGCGCGGGCAGCGGGCCATGGGCGCGCTGATGCTAGAGCTCTATCCCCGCGGGCCGCTCGGCGCCGAGCCCTACGCGCCGGGCACTGACCCCGTGGCGGCCATCCCCTGGTTCGACGGCGGCGGCTACGTCTCGCTGCGCCAGCCCAAGCTCGGCAACCTCTGGGTGCAGGGCGGGCCGCGCGCGCGGCGGTTCTTCGAGGCCGAGCCCCGGCGCGCGCCGACGCTCTCGAAGCTGCCCCTGGTGCGCTGGCGCCGGGGCCACGCCTACGTGACCTCGACCCACCAGATCCTGCCCGCCGCGCTGAACCGCCTGCTCGGCGACGCGTCGGCGATGCACGGCACGCTCCTGCACACCAAGTTCCTGCCCGAGATCGTCCCGAAGTCCGCCGAGGAGAAGCGCCGCGGCGAGCACTTCGAGAACTCCGCCCTCTACGGGCGCTACTACGACGCCGTGGCCGGGGCGCCCGTGCTCTGGTGCGAGCGCTCCAGCCGCTTCCACGGTTGGGAGCAGCTCGAGGGTATGGGCATCATGTCACGGGCCGGGTGGAACTGAGCGTGGGCGGTTGGCAGCCCGCCCCCCGGCCGCTAGGCCTCCGCCCCGTGCGCGGGATATCCGGAAGGAGGTGCGCGTGGGCATCGTGACGTCCTACCGCATGCGCGTCCGCCGGCGCTACTGGCACGTCCGGGCGCTGCGGCGGGGCCGCCAGCTGGAGGCGCTGCGCCGGCGCACGGAGCGCATCGGGCGCCGCGACATCCTGGTCTTCGCCTGCTGCCGCAACGAGCGGGTGCGCCTGCCCTACTTCCTCGACTACTACCGCCGCCTCGGCGCCGACCACTTCCTGTTCGTGGACAACGGCTCGGACGACGGCACCGCCGAGTACCTCGCCGCGCAGGAGGACTGCTCGGTCTGGCGCACGACCGCCTCGTACCGCCGCGCCGCCTTCGGGGTGGACTGGGTCAACCGCCTCCTGCGCCGCTTCGGCCACGGACACTGGTGCCTCACCGTCGACGTCGACGAGTTCCTGGTCTACCCCTACTGCGACAGCCGGCCGCTGCGCGCCCTGTGCGACTGGCTCGACGCCTCGGCGATCCGCTCCTTCGGGGCGATGCTGCTCGACATGTATCCCCGCGGGCCCGTGACCGATCAGCCCTACCGCGAGGGGCAGGACCCGTTCGAGATCGCGCCCTGGTTCGACGCCCGCAACTACCAGTTCGAGCGCAACCCCCTGCTCTGGAACCTCTGGATCCAGGGCGGCCCGCGCTCGCGCGTGTTCTTCGCGGACGCGCCCGAGCAGGCCCCGGCCCTCAACAAGACGCCGCTGGTGCGCTGGGACCGCAACTACGCCTACGTCTCCTCGACCCACGCGCTGCTGCCGCGGGGGCTGAACCAGACCTACGCCACGGACGGCGGCGAGAAGGCCAGCGGCATCCTGCTGCACGCGAAGTTCCTCCACACCCTGGCGGCGAAGGCCTCCGAGGAGCTAAAGCGCGGCGAGCACTACGCGGACTCGCGCGAGTACGCCGCCTACGCCGAGGCGATCGGCGCGGACCGCACCCTGTGGTGCAAGTGGTCGGAGCGCTACGTGAACTGGCGCCAGCTCGAGATCCTCGGGCTGATCTCCAAGGGCAACTGGGCATGAGCGCGGACACCGTCCCGGACGCCCCCGCGGAAGCCGGCACGTTGGGCTTCGTGATGCTGGTCCACGACGCCTTCGACCGGGCCGCGCAGGTGGCGCGGCACTGGGCCGACCGCGGCTGCCCGGTGACGATCCACGTCGACCGCAAGGTGCGCCCCCGCGACCACCGCCCCTTCCGCGAGGGGCTGCGGGGCCATCCGCTGATCCGCTTCTCGCGTCGGGTGAAGGTGGAGTGGGGCACCTGGAGCCTGGTGGAGGCAACGCAGGTCGCCGCCGAGAGCCTGCTCGCCGCCCACCCCGAGGTGCGCCACGTGTTCCTCGCCTCGGGCTCCTGCCTACCGCTGCGCCCCGTCGAGGAGCTGCGCGCCTATCTCGACGCCCACCCGCGCACTGACTTCATCGAGAGCGTCACCACCGAGGAGGTCACTTGGACCGTGGACGGGCTGGAGCGCGAGCGCTTCACGCTGCGCTTCCCGTTCTCGTGGCGGCGGCAGCGCCGGCTCTTCGACCGCTACGTCGAGTTGCAGCGCCGCCTCGGGCTGCGCCGCCGGGTGCCCGCGGCCATCGCCCCGCACCTCGGCAGCCAGTGGTGGTGCCTGACGCGCCAGACCCTCACGGCGATCCTCCAGGCGCCCGACCGCGCCGAGATGGACCGCTACTTCCGCCGCGTCTGGATACCCGACGAGGCCTACTTCCAGACCCTCGCGCGGCGCTACGCCACCTCGATCGAGAGCCGGTCGCTCACGCTCGCCAAGTTCGACGTGCAGGGCAAGCCGCACATCTTCTACGACGACCACCTGCAGCTTCTCGAGCGCTCGGACTGCTTCGTGGCGCGCAAGATCTGGCCGCGGGCCGGGAGGCTCTACGACCACTTCCTCGCGCTGCCCCCCGGCGCCGTCCGCCCGCGCGAGCCGAACCCCGGCAAGATCGACCGCGTGTTCTCCCGCGCCAACGTCCGCCGCGAGCAGGGCCGGCCGGGGCTCGTGAACCAGGGCCGGATGCCGAGCCCCTGGTGGGACGGCGCGCGCACCTGCGCGCCCTACGCGGTGCTGTCGGGCTTCGACGACCTCTACGTGGACTTCGAGGGCTGGCTCGCGCGGCGCGTGGGCGGGCGCGTGCACGGCCACCTGTTCCACCCGGACCGGGCCGAGTTCGCGGGCGGCGAGACCGTGGCGCCGGGCTGCATCCCGGACTCCGCGGCGCTGCGCGACTACCGCCCCGAGCAGTTCCTCGCCAACCTCCTGTGGTCGACGCGAGGCGAGCGCCAGTGCTTCCAGTTCGGCCCCGGCGACCAACAGCGGATCCGCGGATCGCTCCTGTGGGACCGCAACTGCACGCTCGCGGTGGTCTCGGGAGCCTGGGCGGTGCGGCTGTTCCACGAGAACCGCGACTTCGCGGAGCTGCGCGCCGAGGCGGCCCGGCTGCAGCAGGTGGAGCTGTCCTTCCTGGCCGAGCTTCGCGCCCCCTGGGTCAAGGCGCGCACCCATGTCTGGACCCTGGCGGACTACCTGGAAGGCCCGATGGAGAAGCTGCAGAACGTGCTGGGCGAGCTGACCGCGCGCGATCCGCGGCGGCTGACGGAGGTGCCGGCCATGCGCGACCTCGACGGCTTCGGCCGCTTCCTGCAGACCCTGCGCAACCAGGGCATGAAGCCCGTGGTCACCGGCGACGTGCCGGTGGAGCCCACCGAGGGCGCCACCCGCAGCGAGCGGCCCGCCCGTCCCACGGTGATCCGGTGATCCGCGCCTTCGTGCTGCTGGCCGAGATGCGGACCGGCTCGAACCACCTGGAGGCCTCGCTCGACGCGCTGGAGGGCGTGGCGTGCCTGGGCGAGCTGTTCAACCCGCACTTCATGGGCGCCCACAACCGCTTCGAGCTGGACGGCATCGACATGGCCGCCCGCGAGCGCGATCCCTTGGCCCTGCTGGCCCGCGTGGTGGAGCGCCCGGGCCTCAACGGCTTCCGCCTGTTCCACGACCACGACCCGCGCGTGGTGGACGCGGTGCTGCCCGACCCCTCGGTCGCCAAGATCGTGCTGGGGCGCAATCCGCTCGACGCCTACGTCTCGCTGAAGATCGCGCAGGCGACGGGGCAGTGGCGCCTCACCAACCCCAAGATGGCCAAGGCCGCGCGAGCCACCTTCGACGGCGCGGAGTTCGACGCGCTCTGCGAGGCACAGGCCGCGTTCCGCGCGCGGGTGCAGGGCACGCTGCAGCGCACCGGGCAGACGGCGTTCTGGCTCGACTACGAGGACATCGGCACGCTCGACGTGGTGAACGGCATCGCTGCCTTCCTCGGGGTGCCCGCGCGGCTCGACGCGCTGCCGGGCACGCTCAAGCGCCAGAACCCCGGCGAGGCCGCCGACAAGGTCGCCAACCCCGAGGCGATGGCCGCGCATCTCGCCGGGCTCGACCCCTTCGCGCTGGGGCGCCTGCCGGGCACGGAGCCGGCGCGGGGGGCGGCCGTGCCGTCGATGATGGCTGCGGGCGACCTCTTGTGCCTGCCGGTGCCGGGTGGGCCGACCCGTTCCCTGCGGCGCTGGATGGAGCATGCGGGCGAGGTCGCCGAGGGCATGAACCAGAAGGCGCTGCGCCAGTGGCTGCGGGGGCACAAGGGGTACCGCTCCTTCGCCGTGGTGCGCCACCCCATGGCCCGCGCCCACGCCGCCTTCGCCGCGATCGCGTCCTCCGAGGGCGGCGGCCCCGTGCGCCGCCTCCTTGTGCGCCACTACGACGCGCCGCTCCCGGAGCGGGGCGCGGCCGAGATGGACAGGGGCACCCACCGCGCCGCGTTCGAGGCGTTCCTGCGCTTCGCCAAGGCCAACCTCGGCGGCCAGACCGCGCTGCCGCCCGACCCGCGCTGGGGCTCGCAGCTCGCGGCGATCCAGGGCATGGCGCAGGTAGTGCCGCCCTTGGAGATCCTGCGCGAGGACGAGGCCGCCGCGGCGCTGGCCCGGATCGCCCCGGAGGCGCCGCCCTGGGAGGGCGCGGCCGAGGGCGCGCTGCGGCTCGGGGACGTGCACGACGCCGCGCTCGAGGATCTGGCGCTGGAGGTCTGGCGCCGCGACTACCTCACCTTCGGATTCCGCCGCCGGGGGTAGGCAGGCCTCAGGCGGCTTCGGAGCGCTGCGCCTCGGTCAGAAGGGTGTGGAGGAGCTGCGGGTCGGCGTTGGCGCGCAGCTTCGCGAGCAGCCCCGGATCGCGCAGGGTGCGCGACACGAGCGCGAGCGCCTTGAGGTGAGCGACGCCCGCGTCCTCGGGGGCGAACAGCGCGAACACCACGTCCACCGGCTTGCGGTCGGGGGCGTCGAAGTCGATCGGCGCCTCGAGGCCGAAGAACACGCCGCGCACCCGGTCGAGGCCGCCGAGGCGGGCGTGGGGCAGGGCGACGCCCTCGCCCACGCCCGTGGGGCCGAGGCTCTCGCGCTCCTGCAGGGCGGCGAAGGCCGTGTCGCGGGGCAGTCCGTAGACGTCGTGGGCGGTCTGGGCGAGCTCCGAGAAGAGCCGTTTCTTGGAGGAGAGGCGGCCGGGATGCTTCACGGCCGCGGAAACAAGGATATCGTCCAAGCGCATCGTCGCACCCCACTCCTGCTGCGTGCCTCCCGGCGGCCGTCTTCGCGCGGCCCGGCCCGGCGGTGGGGGGGCCCTCAGCCCCCCGCGGCGGCGGCCGGATCGATCCAGCCCACGTTGCCGTCCTCGCGGCGGTAGACGACGTTCACGCCGTCGCCCTTCTCGTTGCGGAACACCAGCACGGGCGCGCCGGCAAGCTCCATCTGCATCACGGCCTCGCCGACGGACAGGGTCGGGATGCGGGTCTCCATCTCGGCGACGATGACGGGCTGGAGATCGTCTCCCTCCTCGACCCCCTCCTCGTCGGCGGCGAGGATATAGGCGGCCCCGCCCGAGACCGCAACCGGCTGATCCCGCGCCTTCTGGTGGTTCTTGAGGCGCCGCTTGTAGCGCCGGAGCTGCTTCTCCATCTTCTCGGAGCAGGCGTCGAAGGCGGCGTAGATCTCGGGGTCCTTGGCCTTGGCCTGGGCGGTCAGCCCCGTGGACAGGTGCACCGTGGCCTCGCAGACGTACTCGTGCGCGGCCTTCGAGAACACCACCTGCGCATCCGTGGGACGGCCCGCGTACTTCTCCATGGTCTGGCCCAGCTCGGTCTGGACGTGGGAGCGGAGCGCGTCGCCGATGTCGATGTGCATGCCGGTGATCTGATAGCGCATGGAGCCTCCTGGATATTGCGTGGGAAGGAGCCGGGCCGCGGGTGCGGCCGCCTGCATCGTCATGTCCGCGGGACACGTGGCCGGCATCTGGGTCTCCTCGGGTCCTAGGAGGCGCCGGAATGGGCGCCCTGTCAATGCCCATGCCGGGCCGTGGTTCACGCCGGCCGGGCCTAGCGCGCGAAGCCCTCGCCGAGGTAGACGCGCCGCACCGCGCCGTCGGCCACCACCTCGTCGGGCGTGCCCGACATCAGCACCGCGCCGTCGTGCAGGATGTAGGCGCGGTCCACGATCTCCAGGGTCTCGCGCACGTTGTGGTCGGTGATCAGCACGCCGATGCCGCGGGTCTTGAGCTCCACCACCAGCCCGCGGATGTCGCCCACAGCGATGGGATCGACGCCGGCGAAGGGCTCGTCGAGCAGCAGGTACCGCGGGTTCGCGGCGAGGCAGCGGGCGATCTCCACGCGCCGCCGCTCGCCGCCCGAGAGCGCCATCGCCGAGGCCCGGCGCAGGTGCTCGATGTGGAAGTCCGACAGGAGCGACTCCAGCCGCTCGCGGCGGCGGTGGCGCTTGGGCTCGGCCACCTCGAGGATGGCGCGGATGTTCTGCTCCACGGTCAGGCCGCGGAAGATCGACATCTCCTGCGGCAGGTAGCCGATGCCCGCGCGCGCGCGCCGGTACATGGGCAGGTACGTCACATCGCGCCCATCGAGGATCACGCGCCCGCCGTCGGGCGTGACCAGCCCCGCGACGGCGTAGAACGTGGTGGTCTTGCCCGAGCCGTTCGGCCCCAGCAGCGCCACCACCTCGCCCCGCGCGAGGTCCATCGACACGTCGCGGATCACGGGCTTCTTTCGGTAGCTCTTGCGCAGGTTGCGGATGGCGAGGCCGCCCGCGCCCTCGATCACGGCAGGAACGCCCGGCAGCGCCGCAGGCACCGGCCCGTTCACGGCTGCAGCGTGGTGCGAACGCGGCCCGTCACCGTCCCCGACCCGGTCTCGAGGTTCACCGCCAGCCGGTCGCCCGCCAGCGTGGCGCCGCCCTGCGTCACCACCACGTCGCCGGTCATCAGGATCTCGGCGCTGCCCAGCTGGTACACCGCGGTCTCGCCCTCGGCGGCGTCCTCGCCGGCCACGATCAGCACGTCGCCCTTGGCCTCCAGCCGGTCGATGCGCTGCTCCTCGCCGGCGCTGTAGAACACGTCCACCCGCTCGGCCGAGAGCCGCAGGTCCCCTTGCGCGATCACCACGTTGCCCGTCAGCACGGCCTGCCCCGTGGCCTGGTCCACCTCCAGACTGTCGGCGGCGACCTCCACCGGCGCGCCGCGGTCGAAGCTGCCCGAGCCGAAGCCCACCCCGGTGCCCTGGGCGAGCGCGGGCAGGGCGAGCAGCGCGAGGAGCGGCGCGAGGAGGCGGAGGGGCATCGGCGGTCCTTTCAGGGGGCGGCGGCGTCCGGGGCGGGCGGCGGCGGCGGCGGCACGTATAGCAGGTCCACCCCCCCGGAGAACACCAGCCGCGCCGCGCCGTTCCGTTCCTCCAGCCGCATGGCGCCCGCGCGCAGACGCCCGAGCGGCGAGGTGCCGCGCACGGGGCCGGGCGAGACGAGGCTCAACTCGGCCAGCGAGCCCTCCAGCCGGTCGGAGCGCAGGGCGTAGCCGGTGGCGGTGTCCACGGCCACGTCGCCCTCCAGCACCACGGTGCGCGCCGCGGTGTCCACGGTGCCCGCGCGGGCCTCCACCGTGGCCTCGCCCCGGCCCGAGAGCTCGAGGTGCAGGGCGTCGATCGTCATGCGGCGCGGGTCGGCGGGGTCGGGGCGGGCGCGGGCGGCGCGCAGGTCGAAGGCGGTGCCGCCCTGCGAGCGGCCCATCACGCGCGGCGTGGTGAGCTGCTGGTCGGTGGCCCGCTCGCCGATGTCCACGGCGGCGAAGGGCAGGGCGTCCTCGGGGTCGGGGGTGCGCGCGACCAGGAACAGCGTGGACAGGAGGGCGAGCGCGGCGACGGGCAGCGCCACCTTCGCGCCCGCCACCAGCCGTGCGCGGCCTGCGTCCCCGATCATGAGTGCGCGAAGATGTCCGTGTCGGGGTAGCCGATCAGGTCGAGCCGTGCCCGGGTCGGCAGGAAGTCGAAACAGCTCTGGGCCAGCTCCATCCGGCCCTCGCGCTCCAGCATGGCGTCGAGCCGCTCGCGCAGGCGGTGGAGGTAGAGCACGTCCGAGGCAGCGTAGGCCATCTGCGCGGGCGTCAGCTCGGGCGCGCCCCAGTCCGAGGACTGCTGCATCTTCGAGATGTCCACCTCGATCATCTCCGACAGGAGGGCCTTGAGGCCGTGGCGGTCGGTGTAGGTGCGCACGAGGCGCGAGGCGATCTTGGAGCACCACACGGGCGTGGCCAGCGCCCCGAAGGCGTGGAGCATCGCGGCGATGTCGAAGCGGCCGTAGTGGAACAGCTTCGTGACGCCCTCGTCGCGCAGGAGCCGCTCGAGGTTGGGGGCCGACGTTTGGCCGATGCCCACCTGCACGAGGTGCGCGGTGCCGTCGCCCGAGGACAGCTGCACAAGGCACAGGCGGTCGCGGTGCGGGTCGAGGCCCATGGTCTCGCAGTCGATGGCCACCGAGGCCCCGAAGTCGAGCCCGTCGGGCAGGTCGCCGCGGTGCAGGGTGATGTGGCGGATGTCGGCGGTCACGGGCGCCCCCTCGGAAGTGCGAACGCCCGGCCGAGGGGGCCGGGCGCATCGGAAACCGTGGTGCCCAGGAGAGGACTCGAACCTCCACGCCGTTGCCGGCACTGGCACCTGAAGCCAGCGCGTCTACCAATTCCGCCACCTGGGCAGGCCCGCGGTGGGGGGCGGATACGGCGGGGCGCATCGGGTGTCAATCGGGCGGATGCGGGAATTTCTCGCGCCCGCCGCGCGCCATTAACGATGCGTCAAAACCCCGGACGCTACACCCCCCGGAATCGGAACGAACGAGGATCCTATGGACAGAATGTCTGACGGGACGCACGCCGCGGCGCCCCCCGTGCCGCCCGACGTGGTGGCCGCGATCCAGGGCAGCTTCTCCGAGGTCTGCACGGCGCTCGACGAGGCCGAGGGCGAGATCGCGGCGCGGCTTGCCCGCGAGGCGCCGGAGCTGGTGCGCCTCATGGGCGGGGATGCCGCGGCACGGCGGCGCTGGATCGAGGAGTGGATCAGCCTCGCCGCGCTCGTGGCCGCCCATCCCCATGCGGGCCTGCCCATCGCCTGCGGGCTGGCGCACGACCTCGCGCACTCGGACCTCGGCGCGCCGCACCATGCCGCGTTGCACGACGCGCTGACGGACGCGCTCGACGCCCGCGCGCTGCGGGGGCCCGCGCGCCGCGCCTGGAGCGACGCGCTGGGCGCCCTCGGCGCGGTGATGGTGGTGGCGGAGCGGCGCATGCGGGCCGCGGACGCGCGGCGCCCGGCCGAGGCGGCCTGAGGGCGCGGCCCGCCCGCCGCATCCCGCCACCCGGGGGCTGGTCTCGCCGCCGCGGTGCGCCTAGACAGGGCCCCGTCATGGAAGGGGTCGCGGGGCCCCGCACGGGGGCGCCGGGGGCGCCGCGCAAGGAGGCCGCGATGCAGCGACTGGCGACGATCTTCGGCGGCTCGGGCTTCGTGGGCCGCTACGTGGCGCAGCGGCTGGCCCGCGACGGCTGGCGCGTGCGCGTGGCCTGCCGCCGCCCCTACGAGGCCCACTTCGTGCGCATGTACGGCACCGTGGGCCAGGTCGAGCCGGTGTTCACCAACATCCGCGACGACGATGCCACCGCCGCCGCGCTGACGAACGCCGATGCGGTGGTGAACTGCGTGGGCATCCTCGGCGAGGCCGGACGCAACACCTTCTCCGCGGTGCAGGCCGAAGGCGCGGAGCGCGTCGCGCGCCTTGCCGCCGCGGCCGGCGTCGAGCGCATGGTGCAGATCAGCGCCATCGGCGCGGACGCGGATTCGGACAGCGCGTACGCCCGCACCAAGGCCGCCGGCGAGGACGCCGTGCTGCGGCACATGCCGAATGCCACGATCCTGCGCCCCTCGATCGTGTTCGGCGCCGAGGACCGGTTCTTCAACCGCTTCGCCGCCATGGCCGCGCGCGCGCCGATCCTGCCCGTGGTGGGGCCGGACACGCGCTTCCAGCCGGTCTACGTGGACGACGTGGCGCAGGCCGCCGCGCTCGCCGCCGGGGGACGCGCGCCCGCCGGCGTCATGGAGCTGGGCGGCCCCGACGTGGACACGTTCCGCGAGCTGCTGCAGGTGATGCTGCGCACGATCCATCGCCGCGCGCTGATCGTGGGCGTGCCCTTCTTCGCCGGGCGCCTCATGGGCTCCAGCCTCGATCTTGCCCAGCGCGCCAGCTTCGGGCTGTTCCACAACGGCATTCTCACGCGCGACCAGGTCGCGAACCTCGCGCGCGACAACGTGGTGACGGGCCGGCACCCCGGCTTCGAGGCGATGGGCATCGAGCCCACCGCGATGGAGGCGATCCTGCCCACCTATCTCTGGCGCTTCCGCCCCGGCGGCCAGTACGCCGAGATCAAGGACAGCGCCCGCAACCTGCGCACCTGAGGCACAGCGCCGCCCGGTGCGCGGGGTGCGACCCCGGGCCGCGCGGGCGCACGGACCCGAGGAAGCTTCGGCGCGTTGGGACGCATGCCCCGAGGGGCCGTCCCCACCCCGGAGCGCCCCATGCCCGACGCCACGCGCGACCTGAACCACGGCCCCGTCTGGCGCGCGTTGCTGAGCGTCTCCGGCCCCATGGCCTTCGGCATCTTCGCGGTGATCTCCGTGGGCCTCGTGGACGCCTTCTTCCTCGGCCGCGTCGGCCCCGACGCGCTGGCCGCCGTGGGCTTCGTCTATCCCGTCACCATGGCGATCACGTCGCTCTCGATCGGCCTCTCGGCGGGCGCCAATGCGGCGATCTCGCAGGCCATCGGGCGGGGCGACGGGCGGGACGACGTGATCCGCCGCGGCCTCCACGCGCTGGGCATCGGCACCGCTCTGGCAGGCGGGGCGGGCGCGCTGTTCTGGATGGTGGACGGCACCCTGCTCGGGCTGATGGGGGCGGAAGGTGCCGTGCTGGAGGCGGCGCTCCAGTACACCCCCGTCTGGGCGGCGGCCTTCCCGTTCCTCGTGGGCATGATGCTCTGCAACGCGGTGTTCCGCGCCCACGGCAGCGGGGTGCGCTCGGCCGCCGTGATGGTGTTCTCGGCGGTCGTGAACATCGCGCTGACGCCGACGCTGATCCTCGGCTGGGGCCCCGCGCCCGAGCTGGGCGTGGCCGGCGCCGCCTGGTCCACGCTGATCGCCTACGTCGCCGCCTTCGCGCTGGCCGGCGCGCTGGCGCTGCGGGCCGGACTGCTGCGGCCCTGCGGCGCGATGCTGCACGGGCTTGGCGCCTCGGCCCGCGCGCTGCTGGCGGTCGGCGGCCCGGCCGCGCTCTCGAACGCGATCCGTCCCGCGGGCATGGCCGCCGTCACGGCCGCCGTCGCCACGCTGGGGGCCAGCTACGTCGCCGGCTTCGGCGCGGCGGGGCGGGTGCAGGGCTTGGCCGCCGTGCCGCTGCTGGCCCTCTCCGCCGGGATCGGTCCGGTGGTGGGGCAGGCGTGGGGCGCGGGGAACGCGGCGCGGGCCGCCACCGCGCTGCGGCTCTCCTGCGGCTTCGCGCTCGCCTACGGGCTGGCGCTGGCGCTGGCGCTCTTCCTCGGGGCGCCGTGGATCGCGGGGCTGTTCTCGGACGAGGCGGAGACGACGCGGGCGGCGGCGCTCTACCTTCGGGTCGTGGGCTGGTCGATGTTCGGCTTCGGCTTCCTCGTGATCGGCAACGCCGCGCTCAACGCCATGAGCCGGGCCGGCTACGCCATGGCGCTGTCGGTGGCGCGGGTGCTCGGCGTCTACCTGCCGCTGGCCTGGCTGGGCGCCGTGACCGTGGGCTATGGGGGCATCCTGGCAGCGGCGGTGGCGGGCAACCTCTTCGCCGCGCTCGCGGTCCTCGTGGCCGCCCGCGCGGCGGGGCTGCGGGTGCTGGACGTGGGCCCCGTGCGCGCGCTCGCGGCGCGCCTGCCGCGCAGCCGCCTGGAGGTGGCCTAGGCGTAGGCCCAGACGAGCAGGGCCGAGCCGAGCGCGACGCGGTAGAGGACGTAAGGAAGGAAGCTGACCGAGCGCAGGAGCCGCATCATCAGCGCCAGCGCCACGAGGGCGGCGCCGAACGAGAACAGGGCGGCGACCGCGCCCTCCCACGCGAGCGCCCCGCCCTCCTCGGCCACGTCGAGGGCGAGGAGCGTGCCCGAGGCGAGGATCGTGGGGATCGACATTAGCATCGACAGGCGGGCCGCCGATTCCCGGTCGTAGCCCTCGAAGCGGGCGCCGGTGATCACGATGCCCGAGCGCGAGGTGCCCGGGACGAGGGCCAGTGCCTGCCACAGGCCGAAGCGCAGGGCGGCCGCGGGGGTCCAGTCGCGGTCCGTCCGGTGCTCGGGCGCGCGCAGGTCGGCCAGCCCGAGCAGGAGGCCGAAGAGGAGCGTGGTCCAGCCGATCACGGCGACGGAGCGCATCCACTCGGTGCCCACGGTGACCTTGAGGATCAGGCCCGCGAGGATCACCGGCACGGTGGCGATCGCGAGCCCCAGGGCGAGGCGCGCCTCGCGGCCGTCGGTGCGTCCGCGCAGGAGTTCGCCGATGCCGCGCAGGGCCGCGGCGACCTCCGCTCGGAAGTAGAGGACCACGGCGCCGAGCGAGCCGACGTGGACGGCCACATCCAGGAACAGGCCCTGATCCTGCAGGCCCGTGACGAGCGGCAGGAGCACGAGGTGGCCCGAGGAGGAGACGGGCAGGAACTCCGTCGCGCCCTGCAGGACGGCGAGGAGGAGGAGGTGCCACAGGGCCATGGGAGCGCGCCTTCCGGGGGTGTCGCGGGCCTTGTGGCAGAGGGGCGGGGAGGGGCCAAGCGGCGAGGTGGGACCGGATCGGACCTAGTTTCGCGCCGATTCTGCACGATCCTCTCCGCGCTGCGGCGAAAAGCGCCCAGGTAGGTCAGTACTCCTGACTTTTCCTCGTCCGAAGCCCGCTGTATGGGGGCCGCAGCAGGAGGGATCTCATGGCCGGCAATCCGATGCTCAAGTTCGTCACGCTCCATCGGGAGATGCCCGAGAAGCGGGACGCCCAGAACCGCAAGGCCGACTTCGGCGAGATCTACCGCGAGTTCGCCGCGGAACGCGCCGCCGCGCAAGCCTCGCGCTGCTCGCAGTGCGGCGTGCCCTACTGCCAGACCCACTGCCCGCTGCACAACAACATCCCCGACTGGCTGCGCCTCACCGCCGAAGGGCGCCTGCGCGAGGCCTACGACATCAGCCAGCTCACCAACACGTTCCCCGAGATCTGCGGCCGCATCTGCCCCCAGGACCGCCTGTGCGAGGGCAACTGCGTGATCGAGCAGTCGGGCCACGGCACCGTGACCATCGGCGCCGTCGAGAAGTACATCACCGACACCGCCTGGGAGGAGGGCTGGGTCGAGCCGCCCGCGCCCGCCGAGGAGCGCCCCGAGAGCGTGGGCATCGTCGGCGCGGGCCCCGGCGGGCTGGCCGCCGCCGACATGCTGCGCCGGGCGGGCGTGCAGGTCACCGTCTACGACCGCTACGACCGCGCGGGGGGCCTCCTGAGCTACGGCATCCCCGGCTTCAAGCTGGAGAAGGAGGTGGTCGAGCGCCGCAACCGCCAGCTCGAGGAGGGCGGCGTCGCCTTCGAGCTGGGCTGCGAGGTGGGCCGGGACGTCACCTTCGCGGAGCTGCGCGAGCGGCACGACGCGCTGGTCATCGCCACCGGCGTCTACAAGTCGCGCGAGCTGGAGCATCCCCACGCGGATGCGCAAGGCGTGGTGAAGGCGATCGACTATCTGACCGTCTCGTCGAAGAAATACTTCGGCGACCAGGTGGACGAGTTCGACTCCGGCGAGATGAACGCCGAAGGCAAGCGCGTGGTGGTGATCGGCGGCGGCGACACCGCGATGGACTGCGTGCGGACCGCGATCCGACAGGGCGCGACCTCGGTGAAGTGCCTCTATCGGCGCGACCGGGCCAACATGCCGGGGAGCCAACGCGAGGTTGGCAACGCCGAGGAGGAGGGCGTCGAGTTCGTGTGGCTGACCGCGCCCGGCGGCTTCGAGACCCACGGCATGACGCCCGACGCGGAGGTGCGCCAGATCGGCCCCGAGGGGCAGGGCAGCGGCGTGCGCCCCGGCCCCGCGACCGGCCCCGTGCGCGGCGTGAGCGTGCAGCGCATGAAGCTGGGCGAGCCGGATGCGACGGGCCGCCAGCGCCCCGAGGTGATGGAGGGTGCCGACTACCTGGAGGAGGCGGACCTCGTCATCAAGGCACTGGGCTTCGAGCCCGAGGACCTGCCCACGCTCTGGGAGCAGCCCGAGCTGGAGGTGACGCGCTGGGGCACCGTGAAGGCCGACTTCCGCACCCACGCGACTGCCCTCGATGGGGTCTACGCGGTGGGCGACATCGTGCGCGGCGCCTCGCTGGTGGTCTGGGCCATCCGCGACGGGCGCGAGTGCGCCGAGGCCATCCTCGAGCGCTTCGACCTGGCGACGGTCGAGGCCCGGACGATGGCGACCGCGACAGTGGCCGCGGAGTGATGCGCCGGCTGCATGGCATAGGGCGCAAGTGGGCCGGGCGAGGGGGGGCGCCCCGCGTGCACCCCCCGTGCACCCCCCGTGCATGCGCGGGGACATCCCTATCGGCATGCGCCGCGCGCAACGGGTCAGCGACCCTGACCGTTCCGGGCTGAGCCGATGTCCGGCCCCGAGATCGAGACCGTGTACGAGGATGCCGACCTGACCCTGCGCTGGCTGCCGGGCAGCACGCCGCGCATGGTGGTGGTGTTCACCGGCATGAAGCGCGGCTTCGGCGGCGCGGAGCCCGACGAGTTCGCGGCCTCGGCCTCCTGCGGGGGCGAGAACGCGGTGCTGTTCGTGACCGACCGCAAGGCGACGTGGTTCGCGGCCCCGGGCCTCTGGAAGCGGGCCGTCGCGATGATCCGCACCGTCCGCCGCTCCGAGGGGGTGGAGGAGGTCGTGTCCTTGGGCAACTCCATGGGCGGCTTCGCGGCCCTCCTGCTGCCGCGCGACCTGCGGGTGGCGCGCGCGGTCGCCTTCGCGCCGCAGGTGACCATGGACCGGGACGTGCTGATCGACGCGCGCTGGCCGGACGTGGAGGCGCTGTATGGGGCGGCGCCCGCGCGCGACGTGGGCGAGACGGTCGGCGAGACCCGCGCCCAGTACTACGTGGCGGTCTGCGCGGACTGCCCCGAGGACCAGGCCCACGCCGCGCTGATGCCGCAGCTCCGCCGGGTCCACCGGCTGGCCGTCCCGTGCGCGGGCCACAACCCGGCGCGCGTGCTGCGCGAGGCGGGGGTGCTGGGCGACGTGGTGGGGGCGCTCGTGCGGGGCCGCAAGGCGCGCGCCGAGCGCATCCTCGCGGGCATGGGCGCGGCGGCATGAGCGGCGCGGTGCATCACGGGCGCTGCCTGTGCGGCGCGGTGCGGCTGGAGGTGCGGGCCGCGTTGGGCGGCATCTCGGCCTGCCACTGCCGCAACTGCGCACGCTGGGGCGGCGGGCTGCAGATGGGCATCGAGGTGCCCGAGGCGGCGGTGCTGGCCGAGGGACCGATCCGGACCCACGACACCGCCATCGCCGAGCGGGCCTGGTGCGACAGCTGCGGCTCCTCGCTGTGGCTGCGGTCGACCGAAGGCCCCGGCGTGGGCACGGTGGAGCTGGTGCCCGGCCTGTTCGAGGCGCTGGGCGGCGCGCGGCTGGAGCGGGTGGTCTACGCGGACCGTGCCGCCGGGGTCGCGCTGGCGGGCGACGTGCCGCGGATCGGCGCGGCGGAATACGAGCGATCGAACCCCCATCTGGAGGACGAGGCATGAGCGTGGACATCGAACCCTTTCGCCGGTCCGGGCGGATGGAGGGGCGCTGCGACTGCGGCGCGGTGCGGGTGCGGATCGACGGCGCCCATGTGGCCGCCGTGGGCGCCTGCCACTGCGGCATCTGCCAGCGCTGGTCGGGGGCGCTCTATGCCTCGTTCGACGCGGAGGCGGACGCGGTGACGGTGGAGGGCGAGGTCGCCACCTACGCGTCCACCGACTGGGCCGAGCGCAGCTTCTGCCCGCGCTGCGGCAGCCACCTGTGGTACCGCTCCACGGTGCGCGAGGCGCCGGCCTACGAGTTGATGCCGGGGCTGTTCCCGGCGGCGGCGGCGTTCCCGCTGATTTCCGAGATCTACTGCGACAAGGCCCCGGCCTACGCCGCGCTGCGGGGCGAGCACGCCCGCGCCAGCGAGGCGGACTACGAGGCGAAGCGCGCCGCACGAGGAGACGACCGATGACCCACTGGTTCACCGAATGGGAGCGCGACGAGGCGCAGCGCCGGGCCGCGATGGAAGGCCGGAGCCTCTATCACGAGGAATCCGAGCACGCCTCCTGCGGCGTCGGCCTCGTGGTCGACATCAAGGGCCGGCGCTCGCGCCGGGTGGTCGAGGCCGGCATCGACGCGCTGAAGGCGATCTGGCACCGCGGCGCGGTGGACGCCGACGGCAAGACCGGCGACGGCGCGGGCATCCACGTGCAGATCCCCTTCCGGTTCTTCGGCGAGCAGGTGGAGCGCACGGGGCATACCCTGCGCGACGAGCTGCTGGCCGTGGGCCAGGTGTTCCTGCCGCGCAACGACTTCGCCGCGCAGGAGGTGTGCCGCACCATCGTCGAGACGGAAGTCCTGCGCATGGGCCACGTGATCTACGGCTGGCGCCACGTGCCGGTGAACATCGAGGTGCTGGGCGAGAAGGCGAACGCCACCCGGCCCGAGATCGAGCAGATCCTGATCTCGAATGCGAAGGGCCTGGACGAGGAGGCGTTCGAGCGCGAGCTCTACGTGATCCGCCGGCGCATCGAGAAGGCCGCCGTGGCGGCGCAGGTGGCGGGGCTCTACATCGCGTCGCTGTCGTGCCGCTCGGTGATCTACAAGGGCATGATGCTGGCCGAGCAGGTGGCCGAGTTCTTCCCCGACCTGAAGGACGAGCGCTTCGAGAGCGCCTTCGCGATCTACCACCAGCGGTACTCCACCAACACCTTCCCGCAGTGGTGGCTGGCGCAGCCCTTCCGCATGCTGGCCCACAACGGCGAGATCAACACGCTGAAGGGCAACCGCAACTGGATGCGCTCCCACGAGATCCGCATGGCGTCGGGCGCGTTCGGGGACCTGGCGGGCGACATCAAGCCGATCATCCCGCAAGGGGCGTCCGATTCCGCCGCGCTGGACTCGGTGTTCGAGGTCCTGGTGCGCGCCGGGCGCACGGCGCCGATGGCCAAGACGATGCTGGTGCCCGAGGCCTGGTCGCAGCAGGCGGTGGAGCTGCCCGAGGCCTGGCGCGACATGTACGCCTACTGCAACGCGGTGATGGAGCCGTGGGACGGCCCCGCCGCCCTCGCCATGACCGACGGGCGCTGGGTGTGCGGCGGGCTCGACCGCAACGGCCTGCGGCCGATGCGCTACGTGGTGTCGGGCGAGGGACTGCTGATCGCGGGCTCCGAGGTGGGCATGGTGCCGACCGACGAGGCGCGCGTGATCGAGAAGGGCGCGCTGGGGCCGGGCCAGATGATCGCCGTGGACATGGCCGAGGGCCGGCTGCTCCACGACGCCGAGCTGAAGGACGCGCTGGCCGCGGCGCAGCCCTTCGGCGACTGGGTGCAGAAAATCACCGACCTCGAGGAGGTCACCAAGGGCGTGAACGAGACCGCGCTCCACGAGGGCGAGGTCCTGCGCGCCCGCCAGGGGGCCGCGGGCTACACCGTGGAGGAGATCGAGGGCATCCTCGCGCCCATGGCCGAGGACGGCAAGGAGGCCATCGCCTCCATGGGCGACGACACGCCCGCAGCCGTGCTCAGCGAGAAGTACCGGCCCCTCAGCCACTTCTTCCGCCAGAACTTCAGCCAGGTCACGAACCCGCCCATCGACTCCCTCCGGGAGTTCCGGGTGATGAGCCTCAAGACCCGGTTCGGGAACCTCAAGAACGTGCTCGACGAGGACGGCAGCCAGGCCGAGATCCTGGTGCTCGACTCGCCGTTCGTGGGCAACGCCCAGTTCGAGGCCATCATGGGCCAGATGGGCGACGCGGTGGCGACGGTGGACTGCACCTTCCCGCGCGGCGAGCCGGGCGCCCTGCGCGCCGCCCTCGACCGGGTGCGGGCCGAGGCCGAGGAGGCGGTGCGCTCGGGCGCGGGCCACCTCGTGCTGACCGACCGCTTCCAGGACGCGGACAAGGTCGCCATGCCGATGATCCTAGCGACCTCGGCCGTGCACTCGTGGCTGACGCGCAAGGGCCTGCGGACCTTCTGCTCGCTCAACGTGCGCTCCGCGGAGTGCATCGATCCGCACTACTTCGCGGTGCTGATCGGCTGCGGCGCCACCACCGTGAACGCCTACCTCGCGCAGGACACGCTCGCGGACCGCATCGGGAAGGGCCTGATCGAGGGCACGCTCACCGAGGCCGTGGCGCGCTACCGCAAGGCCATCGACGCGGGCCTCCTGAAGATCATGTCGAAGATGGGCATCTCGGTTATCTCGTCCTACCGGGGCGGGCTGAACTTCGAGGCCGTGGGGCTGTCACGCGCCATGGTGGCCGAGTTCTTCCCCGGCATGCTCAGCCGCATCTCGGGCATCGGGGTGACGGGCGTGCAGGCCAAGGCCGAGCAGGTGCACGCCACCGGCTGGCACTCGCGCAGCCGCAACGTGCTGCCCATCGGCGGCTTCTACAAGGCCCGGCGCCAGGGCGAGAAGCACGCCTGGGAGGCGCAGACCATGCACATGCTGCAGGCGGCCTGCGACCGGTCCTCCTACGAGCTGTGGAAGCAGTACGCGCGGGCGCTGCAGGCGAACCCGCCGATCCACCTGCGCGACCTGCTCGCGATCAAGCCGCTGGGCAAGTCGGTGCCGATCGAGGAGGTGGAAAGCATCACCTCGATCCGCAAGCGCTTCGTGACGCCGGGCATGTCGCTGGGGGCGCTGAGCCCCGAGGCGCACAAGCTGCTGAACGTCGCCATGAACCGCATCGGCGCGAAGTCCGATAGCGGGGAAGGCGGCGAGGACCCGGCGCACTTCGTGCCGGAGCCCAACGGCGACAACCCGTCCGCCAAGATCAAGCAGGTGGCCTCGGGCCGCTTCGGCGTGACGGCGGAGTACCTGAACCACTGCGAGGAGCTGGAGATCAAGGTGGCCCAGGGCGCCAAGCCCGGCGAGGGCGGCCAGCTTCCGGGCATGAAGGTCACGCAGCTGATCGCGCGGCTGCGGCACTCCACGCCCGGCGTGACGCTGATCTCGCCGCCGCCGCACCACGACATCTACTCGATCGAGGACCTCGCGCAGCTGATCTACGACCTCAAGCAGATCAACCCGCGCGCCAAGGTCACGGTGAAGCTGGTGGCCTCCTCGGGGGTCGGCACCATCGCCGCCGGGGTCGCCAAGGCCAAGGCCGACGTGATCCTGATCTCGGGCCATAACGGCGGCACCGGGGCGTCGCCGGCGACCTCGATCAAGTACGCGGGGCTGCCGTGGGAGATGGGCCTGACCGAGGCGCATCAGGTGCTGGCGATGAACAAGCTGCGGGATCGCGTGACCTTGCGCACCGACGGCGGGCTTCGCACGGGCCGCGACATCGTGATGGCGGCGATGATGGGCGCCGAGGAGTACGGCATCGGCACCGCGGCCCTGATCGCCATGGGCTGCATCATGGTGCGCCAGTGCCAGTCGAACACCTGCCCCGTGGGCGTCTGCACCCAGGACGAGGCCCTGCGCGCCAAGTTCACCGGGACCGCGGACAAGGTGGTGAACCTCATCACCTTCTACGCGACGGAGGTGCGCGAGATCCTGGCCGAGATCGGCGCGCGGTCCCTCGACGAGGTGATCGGGCGGGCGGACCTGCTGACGCAGGTGAGTCGCGGCTCGGCGCATCTCGACGACCTGGACCTCAACCCGCTGCTCATCACCGTCGATGGCGCGGCCGGCATCCGCTACGACCGCGAGAAGCCGCGCAACCCGGTGATGGACACGCTCGATGCCCAGATCGAGAAGGACGCCAGCCGCTTCCTCGCCGACGGCGAGAAGATGCAGCTGAGCTACGCCGTCCAGAACACCCAGCGGACCGTGGGCACGCGCATCTCGTCGCTGATCGTGAAGAAGTTCGGGATGCGCAACGCGCTGCAGCCCGACCACCTGACGGTGAAGCTGTCGGGCTCGGCGGGCCAGTCGCTCGGCGCCTTCGCGGCGCCGGGGTTGAAGCTGGAGGTCTCCGGGGATGCCAACGACTACGTGGGCAAGGGCCTGTCGGGCGGCACGATCGTGGTGCGCCCGCCGCAGGTGAGCCCGCTGAAGGCGGCCGACAACGTGATCATCGGCAACACGGTGCTCTACGGGGCCACGGCGGGCTTCCTGTTCGCCTCGGGCCGCGCGGGCGAGCGCTTCGCGGTGCGCAACTCGGGCGCGAGCGTGGTGGTCGAGGGCGTAGGCTCGAACGGCTGCGAGTACATGACCGGCGGCGTGGCCGTGATCCTGGGCGAGATCGGCGCCAACTTCGGCGCCGGCATGACCGGGGGCATGGCCTACCTCTACGACCCCGAGGGGCGCGCCGCGCAGCTCGTGAACCCCGAGACGCTGGTGGTCGGCCCCGTGGCCGTGGCGCACTGGGAGCGGCAGCTCCGCGCCCTGGTCGAGCGCCATGCCGCCGAGACCGACTCGCGCCGCGCGCGCGCGATCCTGGCCGACTGGGAGGCGGAGCGCGGGCACTTCCTGCAGGTCTGCCCCGTGGAGATGCTGCCCCACCTTGAGGCGCCGCTGAGCGAGGAGGCGGGGGCGATCCCGGCGGAGTAACGTGGAGAGCGGCGCCGCGGCGCCGCCCTTGCGCCCGGGCGGATTCGGGGGAAGGTGCGCCCCATGGCGACGAAGGCGAAGAAGCGTGCCCCGCGGGCGCGGGGCGGCGTGCGCGCCGGGGTGGCCCGGCTGCGGCGCTGGGCGGTGCGGCTGGTGCTGGGCGCGGCGGCGCTCGTGCTGCTGTGGGTGCTGGCCTACCGCTGGATCGACCCGCCCACCACGCCCCACGCCGTGTCCGAGGGGCTGCGGCTGGGCCGGCTGGAGCGGACCTGGGTGGACATGGAGCAGATCGCCCCCGTCATGGCGCGCGCCGCGGTGGCGGCCGAGGACGCCAACTTCTGCCGCCACTGGGGCTTCGATGTGGACGCGATCCGGGATGCCATCGAGGACGGCGGCGGGCGCGGCGCCTCGACGATCTCTCAGCAGGTGGTGAAGAACGCCTTCCTCTGGCAGGGCCGCTCCTGGCCGCGCAAGGCGCTGGAGACGGCGCTGACCCCGGTGATGGAGGCCATGTGGCCCAAGCGGCGCATCCTGGAGGTCTACCTCAACATCGCCGAGATGGGCGTGGGCGTGTTTGGCGTGGAGGCCGCGGCGCGGCACCATTTCGGCAAGGCGGCCCGCGACCTCTCCGCGCGCGAGGCGGCGCGGCTGGCGGCGATCCTGCCCAGCCCCCGCACCCGTGACCCGGCCGCGCCCACGCCCGCCTCGCGGCGCCGCGCGGTGATGATCGAGGACGGGGCGGCGACCATCCGCGCCGACGGCCGCGCGGCCTGCTTCGAGGATTGAGGCGCCCCTCCGGCGCCGGTAGAGGGCGAACATGATCCAGCTCCATCACTTCGCCCTGTCGCCCTTCTGCCGGAAGGTCCGGCTCGTGCTGGCCGAGAAGCGGCTGGAGGTGGAGCTGATCGACGAGCGCTACTGGGAGCGCGACCCCGAGTTCCTGCGCCGCAACGCCGCCGGGCAGGTGCCCGTGCTGCGCGTCGACGGGCTGACGCTCTCGGACAGCGCCGCGATCTGCGAGTACCTCGAGGAGACGGTCCCCGCCGCGCCGCTGCTGCCCAAGGCGCCCGCCGAGCGCGCCGAGGCGCGGCGGCTGGCGGCGTGGTTCGACGACAAGTTCCACCGCGAGGTGACCTCGAAGCTGGTCTACGAGCGGGTCAACAAGAAGCTGACGCGCTCTGGCTACCCGGACGGCACCGCGATCAAGGCGGGCGTGAAGGCGGTGAAGTTCCACCTCGACTACATGGGCTGGCTGCTCGACCAGCGCCGCTGGCTGGCGGGCGACGCGATGACCATCGCCGACTTCGCCGCCGCCGCGCACCTGAGCTGCCTCGACTACTCGTCGGACGTGGACTGGGAGCGGCAGCCGGCGGTGCGGGACTGGTACTCCAAGATCAAGTCGCGGCCCGCGTTCCGCTCGATCCTGGCCGACCAGGTGCCCGGCTTCCGCCCGGCGCCGCACTATGCCGACCTCGACTTCTGAGCTTCGGCCCGCGCTGGAGGCGCGCGCGCGCGCCGAGGGCTTCTGCGCCGTGGGCGTCTGCGCGCCCGATGCGATCCCCGATGCGGCCCCCCGCCTCTCGCGCTTCCTCGGCGAGGGGCGCCACGGGCAGATGGGGTGGATGGGCGACCGGCAGGCGTGGCGGGGCGATCCGCGCGCGCTCTGGCCCGAGTGCCGCAGCGTGGTGATGCTGGCGATGAGCTACGCGCCGGAGCACGATCCGCTGGAGGACGTGGCCTTGCGCGACCGGGGCGCGGTGAGCGTCTATGCGGCGGGGCGCGACTATCACGACGTGGTCAAGAAGGCGCTGAAGCGGGTGGGGCGCTGGCTGATCGAGGCCGCCGAGGGCGAGCCGGAAATCAAGGTCTTCGTGGACACGGCGCCCGTGATGGAGAAGCCACTCGCGCAGGCCGCCGGGATCGGCTGGCAGGGCAAGCACACCAACCTGCTGGGTCGGGATTTCGGCAACTGGGTGTTCCTGGGCGCGATCTTCACCACGCTGGATCTGCCCACGGACGAGGCCGAGCGCGAGCACTGCGGCTCCTGCACCCGCTGCCTCGACGTCTGCCCCACCGACGCCTTTCCCGCCCCGTTCCAGCTCGATGCGCGGCGCTGCATCTCGTATCTCACCATCGAGCACCGCGGCCCCGTGGACGAGGCGCTGCGCGAGGGTCTCGGCAACCGGGTCTACGGCTGCGACGACTGCCTCGCCGTGTGCCCGTGGAACAAGTTCGCGGTGGCGGCGGGCGACATGCGCCTCCACGGCCCGCACCGGGCGCCCGCGCTGGCCGAGCTGGCGGCGCTGGACGATGCCGGCTTCCGGGCGCGGTTCGCGGGCAGCCCCATCAAGCGCATCGGGCGGGACCGCATGGCGCGCAACGCGGCCTATGCCATCGGCAACTCGGGCGACCCGGGGCTGAAGCCCGCGGTGCAATCCTTGTGCGACGACGCGGACGAGGCCGTCCGCGACGCTGCGCGCTGGGCGGCGGCGCGGCTGTGAGCGTGCTGCTGAGCTTCGGGCACGGGTATTCCGCCCGCGCCCTCGCGCCGCGGCTGCTGGCCCGGGGCTGGACCGTGATCGGCACCACGCGGTCCGAGGAGAAGGCCGAAGCGTTGCGCGCCGAGGGCGTGGAGCCGCTGCTCTGGGGCGCGCCCGTGGAGGCGGCGCTGGCGCGGGCGACCCACGTGCTGGTCAGCGCCGGGCCGGACGCGGACGGCGACCCGGTGATCGGGCGATACGGCGATGCCCTGCGCGCCGGGCTGGGGCACGTCGCGTGGACGGGCTACCTGAGCACCACGGGCGTCTACGGCGACCACGGCGGGGCCTGGGTCGACGAGGAGACGCCGCTCGCGCCCTCGACGCGCCGGGGGCGGTGGCGGGTCGAGGCCGAGGCGGCGTGGCGGGCCTTGTGCACGGAGGCGGGCGTGCCGCTGCACGTGTTCCGCCTGGCGGGCATCTACGGGCCGGGGCGGGGGCCGTTCGCGAAGGTGCGGGCGGGCACGGCGCGGCGGATCGTGAAGCCGGGGCAGGTGTTCAGCCGCATCCACGTGGAGGACATCGCCGGCGTGCTGGAGGCCTCGATCGCGCGGGGCGGGGCGGGCGGCGTGTACAACGTGTGCGACGACGACCCGGCCCCGCCCGAGGACGTGATCGCCCATGCGGCCGACCTGCTCGGGGTTCCGCGCCCGCCGGAAATCGCCTTTGCGGAGGCCGACATGACGCCCATGGCGCGCAGCTTCTACGCCGAGTCGAAACGGGTGCGGAACGCACGCATGAAGGACGATCTGGGGGTGCGGCTGCGCTATCCGGACTACCGCGCGGGGCTGGCGGCCTTGTTGCAGGCGGAGCGCATTCGAGGCGAATGACGCGCACTCCCCGCTAGGCCCACGGGCCCGTCTCGGCTATGGAATCCCCACGAGCAAACGACCTGGAATCAGGCGGAGACGGGACATGAACGGACAGTACACGCGCCGCGGCGCGTTGGGCATCGGCGCGGGTGCGGCGGCGATGCTTGCAGGATGCGGCACGCCGAAGTTCGCGACCTATCGCGGCCCGGCGGTGACCAAGCTGGAAGTGCACAAATCCTCGCGGCGGATGTACCTCCTGAACGGCAAGACGGTGCTGAAGACGGTCGGCATCCAGCTCGGCTTCGCGCCCCAGGGGCACAAGCGGGTCTACGGCGACGGGCGCACCCCCGAGGGGCGCTACATGGTGGACCGGCGCAACCCGAACTCGTCGTACTTCCTGTCGGTCGGCATCAACTACCCCAACGCGGCCGACGTCGCCTGGGCCGCCGAGCGCGGCCTGAACCCCGGCGGCGACATCTTCGTGCACGGCTGGGGCCCCGAGCCGCGGGCGCGTCACGGCCACGACTGGACCGCGGGCTGCGTCGCCTGCACCGACCAGGAGATGCGCGACGTCTACGCCATGGTGCGCGACGGCACGATCATCGACATCTTCGCCTGAGGGCGGCCCGCCCCGGGGGGCGGAGGCTGCGACGGCGTGAGGGGGGGTGCTTCGGCGCCCCCTTTCGGTGTCCGGAGCGTCCGCGTCGGGGGCGCGGCGGACGGGGTGCGGCGGGCGAATGCCCCGCGTGGGGCGCGGCGGACCGCGGCGTCGATGGCGCAGGGCGGTGGGGCAGGGCGCCCGGAGCGCCCCGGCCCGGGGGCTCAGGCGATGCCGTCGTCGGTGCCCATGTTGAGCGTCCACCAGATGCGGCCGTTGTCCTCCTGGAAGAAGGCGATGCCCATGCGGCGCGCGGCCGGGTCGAGCAGCACGCGGCGGGGGCCGCGCTCCTGGCCCCAGGCGACGATGGTCTCGAGCTCGCTCTCGTAGGTCTCCGAGATGGCCTCGCCCAGGAGGCGCCCGCCGAAGCCGGCGCGCTGCGCCCGCTCGATCGGCGTGGAGCCGTCGGATCCGAAGTGCCACGGGCGGTTCTGCAGGCTCATGTCGCGCGAGTGGGTGGCGGCGGCGGCCGTCAGGCGCGGGTCGAGCGCCACGGGCGCCACGCCGGCCTCGGCCCGCAGGGCGTTCACGGCATCCAGGGCGCGGAACGGGATCTCGCGCGTCTCGGCCGCGGAGATGCGGTAGAGCTGCGGCAGCGGCCGGCCGTCGGGGCCGAGGCGCGGCGGCGGGGGGGCGGCGCAGGCGGTGAGGGCGCTCGCGGCCAGAAGGCCGATCATGTGGCGGCGGTCCATGGGGGGCACTCCGGGGCGGTTCGTGGCGGTTCGGTCCTCGTTCCCGATCCGCCCTAACCCCGATCGGCCGATGCTGCAAACCCGCGCGGCGGCGATGTTTCGCGTCCGACACGTCGCGTGGTTGTGTCCGGCGCCCCGCTCGGCATACTCGCGCGCGCACCCGCGATCACAGGAGAGACCATGCCCATCCTCGACCGTCGCGGCTTCCTCGTCGGCGCCACCGCCGCAGTTGCCGCCGCACCCGCCGGGGCGCAGACCCTGCCCTCCACCGTGCAGCTGCGCGACGACATCTCGGAATCGACCCGGCGCAACACCCACAGCTTCCTGTCCATGGACTGGCGCGAGCACTTCCGCTCGGTCGGCTCGGGCGCCATCCTCGTGGACATCGACAGCCGCGTCCTGCACTTCTGGGACCGCGCGGGCGACTACCGTATCTACCCCTCGTCGGTGCCCTCCTCGGAGGAACTGACGCGCCGGGGCCGCACCACGGTGACGCGCAAGGTGGTGGGGCCGTCGTGGTCGCCGACGCCGAACATGCGCCGCCGGAACCCCGAATGGCCCGCCTTCGTGCCGCCGGGGCCGCAGAACCCGCTCGGCACCCACGCCATGTACCTCGGCTGGAAGTACTACCGCATCCACGGCACCCACGATCGCCGCAAGATCGGCCGCCGCTCCTCGTCGGGCTGCATCGGGCTCTACAACCGCGACATCGCCGAGGTGTTCGCGATGGCGCCCGTGGGCACCCAGGTCCGCATCATCTGACCCCCCCGGGGCCGCGCCGCGGCCCCGCAACCCGGAGGCGCCCATGACGCCCAGATCGCTCGCCTTCGCGGCCATCCTCGCGCTCGCCGCGCCCGCCCACGCGGCCGGCCCCCCCGTGGGCGGCAAGGGCGCCACCGCGGTGCCCCGGCCCGAGATCATCGTCGAGGACACCGCGCCGGTCGCGGGCGGCATCATCCTGCCCGCGCTGGCGCTGGTGATCCTGGCCGCGGTGCTCGCCTCGGGCGACTGAGCGCGCCCCGCGGCGGCGCGTGGCGCAACCGATTGGCCGAAGCAAAAGGACCCCCGCACCGGCAGACGCCGGGCAGGGGTCAAGTTGCGCGCGCCGGACATCGAGACGGCGCGCGCAGGCGGTAACTGGGGAAACGTCAGGCCGTGGCGGCCATCTCCGCGCGGACCTGCTGGCGCAGCGCGTCGATGGGCACGTCGCGGCCCTCGCGCTTGAAGTGCCAGTAGGTCCAGCCGTTGCACGAGGGCGCGCCCTCGAGCCGGGCGCCGACCTGGTGGATCGAGCCCTTCTCGACGCCGGTGCACAGCGTGCCGTCCACGCGCACCTTGGCGCGGTGGCGGCCGTTCAGGGAGCGCAGCTCCTCGCCGGGGCGGATCATGCCGCGCTCGACCAGGGTGCCGAAGGGCACGCGCGGCTCAGCGCGCTTGCCGCGGGTGATCTCGAGCGAGGCGGCCTCGACGGGGCGCACGCGGGCGATGCGGGCCTCGGCGATCTCGCGGTACTCGGCCTCGCGCTCGATGCCGATGAAGCGCCGGCCCAGCATCTTGGCGACCGCGCCGGTGGTGCCCGTGCCGAAGAACGGGTCGAGCACGACGTCACCCGGCTCGGTTGTCGCCGTCAGCACGCGGTGGAGCAGCGCCTCGGGCTTCTGGGTCGGGTGGGCCTTCTCGCCGCGCGCGTTCTTGAGCCGCTCGTGGCCGGTGCAGATCGGGAAGGTCCAGTCGGAGCGCATCTGCACGCCCTCGTTGGCCGCCTTCATGGCCTCGTAGTTGAAGGTGTAGCGCGACTTCTCGGACTTCGACGCCCAGATCAGGGTCTCGTGGGCGTTGGTCAGGCGCTTGCCGCGGAAGTTCGGCATGGGGTTGGTCTTGCGCCACACCACGTCGTTGAGGATCCAGAAGCCGGCGTCCTGGAGCGCGGCGCCCATGCGGAACACGTTGTGGTAGGAGCCGATGGCCCAGATCGCCCCGTCGGGCTTCAGCACGCGGCGGGCCGCGCGCAGCCAGTCGCGGGTGAAGCGGTCGTAGGCCGCGAAGGTGTCGAACTGGTCCCAGTCATTGTCGCAGGCGTCCACGCGGGAGCCTTCGGGCCGGTGGAGGTCGCCCCGCAGTTGCAGGTTGTAAGGGGGGTCCGCGAAGACCAGGTCCACGCTCGCTTCCGGAAGGGCGTCCATCGCCGCCACGCAGTCTCCGGACAATACGGTATCGAGCGGGAGCGCGAGCTCCCGGGTGCCTGCTGTCATGTCTGTGCCTCATAGGGCGCCGCCGTCTGTCGCGGGGTCGCCTCGTTGTTATGGGGCCAACATGAAGGCGGGATCGTGTCCGGTCCAGAAACCGATTGGGGCCGAATGGGGGCGGGGCCGTCAGCACAACATGTTGCGTATGGGCGCGAAGGAACGCCGATGATGTTGTGTCACGCCGAGCTGGCCGAGGGCCACCCGGTGCTCGCGGGTTCCGTATCCCGCGTTGCGCTCCCAGCCGTAGCCCGGATGTTGTTGCGCCAGCGCCACCATGCCCCGATCGCGCCACGTTTTGGCCAGCACGGACGCCGCCGCCACCGACAGCGACAGCCCGTCGCCGCGGATCACCGCGCGGGCCTCGCAGGGCAGACCGGGGGGGAGGTAGCGGCCGTCGACGAGCAGGTGGTCGGGCGGCTCGGGCAGGGCGGCGACGGCGCGGCGCATGGCCAGCGCGGTGGCGGCCACGATGCCGAGGGCGTCGATCTCGGCGACCGAGGCCTCGCCGACGCCGCTGAGCGAGGCCGCGCGGATCATCGGCTCCAGCGCCTCGCGGCGCGCGCGTCCGACGCGCTTGGAGTCGTCCACGCCCGGGGGGGCGTCCCGGACCAGGATCACCGCCGCGGCGGTGACGGGGCCGGCCCAGGGGCCGCGGCCCACCTCGTCCACGCCGGCCACCCGCAGGCGGCCGCGCGCATGCGCCTCGCGTTCGAGGTGGAGGTCGGGGCCGGGCATGGCCCCGGGGGTGCCCGCCGCAGCGGGCCGCGTCAACGCTGGGCGGCGGCGGGGCGCCAGCCCTCGGACAGCAGGCACACGGGGCCGTAGAACCAGCGCCGGCCCCGGCGCGTTTCGACCTCGTGGAGACACTCGCGCGGAAGTGCTGCGCGCGAGGGCACGGCCCGCTCCACGCAGTAGGCGTCGAGGCCGGTGAAGTCGCCGCGCAGGGGCACCTCGCAGCCCGCGGGGATGGTGCGCAGGGCGAGGCGCTCGCGCTCGGCCTCCTCGCGCAGGCGCAGGGCCTCGGCCTCGGCGGCGAGCTTGCGCTCGGCCTCGGCGGCCCGCTCCGCCGCCTCCGCGGCGCGCCGGCGCTCCCGTTCGGCCTCGCGGCGCGCCTGCTCCGCCTCGCGCGTGGCCTCGCGCCGGGCCCGCTCGGCCTCGCGCCGCTCGCGCTCGCGCTCGGCCGCACGCTCCGCCTCGCGGTCGCGGGCGGGCTCCAGCCCGTGCGAGGCGCGGTGGTCGGAGCCGTTCAGGTGGCGGTGCTCGGCGATGCCGTCGTGGCTGTGCCCGTAGGTGCCGACGGCCGCGTGCTCGGAGGGATGATGCGAGCCGTTGGGGTGGCGGTGGGGCATGATGTCATCGTGGGAATGGCCGTAGGTGCCGCGCCGGAACTGGGCGTCGGCGGGGGCCGGCAGGGCGAGCACGAGGGCGAGCGAGGCGGCGAACGTGGCGGCGAGGGGCTTGAGCATGGCGGGTCTCCCTGGTCGTTGGGGGAACGGATGGGTGTCGATCCAGTTCCTCGCCCCCCGGTTTCGCCCGCAATGACCGGGTCGCGTCATGGCATGACGGCGCGTGCGCTATTGCCTGACGGGGGCGGCTGCCACAGATGGGGGGAATGAAAACCGCCCTTCTCGCCATCCTCGCCCTCGTGGTCGCGCTGCCCGTTCAGGCCGCCTGCTATGCCGACTACAAGGCCAAGCGGAACGATCCCCTGCGCCTGCACTACGGCGTGATCCAGCTCGATCCCGAGGACTGCGACCCCGAGGCCGCCGCCGCCGCGCTCCGGAGCCGTCTGGACGACGGCTGGGAGTTGCTTCAGGTGGTGGACGTGTTCGACGACACGGGACTCGACCAGAGGAGAGCGAGTGCAGGCCCCTACTTCCTCCGTTACTGAGACGCGGGCCCGCTCGGCCCGCATCCTGGCACTCGGCATCGGCGCGGTGGTCCTCCTCCTGGGGGCGGCCGCGGTGTTCCTGTTCGCGGCCCTGCCCGAGGCGGACGCCTTCAACGACCGGGTGGAGCGCATCTTCGTCGAGTCCGAGGGCCTGACCGCGCCCGCCGAGATCCGCCTGCTGGAGGTGCTGGCGCAGTCCGGCACGGCCTTCTCGGAGGTGCTCGCCAGCTACCGCACGGTGATCTTCGTGCTCTTGGTCTTCGCCACCGCCCTCCTGATCGCCTGCGTGGTGCTGCTGGTCGCCATCGTGACGCTGAACCGCCGCATGGGCGAGATCGAGCGGTCGGGCATCCAGGTGACGTCGCTGGTGCTCAGCCGGGCCGAGAACGCGGTGTCGCTGAACGACATCGACCTGAAGCTGACCGATGCGGCGATGGAGACGCTGAGCGTGCTGGCCGAGGCGCGCATCGACGGCGACATCCTCACCGGCGCGCAGATCGAGGCGATGATCTCGGGCAAGCCCGAGCCGGACTGCGACGAGGCCGCGGGCGCGACCCGCATCAAGCGCCTGCGCGACGCGCTGGGCAACCAGATCGTCACGGCCCTCCTGGTGCGCAACATCACGCGGCAGGGCTACGTGCTGGACCTCGACCCCAAGGTGATCCGCATACTCTAGGGCCGCGGCCGCCCTATCTCGCCCCCCATGCGCTACCCCGAGACGCCCGACGGGCGCTACTTCGTCGCCAAGGGGCGCCTGTGGCGCCGCACCGACCCGCGCCTCGCCGAGGACGCGCGGCAGGAGGCGGTGCGCGCGCTGATGTCCGCGCGCCGCGCCGTGCGGGACGCGGCCACCCCCGACGAGACGCGCGCCGCCCGCGCCCGCGTGCAGGCCGCCAAGGTGGCCCTGGGCGAGCGGGGCCCCGTCTGGTGGGACGACGACGCGCCGGACGTGACCCGCCGCGCGCCGTGGAACACGGATTACGCGGCGTGGTGGGAAGGGCTGCCGGAGGCGGAGCGGGCGGCGGGCCTCGGCTGAGGCTTGCGGGGGCGCGGGGGGGCTGACACCCTCAGGCCGATCCCAGCCGCCCCCGGATGCCCCGTGTCCCTCCATCTCGACAGCATCGACCTCAAGATCCTGCGCATCCTTCAGCAGGATGCGGACGTGTCGAACGTGGAGCTGGCCGAGCGCATCGGTCTGTCGCCCTCGCCCTGCCTGCGCCGGGTGCGCATCCTGGAGGAGGCGGGCGTCATCAAGCGCCGGGTCACCCTCCTCGACGCCGAGGTGCTGGGCCTCGCGGTGAGCGTGTTCGTGTCGGTGCAGCTGGAGCGGCAGAGCCGCGAGCGGCTGGGCGAGTTCGAGGCCGAGATCCGCAAGCGCCCCGAGGTGGTGGAGTGCTACCTCATGACCGGCGAGAGCGACTACCTGCTGCGCGTCGTGGTGCCCGACCTCCATGCCTACGAGCGGTTCCTGAAGGACAGCCTCACGCGCATCCCCTCGGTCGCCAACATCCGGTCGAGCTTCGCGCTCAAGCAGGTGGCCTACTCCACGGCCCTGCCGCTGGGCCATCTGGCGTGAACCTCACGCGGCCCGCGCCGCCCGCTCGCGCGGCACGTGGCGCAGGTGCGAGCCGGTGACGCCGCCCGGCAGGGCCGCCACGCGGTCGGCCACGTCGAGGAGCTTGCCCAGGTCGATGCCGGTGTCGAGCCCGCCCTCGTTGAACGCGAACACGAGGTCCTCGGTGGCGGTGTTGCCCGTCGCGCCAGGCGCGAAGGGGCAGCCCCCGAGGCCGGCGGCAGCCGCGTCGAAGGCGGGGACGCCCGCGTGCCAGGCGGCGAGCGCGTTGGCGACGCCCTGCCCGAAGGTGTCGTGGCCGTGGAAGGCCCACGTGCTCCGCGCCGTCTCGGGCAGGGCCATCGCGGCGCGGAACCGCTCGGCCACCGCGAAGGGGTTGGCGCGGCCCGTGGTGTCGCAGAGCGCGATTTCCGCTTCGGGGGCGATGGCGGCGGCCCGGCGGGTGGCGGCGAGCACGGCGTCCAGCGGCACGGTGCCCTCGAAGGGGCAGTCGAAGGCCGTGGCGACGTTGACGCGCAGGCGCGTGTTCTCGGGCAGGGCGGCGGCCACCGCGCCCAGCCCGTCCAGCGAGTCTGCGACGGACTGTCGGACGTTGCTGCGGTTGTGGGACTCGGAGACCGAGAACACGTAGCCGATCTCGCGGATGCCGGCCCCGGCGGCCCGCTCGGCGCCGCGCACGTTCGGGACCAGCGCCATGAGCCGGGCGGGCAGGTCCAGCACGGCGGCGGCGATCTCCGCCATGTCGTGCATCTGCGGCACCGCCCTGGGGCTCACGAAGCTGCCGATCTCCACGCGCCGGCAGCCGGCGGCGACAAGGTCGCGGATCAGCGCGATCTTGGTGTCCGTGGGCAGGGGATCGCGGATGCTCTGGAGGCCGTCGCGGGGGGCGACCTCGACGATGGCGGGGCGGCGGTCGGTCACGGGGGCGTCCTTGCCTGCGAGGGTCTCAGACAACTTCGGTGCCCTCCCCGGCCTCGGGCGCGCGGCCCTGCCAGGCATCGAGCACGTCGAGCGCGAAGCGGATCGCGAGGAGGCCGAAGCCGATGGGCAGCATGGCGTAGGGTATCACCATGGGCGTGCCGAAGGACGACGAGACCCGCTCGCCGTACTCCGCGGCCTGGGCGGCGATCAGGTAGCCGCGCCAGGCCATGATGCCGGCGAACCCGGCGCCGAACAGGCCGATGATCGCGCGCACCGTCCGCCGGCCGCGGTCCCCCAGCCGGTCGGCGAAGAAGGTGATGCGGATGTGGCTGTCGGTGCGCTGCACGTCGGCGGCGGCCATCACGGCCACGTAGACGATCAGGAAGGTGTTGATCTCCAGCGACCACGAGGTCGGCGCGGCGAAGAGGTAGCGGGCGACGGCGTCGTACACGATGGTCAGCACCATGAAGACCAGCACGACCTGCCCGCCCCGTTGGGTCAGGCGCTCGAGGAAGGTGTAGGCGGTGCGCATGGTCGGACCTCCGGAGCGGGTGGGGGAGGGGGCGCGGCGGGCGCGCCCCCCGGATCATCAGGACTCGGCGCCGGTGGCGAGCGCGATGGCGCGCCGGCCGACCTCCGGGCCGACCTCCTCGAGCCAGGCGTCGATCACGGCCTGCGAGCCCGCCTCGAGGCGCTCGAGCTCCTCCGCGGTGGGCTCGATCACCTCGATGCCGGCCTCCTCCATCATCGGCCAGAACTCGTTCGGGTAGATGACGTCGTTGGCCTCGCGGGCGCCGTTCTCCTCGAACCAGGCGGCGGCATCCTCGACCGCGGCGCGCTCCTCGTCGCTCAGGGCCTCCCAGCGCTTCGTGGTCATGAACAGGCCGATGCCGAAGGCGGTCACGGGCAGGGTGTAGACGGCGCCGAGCTGCTCCTGCAGCGAGCGGCCCACGACCGTCGAGATGTTCGCCACGGCGGCGTCCACGGTGCCCCGCTGGAGCGCGAGGTAGAGCTCCGAGGAGGGGATGCGCACGGCGGCGGCGCCGAAGTCCTCCATCAGCTTGGTCGCCTCGAACGAGACCACGCGGACCTTCTTGCCCGCGATGTCGTCGATCGAGCGGATCGCCCCGTCGCCGGTGGACCAGACGTACTCCGGCTCCAGCACGTTCCCCATCATGGAGATCATGCGGAGGTCTTCCTTGGCCAGCTCCTCGTTCATCAGCTCGAACAGGGGCGAGCCCTTGGCGATGCGGCCCGGGTTCTCGTAGAGCGCCTCGACCACGCCCGGCAGGCCGGTGATCCCGAGGATCGGCGAGGAGCGGGTGATGTAGCTGGTGGTGTGGAACATGAAGTCGATGGTGCCCGAGCGCAGCGCGGGCAGCTGCTCGTCGGCCTTCAAGAGCTTGCCGCTGTCGTAGTAGTCCACGGCGATGGCGTCGGAGGCGTCGAGGCGCTCCACGAAGCCGGCGGAGCCGTAGCTCAGCGCCTTGTAGGAGGGCGGCAGGTAGCTGACGCCGGTGAGCGTGGTCTCGGCCATGGCGGGGGCCGCGAAGGCCAGGGCGCCGGCGAGGGCTGCGGCGGAGCCGAGCAGGGTTCTGCGGGTCGTGGTCATCTCTGGGTTCTCCCTTGGGTTCGAGACGGTCACAGGAGGCCGGGCAGCCACAGGCTGATCGGCGGGAAGAGGACGAAGAGCATCAGCACCGCGAACTGGACCGCCACGAAGGGCACCACGGAGCGGATGATCTCCTCGACCTCGAGTTGGGGGCACACGCCCTTGAGGGCGTAGAGGTTGAGGCCGACGGGCGGCGTCACCACCGCGATCTCCAGGTTCATGACCAGCACGATGCCGAACCACAGCGGGTCGTAGCCCAGCGCGGTCACGAGCGGCAGCAGGATGGGCGTGGTCACCACGATCAGCGAGACCGCGTCGACCAGCATCCCCAGGAGCACGAGGGCGACCATCACCAGCGTCAGGATCGCCCAGGGCGGCAGGTCCGTGGCGGTGAGCGCGGCCGAGACGTTCTCGGGGACGCGCACGAGGTTGAGGTAGTCGCCGAAGATCTTGGCGGTGCCCATGATGAGGAGGATCGCGCCCGACACCTTCACCGAGGACCGCAGAATCGCGACCGTGCGCCGCCAGTCGAGGCAGCGGAAGATGAGGGCCGCGATCAGGAACGCCCCCAGCGCGCCGAAGGCGGCGGCCTCGGAAGGGGTGGCGATGCCGGAGTAGATCGAGCCCAGCACGATCAGCACCAGCAGCATGGCGTGCCAGATGCCGCCGAGGGCGCGCAGCTTCTCGGCGCGGGGGGCCCTGGGGCCGTCGTCGGCGGGCGCCTCGGCGGGGTTCAGGCGCACCCGGACCCAGATGTAGAGGCACAAGGCGAGGGCCAGCACGATGCCGGGAAGGATGCCGCCGATGAAGAGCGCGCCCACGGACACGCCCGAGACCGCGCCGTAGATGATGAACGGCACCGAGGGCGGGATCAGCATGGCCAGCGCGCCCGAGGACGCGACGGATCCGGCGGCCAGACCCCGCGAGTAGCCGCGGTCCAGCATCTGCGGCACCGCGATCGAGCCCACGGCGGCGACGCCCGCGACGGACACGCCCGAGACCGCGCCGAAGATGGCCGAGGCGCCCACGGTGGAGATGGCGAGCCCGCCCCGCAGCCACTGGAGCCACAGGGACGCGGCGCGGAACAGGTTGGCCCCCACGGGGGTGGCGCCGAGGATGTTGCCCATCAGGATGAACAGGGGCAGCGCGATCAGCTCGAAGGAGTTGAGCTGCCCGAAGAACGAGGTGGGCGCGAAGAAGAACGCGAGCGGGCCGCGCGCCATCCACAGGCCCAGGAGGCCCGAGGCGCCCAGCGCCAGGAAGATCGGCGCGCCGGCCCCGATCAGGCCCAGCAGCATCACGACGACGATGATCGGCTCTAGCACGGCGCGTCTCCTCGGGTGTTCACGGCGTCCTCCCTCCCGGGGCTCAGGTCACGCCGTCGGCGCGCAGGGCCTCGCGGCGCGCGGCGTCGTAGCCGAGCGTCTCCGCGAGGATGGTGTCGGTGTGCTCGCCCAGGGCGGGCCCAAGCCCGCGCACGGCGCCGGGCGAGCGCGACAGGCGCGGGAACACGTTCTGCATGGCGAGCGTGCGGCCGCGCTTCGGGTCCTCGACGTGCACGATGCTCCGGCGCGCGGCGAAGTGCTGGTCGGCCAGCATGTCCTCGGCGGTGTAGGCGAGGCCCACGGGCACGCCCCCGGCGGCCATGCGCTCCACGATCTCGGCGGCGTCCACGGTGCGGGTCCAGTCCGCGATCAGGTCGTCCAGCTCTGCCTGGTTCTCGCCCCGGGCGCGGTGGGTGGCGTAGCGCGGGTCGTCGGCCAGCTCGGGCCGGTCCATGGCCTCGCACAGGCGCCGGAACACCGAGTCCTGGTTGGCGCCGATCACTACGTCCTTGCCGTCGCGCGCGGGGTAGGCGTTCGAGGGGGCGATGCCGGGCAGCGAGGAGCCGTTGCGCTCGCGCACGTGGCCGCCGGCGTCGTACTCGGCCACGAGGCTCTCGGTCAGGCCGAGCACGGCCTCGTAGATGGCGCTGTCGACCACCTGGCCCCGGCCCGTACGGTGGCGGTCCTGGAGGGCGAGCAGCACGCCCATGGCCGCGTTCACGCCGGCCATGGTGTCGCCGAGGCTTAGGCCGATGCGGATCGGGGCGCGGTCGGGGTAGCCGGAGATGTGGCGCAGGCCGCCCGCCGCCTCGCAGACCGAGGCGAAGCCCGCGCGCCCGGCATAGGGCCCGTCCTGGCCGTAGCCCGACACGCGGGCCATGATCAGGCGCGGGTTGATCGCGGCGAGCGCGTCGTAGCCGAGGCCCCAGCGCTCCATGGTGCCGGGGCGGAAGTTCTCGACCAGCACGTCGGACTCGGCCACGAGGTCGCGCAGCACCGCCTGCCCCTCGGGGCGGCGCAGGTCGAGCGTGACCGACTTCTTGCCGCGCGCGATCACGTCCCACCACACGGGGTCGCCGCTCCGGTCCGGGCGGCCCCACTGGCGCATGGCGTCGCCCACCTCGGGCGGCTCGACCTTGACGACCTCGGCGCCGAAGTCGCTCAGCAGCTGGCCGCAGTAGGGCCCGGCGATGAGCTGTCCGAGTTCGATCACGCGAATGCCGTCGAGCGGTGCCATGGGGCGGGTCTCCGTCTGGTGGCGCTGCGCAGACGGTATCGGGAGGGATGCGGCGGCGGGTTGCGGAGGTGCGGATGCATAAGTGTTATTTTGGCACGACGGAGGCGGGAGGGGCAGTTTCATTGGCACGGCGTGCCATGGGGGAATCCCGGCCAATGCGAGCGAACGGGCCGTAAGTCACGCTCACCGCAGAACTGAGACTCCGAGGCGGTCACGAAACGGGAATGGCAGGAAATGCTACCGAACGCCGGATCGGCGGCATCGGCGTTCCAGCCCGTCCGCCGCGTGTCCGCGAGAACGCAGCAAAATGTCCCGCCCTCCCGCCTAAAAGTGATCCAACCGTCGCGCCCCCCCCGCGTGCCGCCCGATCCCCCTTCCCGGAGCCCCCGCCATGACCGACACCCGCACCCTCGACCGGCTGGCCCGCGCCGCCCTGTGGCTCTCGCACTGGACGATCCACCACGCCAACCACGTCCGCCCCAGGGCCGACGGCGAGGTGAAGGTGGGCGGGCACCAGGCCTCGTCGGCCTCGATGGCGCAGATCATGACCGCGCTCTACTTCCACGCCCTGCGCCCCGAGGACCGGGTCGCCGTCAAGCCCCACGCTTCGCCCGTGTTCCACGCGATCCAGGCGCTGGCCGGGAACATGCCGCGGGAGAAGCTGGAGCGGTTCCGGGGCCTCGGCGGCGCCCAAAGCTACCCCTCGCGCACCAAGGACGTGGACGACGTGGACTTCTCGACCGGCTCGGTGGGCCTCGGGGTGGCGGCCACGCTGTTCGCCTCCCTGGTGCAGGACTACCTGCACGCCAAGGACGCCTTGCGTCCCGACTGGCCGATGGGCCGCATGGTGGCGCTGGTGGGCGATGCGGAACTGGACGAGGGCAACGTCTACGAGGCGCTGCAGGAGGGCTGGAAGCACGACCTGCGCAACTGCTGGTGGATCGTGGACTACAACCGCCAGTCGCTCGACGGCGTGGTGCACGAGGGCCTGTGGGAGCGGATCGAGGCGATCTTCCGGGCCTTCGGCTGGCGCGTCGCGCGCCTGCGCCACGGCAAGCTGCAGGAGGCCGCTTTCGCGGAGCCGGGCGGCGAACGGCTTCGGGAATGGATCGAGGCCTGCCCGAACCAGCTCTACTCGGCGCTGACGTGGCAGGGCGGCAAGGCGTGGCGCGCGCGGCTGACCGAGGAGCTGGGCGACCAGGGCGACGTCTCGGCGCTGCTGGACCGTCGCTCGGACGCGGAGCTGGCCGCGCTGATGGCGAACCTCGGCGGGCACTGCATGGCGACCTTGTGCGATGCCTTCGACGAAGCGGCGGAGGACGACCGCCCCACGGTGTTCCTGGCCTACACGATCAAGGGCTGGGGCACGCCGCTGGCGGGGCACAAGGACAACCACGCGGGCCTGATGAACCCCGCCCAGTTCGCCGAGTGGCAGCGCGAGATGGACGTGGAGCGGGGCGCCGAGTGGGACATTCCCGCCGATCTCGCCGCCGCCGCCAAGCGCGCGCCGTTCTTCGCACGCGGACCCCGGCGGCTGGAGGACGGCGCCGCCGCCGTGCCCGCGATCCCCGCGCCCGCGGACCGCGAGATCTCCACCCAGGCCGCGTTCGGCAAGATCCTCGACGCGGTGGCGAAGCAGGGCGGGCCACTGGCCGATCGCATCGTCACCATGTCGCCCGACGTCACCGTCTCCACCAACCTCGGGCCTTGGGTGAACCGGCGCGGCCTCTTCGACCGCCGCGAGCGGCCCGACACGTTCCGCGACGAGCGGGTGCCCTCGACGCAGAAATGGGCCTTCGGCCCCGAGGGGCAGCACCTGGAGCTGGGCATCGCCGAGATGAACCTCTTTCTCGCGCTGGGCGCCGCCGGCCTGTCGCATTCCCTGTTCGGGCGCCGGCTGATCCCGGTGGGCACGCTCTACGACCCCTTCGTCGCGCGCGGCCTCGATGCGCTGAACTACGCCTGCTACGGGGACGCCCGCTTCCTCTTCGCGGGCACGCCTTCGGGCGTCTCGCTCGCCCCCGAGGGCGGCGCGCACCAGTCCATCGCCTCGCCCCTGATCGGCATGAGCCAGGACGGGCTGGCCGCCTTCGAGCCGGCCTTCGCGGACGAGCTGGCGATCGTCATGGGCTGGGCCTTCGACTACCTCCAGCGCGAGGGCCGCGCGGACGAGGGCGACTGGGCGCGCGATGCCGAGGGCGGCTCGGTCTACCTGCGCCTCTCGACCCGCCCCCTGGAGCAGCCCGGCCCGCGGGGGCAGGACTTCGAGCGCGGCGTGATCGACGGCGCCTACTGGCTGCGCCCGCCCTCGCCGCGCACGGGCGTGGTGATCGCCTACCAGGGCGCGATCGCCGACCAGGCCATCGCCGCCGCCGGGCGGCTCGGGGACTGGACCGGCGACGTGGCGGTGCTGGCGGTGACGTCCGCCGACCGCCTCAACGCCGGCTGGACGGCGAGCGAGGAGAGCCACGTGGCGCGCCTGCTCGCGGACGTGCCGGGCCACGCCGCGCTGGTCACGGTGATCGACGGGCACCCCGCGACGCTGGCGTGGCTGGGCGGCGTGCACGGGCACCGGGTCCGCAGCCTCGGGGTCGAGCACTTCGGCCAGACCGGCACGGTGGCCGATCTCCACCGCCATTTCGGCATCGACGCGGACGGCATCGTGCGGGCGGCGAAGCGGACCATGGGAACGCGGCGCGCCCGGTCCGCCTGACGGCCCGGGCGGCTCGCGGCGCGTCGGCGCGGCGCGGGGGAAACTTGGATCGCCCCCGGGGCGTCTTACCTGTGTCGTGGAACAGGAGGACGGCCCTTGCACGAGGCCCTTCGCATCACCCTCGCCCTCGCGGGCCTCGGGCTCGGCGCGCTCGCCGCCTGGGGTCTCGGGCTTGCGGGCTGGGCCATCGCGCTCGCCTCCGCCGGCTTCGCCGCGACGCTCGCGCTGTTCGAGGCCGTGTCAAACCTGCGCTTTCCGCCGCGCCTCCACGCCGGGGTCGTGCTCTACGCCCTCGCCGCCCTCCTCCTGGGCGAGCACCTGCAGGTCTACGAGGCCCTGCCGTGGTGGGACCTCGCGCTCCACGTGGTCTCGGCGGCGGTGCTGGCGGTGGTGGGCTTCGGCCTAGCGCTCCTGCCCACCGCGGGCGCGCCGCCGCGCACGGCGCTGTGGGTGCTGGGCACGCTGGCCTTCGGCTTCGCCATGATGGCGGGGGCGCTGTGGGAGGTGCTGGAGTTCGCGCTCGACCAGCTCTTCGGCACGAACGCGCAGGATTCGGGTCTCGTGGACACGATGTGGGACGTGATCGCCAACACCCTCGGCGCGGTGGCGGGGGCAGTCGCGGGCCACGCGGCGCTGCTCTCGGGGCGCCGCCTGCCGCTGGGCGGGCTGCTTCTGGACGTCGTCGAGGCGAACCCGGTGCTCTACGGCCTATGGCGCGGCCCGCTGCGCCGCCCGGAGGGCCAGCCGCGCGGCGCGCTCGCCGGAGCGGACGGCGCCTTCGAGCGTGGCGGGCAGCCCCGTGCGGACGTGATCCCCGGCGAGTAGGAGGTTCGGCCAGGGCGTGCGGGGCCCGTGCCGCCTGGCGGCGCCTTCGGGCGACTGGTCGAAGGTGGCGGCCCGCTCGCGCAGGAAGCGGGCGGCGGGCATGGCGGGGGGCACGGCGCCTCCGTGGGCGCGCACGGCGGCGGCGACGTCGGCCCAGAGCCGGGCGAGGGCCGCGTCGCGCCCCAGCCCCTCCAGCGCGGAATCCTCCGCCGCCGAGACCGTGACCGACACCACGTCGCCGCGCCGGAACAACCAGTGCGCCGTGCCGCCGAGCAGGGCGAGGAGGGGGGGCAGGCCGCTGTCCGGGACCACGAAGTGCGCGTTGGCGATGGCCCGGCCCGAGGGCGGCAGCGCGAGGCGGGGCAGGAGCGCGCTCGCCTGCCGGGGCGGCACGGCCAGCACGGCCACGTCGCCGGGCGCGAAGTCGATGCGCGCGCCGGCATGGATCGTGCGGAGGCGGTCGCCGCCCTCCAGCGCCGCCACGGGGCGGCGCAGGTCGATCTGGGTGCCCTGTCGCTCCAAGAGGGCGAGCGCGGGGTCCACCAGCGCCGGGCCGAGGCCGCGGGGAAAGAACACCGGCCGCGCTGCGCCCGCGCCGCGCGCGAAGGAGCGCAGGAGCGCCGCCGCCAGCAGCCGGGCCGAGCCGCGTGCAGGGTCCTCGTTCAGCACGGCGCGGCTCATGGGGTCCCAGAAGCGCGCCATCAGCGGCGAGGCGGCGCCCACGGCCCGCTCCACCGTGGCCGAGGGGCGCGCGGCCGCCAGCCGGGCCATGTCGCGCACCAGCGTGCCGGGCCGCACGCCGGGGGGGCGGGCCGCCAGCGCCCCCCACGGACCGGGGCCGGGGCGCACGCACCACTGCTGGCCGTCCGCGAGGTCGAGGAACGGGAACGCCGCCTCGCCCCGCTCCAGCGCGTCCGCGCCGCCGATGCGCCCCGCCCAGTCCAGCACCGCGCGGTTGGCGGCGAGCACGAGGTGGTTGCCGTTGTCGATCACCCGCCCCAGCCGCGCGTCGCGGTAGGAGCGGCAGCGCCCGCCCGCCTTGGGCGAGGCCTCCAGCACCGTGACGGCCATGCCCCCGCGGGCGAGGGCCTCCGCGGCCACGAGGCCGGCCAGCCCCGCGCCGATCACGAAGGCGCGCGGCATCAGACCGGGCGCGCCGCGGCGGCGAGCCCGTCCACCAGCTTGCCGAGGCGCGAGCGACGGGGCGGCGGGCGCGTCCAGTCGGATTCCCAGCGGCGCAGCAGGCGCTCGTAGGGGCCCATCATCACCAGCGCAGGGAGCAGCGGCACGCGGCGGTGCGCGGGGATCTCGGCGGCGGCGGCGCGGAAGGCGCGGCGGGCGTCGGCCCCTACCAGCGCGCGCGCCCGGGGCAGGGCGGCGTGGCCCGGCACGCGGGCGGGCTCGCCCGGCAGTCCCGCGGCCTCCAGCACGGGGCGGGGCAGGTAGAGCCGGCCCATCGCGGCGTCCTGCTCCACGTCGCGCAGGATGTTCACCAGCTGCAGCCCGCGCGCGAGGTGGAGGGCGAACCGCTCCGAGGGCGGCCCGAGCCAGGCGCCGAAGCAGCGCATCGAGAGGATGCCCGCGGCGCCCGCCACGCGGCGGATGTAGGCGTCCAGCACCTCCGCCGAGGGCGCCACGATGGCGCGCGCGTCCATGCGCATGCCGTCGATCACCAGGGCGAACTCCGCTTCGGGCAGGTCGAGCCACGCGGCGGCGCGGGCGATCTCGGCGCCGATCGCGGTGCCGGGGCGGCCCGCGAAGGCGAGGGCGACCTCGCGCTCCCAGCGATCGAGGGCGGCGGCCCGCGCCTCGGGCGTGGCCGCGCCCGGCGCGTCGCCGTCGGCGATGTCGTCCACGGCGCGGCAGAGGGCGTAGACCGCATGGATCGCGCGGCGCCGCGGCTCGGGCAGGACGCGCATGCCGAGGGCGAAGCTCGACCCGGCGCCCGCCACCACGCGGCGCACCTCGGCCCGGTCGCCGCGCTCGGTGGTGGCGGGCGCGAAGCTCACGGCAGGGCCGCGGCGGCGGCGAGCCCCGCGCGCGCGAAGTCGAGCCGCGTGGGCGCGATGCGGCCCGCCAGCGGATCGCCGCGTTCGAGCCTCGCGTGGAGCCTTCGGGCCAGGAACAGGGTCGCCGCCGCCTGCGCGCGCAGGCCGCGCGAACGGATGCGCCGGGGCAGGGGCGCCGCCTCGCGCAGCAGCGCGCCCGTGGCCCCGAGGGTGCGGTCGATCACCGCGCGCAGGGCGGGCGAGGCGGTGGACGCGGCGAGCGCGGCGTCCCCGGCCCCCGCCGCGTGCATCCAGTCGCCGGGCAGGTAGCGGCGCCCGAGCCGCTGCCAGTCGGCGCGGATGTCCTGCACGTGGTTCAGCACCTGCAGCGCGGCGCACAGGGCGTCGGACAGCGCGTGCGCCCCGGCCCCCTCGCCGTGGACGCGCAGCAGGAACCGGCCGACCGGCGCGGCGGAGTGTGCGCAGTAGTCCCGCAGCGCCGCCCAGTCCGCGCAGCGCGCCCCCGCGGCGTCGCGGCGGAAGGCGACCAGGAGCGCCCGCGCCTCCTCCAGCGCGGCGCCCGGCCCGACGGCGCGACGCAGCGCCGCACCCGGGCCCGCGTCTTCGCCGTCCAGCCCCCGCTCCAGCGCCGCGAGCCGGGCGAGCCGCGCCTCGGGCGCGGCCGCGGGATCGTCGGCCGCATCGTCGGCGGCGCGCGCGAAGCGGTAGAATGCGACCACCTGAGGCCGAACCCGGGGCGCGAGCAGGCGCGAGGCCACCGGAAAGTTCTCGGACGCGGCCGCGTGCCACGGATCGGCAGCGTCCGCGCCGCCGGTCTGCATCCCGCCTGCCAGCGTCATCCGCCCGCTCTCCCCTCGTGACATCCGTGTCGGTTGACCTAGATCGCGGCCAGACCCCGAGAAGCGAACCGATGCGAAAAACACGACCGACCGCCCTGTGCAGCCTAGACGCCGCCGGAGCATCAGACCAGACCGCGGCACGATCCCGCGCCTCCCGACGGAGCACCCGATGAACGCCCAATCCGATACGCGCGCCCGCGACGTCGTCGTCGTCGGCGCCGGCCCCGGTGGCCTCGCCACCGCGATGCTGCTGCGCGCCTCCGGCGCCCGCGTGACCCTGCTGGAGAAGGCCGACCGCGTGGGCGGGCGCACCGCCAGCTTCGAGCAGGACGGGTTCACCTTCGACTACGGCCCGACCTTCTACCTCTACCCCGAGGTATTGCGCGAGATCTTCGCCGCCTGCGGGCGCGACCTCGACCGGGAGGTGGACCTCAAGCGCCTCGACCCGATGTACCGCCTCCAGTTCGACGACGGGAACACCTTCGACGCCACCCCCGACATCGACCGGCTCACGGCCGAGGCCGCGCGCATCTCGCCCGCGGACGCGCCCAACGTGAGGGCCTACCTCGCGGAGAACGCCGCCAAGTTCGAGGCCTTCCGCCCGATCCTCCAGCGCCCCTTCGCGAGTGCGCGCGACCTCGTGGGCGTCGACATGCTGCGCGCGCTGCCCCTGTTCCGGCCGTGGCTGACCGTGGACGGTGACCTCAAGCGCTGGTTCCGGCACCCGGACCTGCGCCTCGCCTTCTCGTTCCAGTCGAAGTACCTCGGCATGTCGCCGTTCAAGTGCCCCTCGCTGTTCACGATCGTGGCGCACGTGGAGTACGGCTTCGGGGTCTATCACCCCGTGGGCGGGTGCAACGCGATCCCCAAGGCCATGGCGCGCATCGCCCGCGAGATGGGCGTCGACATCCGCCTGTCGGAAGGCGCCGAGGAGATCGTCACCGAAGGCCGCCGCGCCACGGCGGTGCGCACCCGCACGGGCACGATCCCCGCCGATGCGGTGGTGGTGAACGGCGACTTCGCCTCGACCATTCCGCGCCTGATCCCGAACGCCCGCCGCAAGCGGTGGAGCGACAAGACGATCGCGAAGAAGAAGTACTCCTGCTCGACGTTCATGCTCTACCTCGGCATCGAGGGGCGCTTCGACGACATGCACCACCACACGATCTACCTGTCCGAGGACTACACCAAGAACATCCGCGAGATCGAGCAGGGCCTCGCCCCGCGCGAGCCCACGATCTACGTGCAGAACGCCTCCGTCACCGACCCGACGCTGGCGCCCGAGGGGCACTCCACGCTCTACGTGCTGGTGCCCACCGGCAACCTCGAGGGCGGCGAGGACTGGGAGGCGCTGGCCCCTGTCTACCGCGAGAAGATCCTCGATCGGCTATCCAAGCTCTCGGGCCACGACATCCGGCCCCGCATCCGCACCGAGCGCATGATCTCGCCCGCGGACTGGGAATCGCAGATGGGCATCTACCGGGGCGCCACGTTCAACCTCGCGCACAACCTCGGCCAGATGCTTCACCGCCGCCCCCACAACCGCTACGAGGACGTCGACGGCGTGTACCTGACGGGCGGCGGCACGCATCCCGGCTCGGGCCTGCCGACGATCTTCGAGAGCGCGCGCATCGCCGCCCGCCTCGCGGCCGAGGACATGGGAATGCCCGCGCCGGGCATGGGGATGAAGGAGGCGGCGGAATGAGCCACGTCGGCATCATCGGAGGCGGCCTCGGCGGCCTCGCGGCGGCTGCCACGCTGGCCGCGCGCGGCCACAAGGTCACCCTGCTGGAAAAGAACGGCTGGCTCGGCGGCAAGGCCGCCGTGCTGGAGGAGGAGGGCTTCCGCTTCGACATGGGGCCCACCATCCTCACCATGCCGCGGGTGCTGGAGCGGGTCTTCGCCGAGGCGGGCCGCGACATCGCCGACTACCTCGACCTGCGCCGCCTCGACCCCCAGTGGCGCTGCTTCTACGACGACGGCACCGTGCTCGACCTGCGCGACGACCCCAAGCTGGCCGCCCGCGAGATCGGGCGCCTGTCGCCCGAGGACGAGGCCGGGTTCGAGCGGTTCATGAAGGTCGCCGACCGCCTTTCGGACGTCTCCGACCGGTTCTTCTTCTGGCGCTCGGTCGAGGACCTGCGCGACACGATGGACCTGAAGCAGAACATGTCGCTGGAGACCCTGCGTGACGTGATGGCGCTGCGCATGCACCGCACCGTCGCGGGCCAGATCAAGCGCGACGTTCGCGATCCCCGCGTCCAGCAGATGCTGGAGCACTTCATTCAGTACGTCGGGTCCAGCCCGCTGGCCTCGCCGGCCGTCCTCTGCGGCATTGCCCAGATGCAGCAGGGCGAGGGCGTCTGGTACCCGATGGGCGGCACCCGCGCCGTGCCGCAGGCCCTCGTGCGCCTCGGCGAGGAGCTGGGCGTGGACTACCGCACCGGCGTCGACGTCGAGGGAATCGAGCTGGAGGGCGGGCGTGCCGCCGCCGTGCGCCTCGCCTCGGGCGAGCGCATGGCCTTCGACCGCATCGTCTCGAACATGGACTCGGTGCGCACCTACCGCGAGCTGATCGGCGGGGACGCGTGGAAGCGGTTCGGCCACAAGAACCGCGAGGCCGCCTGCTCGGGCGTCGTCCTCTACCTCGGCCTGCGCGAGGCCTACGACCACCTCGCCCACCACAACTTCGTCTTCTCGCGCGACCCTCAGGAGGAGTTCCGCGCCATCTACGACCGCGGCGTGCCCGCGCCCGATCCCACCGCCTACATCGCCGCGCCTGCGCGGACCGAAGCAGCCGTAGCCCCCGAGGGCGGCGAGGCGCTCTACGTGCTCGTCCACACCCCCTACCTGCGCGATGGCCAGGACTGGGCGCGGATGCTGCCCGAGTACCGCAAGGTCATCCTGCGAAAGCTGGGCCGCGCCGCCGGCATGGACGACCTCGAGGACCGCATCGCCTTCGAGCGCGCGCTCACCCCGCAGGACATCCACGAGCGCTACAAGGTGCTGAACGGCGCGATCTACGGGCTCGCCAGCCACGGACGCGTCAACGGCGCGTTCAAGCCGGGCAACCGCTCGCGGCAGGTGCCGGGGCTCTACCTCGCGGGCGGCTCGGCGCATCCGGGGCCGGGCATGCCCATGGCCCTGATGTCGGGCTGGATCGCCGCCGACAGCCTCGACGGCGACAGCGTCTCGAACGTGGCCGCCGAGTAATCGTGGCCGCCCTCGCGGACGACCCGGTCGCGCTGCGCAGCGCGGCGCTGTGCCGCTTCTTCGCCGGCGTCATGCGCCGCGAGGTGGGGCGCGGCTTCCGCGCCCTGCGCCTCCTGGAGCCGGGCCTGCCCGCGCTGCCCGAGGGCGCGCCGCTCGTGGTCTACGCCAACCATCCCGGCTGGTGGGATCCGGCCGTGTTCATGGTGATGCAGGGCGCGCTCTTCCCGGACCGCGCGCCCTTCGGCCCGATCGACGCCGCGGCGCTGGAGCGCTACGGCTTCATGCGCCGGATCGGCATGTTCGGCATCGACCCCGACCGGCGCTCCGGCGCGGTGCGCTTCCTGCGGGTGGGCGAGCACGTCCTCGCCGATCCGGCCCGCATGCTCTGGATGACCGCGCAGGGGCGCTTCGCCGACCCGCGCGAGCGCCCCGTCGCCCTGCGCCCCGGCCTCGCGCACCTCCTGGCCCGCGTGCCCGGCGCCGTGGCCCTGCCGCTGGCGCTCGAATACCCCTTCTGGTCCGAGCGCCGCCCCGAGGCGCTGGCTGCCTTCGGCGCGCCCGTGCAGCCGCGGGGCGAGGGCGCCACGGACGCGCTCGCAGGCGAGCTGGAGCGCGCGCAGGACCGCCTCGCCGCGGCGGCGATGGCGCGCGACCCCGGGCGGTTCCGCACCCTCCACGGCGGCACGCGGGGCGTGGGCGGGGTGTACGGCCTGTGGCAGGCGGCGCGCGCCCGTCTCGGGGGCCGCGCCCACGACCCAGACCACCTGCCGGAGCGCTGAATGTCGCTCCTCCTCCTGGCATTCGCGATCGTCGCCCTCGCGCTGGCGCTGCTCTACGCGGCGATGACCCTCGTGAACCTCGGTGCCCTGCGTCCGCCCCCCCGGGGCGGCGCCGCCCAGCGCCCCGTGTCGATCCTGATCCCGGCCCGCGACGAGGCCGGCAACATCGAGGGCGCCCTGCACGGCGCGCTCTCCCAGCGGGACGCCGAGATCGAGGTCGTGGTGCTCGACGACGGCTCCGCGGACGGCACCGACCGCATCGTCGAGGCCGCCGCCGCAGCCGATCCGCGCGTGCGCCTCCTGCGCGGCGCGCCGCTGCCCGAGGGCTGGAACGGCAAGCAGCACGCCTGCCACCAGCTGGCCGAGGCGGCCCGCCACCCGGTGCTCCTGTTCGTGGATGCCGACGTGCGCCTCGCCCCCGACGCCGTGGCGCGCCTGTGGACCTGGCTCGAGAGCTTCGGCCTCGCCCTCGTCTCCGGCTTTCCGCGCCAGATCACCCGCACGCTGCCCGAGATCGTGGCCATCCCCCAGATCCTCGTGGTGCTGCTGGGCTACCTGCCGGTCCCCATGGCCCGCGCGCGGCCCGACCCGGCCTTCGCCGCCGGCTGCGGCCAGCTCCTGATGGTGACGCGCGGCGCCTACGAGGCCGCGGGCGGCCACGCGGCCTTCCGCGACCGGATGCACGACGGCCTGAACCTGCCGCGAAACGTGCGCCGCGCCGGCGGGCGCACCGATCTCGTGGACGCCACCCCGCTGGCCCACGTGCGCATGTACGAGGACTGGCCCGCGATCGTGGAGGGGTTCTCGAAGAACGCCACCGAGGGCATGGCCACGCCCCGCGCCCTGCCGGTCTGGACCGCGCTCCTGTTCGGCGGCCACGTGCTGCCGTTCCTCGTGCTGCCCCTCGCCCTCCTCGCCGGGGCGTGGGGCGCCGCGTGGCTCTCGCTCGCGGCCGTGGTACTGTTGCTCGCGGCGCGCACCGTGCTCGCATGGCGGATGCACCAGCACCCGCTCTCCGTCCTTCTCCATCCCGTGGGAGTTCTCGTGACGCTCTGGATCCAGTTCCGCGCCCTGCGCGACGCCCGGCGGGGCCGCCGGGTGACTTGGCGCGGCCGCGCCTACGGCGCCCGATGAGCGCCGAGGAGGCCCGCCGGGTCCACGCCCGCCTCACGGGCGCGTTCTCGCTCGACGCCGTGCCGGACCTCGCCGCCCGCCGCGCGCGCCTGACGGCGCTGGGCCGGGCCATCGGCGCCCGGCAGGACGCCCTGGTGCGCGCCGTGTCCGAGGACTTCCGCCCCCGCGCCGAGAGCGAGACGCTGACGGCCGAGCTGGCCTTCGTGCAGGGCGCCATCCGCCACACCCTGCGCCACCTGCGCCGCTGGACCGCGCCGCGCCGCGACTGGGTGCTCCAGCCGCTGCCGGGCCGCGCCGAGACCTGGATGGAGCCCAAGGGCGTCGTCGGCGTGTTCTCGCCCTGGAACTACCCGATCCAGCTCGCCCTCGTGCCCCTCGTGACGGCGGTGGCGGCGGGCAACCGCGCGCTCCTCAAGCCCTCGGAGCGCGCGCCCCACAGCTCCGAGGCGCTGGCGGCCCTCGTGGCCGACGTCTTCCCCGAGGACGAGGCCGCCGTCGTCCTCGGCGGCCCCAAGACCGCCCAGGCGCTGACCGCGCTGCCCTTCGGCCACATCTTCTTCACCGGCTCCACCGCCACGGGCCGCCTCGTGGCGCGCGCCGCCGCCGAGACGCTCTCCCCCGTGACGCTGGAGCTGGGCGGGCGCAGCCCCGCCGTGGCCCTGCCCGGCGCCGATCCGGCCGAGCACGCCCCCGCGGTCGCCTGGGGCCGCTGGCTCAACGCCGGCCAGACCTGCGTGGCGCCGAACCACCTCTGGGTGCCGCGCGGCACCGAGGGCGCGTGGGCCGACGCGCTCATGGACAGCGCACGCGGCTTCCTGCCCCGCGACTACACCGGCATGATCGACCCCCGCGCCGGCGCCCGCGTCCGCGCCATGCTCGACGAGGCCCGCGCCGCCGGCGCCGAGGTTCGCACCGTGGAGGCGGACGTGCCGGTGCCGCCCTCCGTGGTTCTCGACCCGCCCCGCGACGGCGCGCTCATGCGCGAGGAGATCTTCGGCCCTGTGCTGCCGATCCTGCCCTACGACGCGCCCGAGGACGTGCTGCGCGCCGAGGCCGGGGGCACGCCGCTGGCGGCCTACGTGTTCGGCGAGCACGGCGCGGCCCGGCGGTTCCTGGCGCGGATGCGCTCGGGCGGCGGCGCGGTGAACGCGGCCGTCCTGCACCTCGCGCTCCACGACCGCGCCTTCGGCGGCATCGGCCAGAGCGGGCACGGCGCCTACCACGGCGAGCGCGGCTTCCGCGAGTTCAGCCACGAGCGCACCGTGTTCACGCCCCTCTCCACCCGCGCCCTGCGCGTGCTGGCCCCGCCCTACCCGGACGCCGCCCGGCGCCTGTTCCGGCGCATGGGGCGCTAGCTCCCGCCCGGCGGGCAGACCTCCACCCGCGTGCCCCACCCCTCGCAGCGCGCCCGCAGCGCCGCGGGGGGCGGCGCGTCGGTCACGAAGGCGTGGAGGCCCTCCAGCGACAGCACGCGCACGGGGGCGGTGCGGGCGAACTTGCTGGCGTCGGCCGCCAGGAACGCGCGCCGCGACCGCGCCACGGCGGCGCGGCTCACCCCGGCCTCGCGCCCGTCGAAGTCGAGCACGTCGCCCGAGGGGTCGAGCGCCGAGCAGCCCACCACCGCCACGTCGAAGCGGAACCCCTCCACCGCCGTGCGGGCCAGGTCGCCCACCAGCCCCCCGTCGGCGGCGCGCATCGTGCCGCCCGTCACCACCACCTCGCCGTCGCGCGGCCCGAGGATGCGCGCCGCGTTCACGTTGTTGGTGACCACCAGGAGCCCGCGGTGGTGCACGAGGGCCGCGGCCACCGCCTCGGCCGTGGTGCCGATCGCCAGGAACACCGAGGCCCCGTCGGGGATCTGCGCCGCGCAGGCCCGCGCGATCGCCGCCTTGCCGCCCGCATGGAGGCGCCGCCGCTCCTCGTAGGCGATGTTCACCGTGCCCGAGGGCAGCACCGCGCCGCCGTGGACGCGTTCGAGCTGGCCCGCCTCGGCCAGCTCCGCAAGGTCGCGGCGGATGGTCTGGAGCGTCACGCCGAAGTGCTCCGACAGCCGCTCCACGCTGACCCCGCCCTCGCGCCGGGCGATGTCGAGGATCTTGGGGTGGCGGACGGCCTGGGACATCGGACCTCGGGTGGCGGCTGGGACCGGAGATGACCCGGGGGCGCGGCGCCGGTCAACGGTTTTCGCTTTCCCCCAAAGCGAACACGATCGACGGAAATCTCCGCCGCAGGGCGGCGATCCCAGATCGACGCGGCCAAAACGAACATGGGCGAAGATAACCCTTGTTCGCTCCGTCGCGCGGTTGCTATGCCTCGCGCGACGACGATGACGACGGCGGCGCACGGGGGGAGGCGGGCGGCTTGGCGAATGGTCCGGACATCGCGGACGTCCTCGTGATCGGGGGCGGCATCAACGGATGCGGCATCGCCCGCGACGCCGCCGGCCGCGGCCTGTCCGTGGTGCTGTGCGAGATGGACGACCTCGCCTCGGCCACGTCCTCGGCCTCGACCAAGCTGTTCCACGGCGGCCTGCGCTACCTCGAGTACTTCGAGTTCGACCTCGTGCGGAAGGCGCTGCGCGAGCGCGAGGTATTGCTGCGCATGATGCCCCACATCGCCTGGCCCATGCGCTTCGTGCTGCCCTACCACCCCGCCCAGCGCTTCGAGGGCGACACGCCCACCTCGCGCCTCCTGGGGCTGGCGATGCCGTGGATGCGCGGGCGCCGCCCCGCCTGGCTGATCCGCCTGGGGCTGGCGATGTACGACGGGCTCGGCGGGCGCACGATCCTGCCGGGCACCGAGACGGTGCGCCTGCGGGGCCGCCCCGAGGGCGAGCCGCTGCAGGACCGCTTCGAGAAGGCCTTCGAGTACTCCGACTGCTGGGTCGAGGACGCGCGCCTCGTGGTGCTGAACGCCCGCGATGCCGAGGCGCGCGGCGCCGAGATCCTGGCCCGCACCAAGGTCGTCTCCGCCGAGGTCCGGGACGGCGCCTGGGTCGCCGCGCTGGAGGACCGCGAGACCGGCGCCCGCACCGAGCGGCGCGCGCGCATGATCGTCAACGCGGGCGGGCCGTGGGTGGGCGACATCCTGAAGGGCGCGCTGCGCTCGAAGGCGCGCGAGGGCGTGCGGCTGGTCCGCGGCAGCCACATCGTCACCCGGCGCCTGTTCGACCACGGCAAGTGCTACTTCTTCCAGGGCACCGACGGGCGCATCATGTTCGCGATCCCCTACGAGACCGACTTCACGCTGATCGGCACCACCGACGCCGAGCACCCCGACCCCTCCGAGCCGGCGGTCTGCACCGAGGACGAGAAGCGATACATGATCGACTTCGTGAACGCCTACCTGAAGCGCCCCGTCACGATGGACGACATCGTGTGGACCTACAGCGGCGTGCGGCCCCTCTACGACGACGGCGCCCGCTCGGCCACGGCGGCCACGCGCGACTACGTGCTGAAGGTGGACCGCACCGCGGGCGCGCCGGTGCTGAACGTCTTCGGCGGCAAGATCACCACCTACCGCCGGCTGGCCGAGGGGGCGATGGCGCACGTGAACGAGACCCTCGGCCACGACGCCGGCGACTGGACCGCCGGGGCGCCCCTGCCGGGCGGCGACTTCCCCGTGGACGGCGTGGACGCGCTGGTCGCGGGCCTGCGCCGCGACCACCCGTTCCTCGACGCGCGCTGGGCGCTGCGCCTCGTGCGCGCCTACGGCACCGAGGCGCGCGCGATGCTGGACGGCGCCGCCTCGGCCGAGGCGCTGGGCGAGGACTTCGGCGCGACCCTGACCGCGCGCGAGGTGGACTGGCTGATGGACCGCGAATGGGCGCGCACGCCCGACGACGTGCTCTGGCGCCGCTCGAAGCTGGGCCTGCGGCTCGACGGGGCGGGCGAGGCGGCCCTGCGGCGGCACATGGAGCGGCGGCTGGCCGCGGACCTGCAACCGGCGGAGGTGGCGCAATGAGCCTGACGCTGGAGGCCGTGAGCCGCGAGGTGGGCGGGCGCACCCACATCCACCCCACCACGCTGCACCTCGAGAACGGGACCATGAACGTCCTGCTCGGGCCCACCCTCTCGGGCAAGACGTCCCTCATGCGGCTGATGGCCGGGCTCGACCAACCCACCGCGGGCCGCGTGCTCTGGCAGGACGAGGACGTGACCGGCATGCGGGTGCAGGACCGCCGCGTGGCGATGGTCTACCAGCAGTTCATCAACTACCCCTCGATGACGGTGCGGGAGAACATCGCCTCGCCCATGAAGCTGATGGGCGTGGACCGCGCCGAGATCGATGCCCGCGTCGAGGAGACCGCGGCGCTGATGAAGCTGACCCCCTTCCTGGAGCGCCGGCCGCTGGAGCTGTCGGGCGGCCAGCAGCAGCGCTGCGCGCTCGCCCGCGCGCTGGTCAAGAACGCCGGCCTCGTGCTGCTCGACGAGCCGCTCGCCAACCTCGACTACAAGCTGCGCGAGGAGCTGCGCGCCGAGATCCCGCGCATCTTCGAGGAATCGGGCGCGATCTTCGTGTATGCGACCACCGAGCCCGAGGAGGCGCTGCTGCTCGGCGGCCACTGCGCCACCCTCTGGGAAGGGCGCGTCACCCAGTTCGGCCCCACCGCCGAGGTCTACCGCCGCCCCGCCGACGCCGTCACCGCGCGCGTCTTCTCGGACCCGCCCATGAACTTCGTGGACGTCGAGAAGCGCGGCGGCGCGATCCGCCTCGGCGACGGCGAGCACGCCGCCTCGCTGGGCGAGGGCCTGCCCGACGGGCGCTACCGCGCCGGCTTCCGTCCCAACCACCTCGGCCTCGAGCCCGCGCCGGGCGCGATCCGCTTCGACACCACCCTCGGCGTCACCGAGATCACCGGCTCCGAGACCTTCGTGCACCTCGACCACGCGGGCGAGCGCTGGGTCGGCCTCGTGCACGGGGTCCGCTCGCTGCGCCCCGGCCAGCCGCTGCCGGTCTACCTCGACCCGTCGCGCGTCTACCTCTTCGCCGAGGACGGCCGGCTGGCCGCCACGGCGCCCTACGCGGAGGCGGCGTGATGGCCAAGATCACCCTCGACAACCTCGCCCACTCCTACCTCGCGCACCCCGCCACTGACGACGACTGGGCGCTCAAGGAGCTGAATCACGACTGGCGCGACGGCGAGGCCTACGCCCTGCTCGGCGCCTCGGGCTGCGGCAAGTCGACCCTTCTCAACATCATCTCGGGCCTCGTGCGCCCCAGCCGGGGCCGCGTCCTCTTCGACGGCCGCGACGTCACGGACGCCCCCACGGCCGAGCGCAACATCGCCCAGGTGTTCCAGTTCCCGGTCGTCTACGACACCATGACCGTGCGCGAGAACCTCGCCTTCCCGCTCAAGAACCGCCGCCTGCCCGCCGAGGAGATCGCGCGCCGGGTGCAGAAGGTCGCCGCCATGATCGACATGGAGGCGCAGCTCTCCCACAAGGCGCGGGGGCTGACCGCGGACGCCAAGCAGAAGATCTCGCTCGGCCGCGGCATGGTGCGCGAGGATGTGAACGCGCTGCTGTTCGACGAGCCGCTCACCGTGATCGACCCGCACATGAAGTGGGAGCTGCGCACCCAGCTACGCCGCCTGCACGACGACTTCGGCCACACCATGATCTACGTCACCCACGACCAGACCGAGGCGCTGACCTTCGCCGACAAGGTCGTGGTCATGCACGACGGCCGCGTGGTCCAGATCGGCACCCCGCAGGAGCTGTTCGAGCGCCCGGCCCACACCTTCGTGGGCTACTTCATCGGCTCGCCCGGCATGAACCTCTTCGACGCCGAGGTGGAGGGGCATACCGCCCGCATCGGCGGCGCCGCCGTGGACCTCGGTGCGTCCTACGCCGCGCGCGGCCGCGTGCAGGTCGGCGTGCGCCCCGAGTTCCTGCGCCTCCACGCCGGCGGCGAGGGGCTGCCCGCCCGCATCCGGCGGGTCGAGGACGTCGGCCGCCATAAGATCGTGCGCCTCGACGTGGGCGGCACGCCCGCCAGCGCGATCCTCGGCGAGGACGAGGCGGTGCCCGACGCCGACCGCGTCAGCTTCGCGCCCGAGGGCGTCAACGTCTACGAGGGCGACTGGCGCGTGGCGCCGGCGGGAGAGGCCGCATGAACAAGACCGTCAACCAGAAGGCCTGGTTCCTGGTGCTGCCGGTGCTGGTGCTGGTGGCCTTCTCGGCGGTGATCCCGCTGATGACCGTGGTCAACTACTCGGTGCAGGACACGTTCGGGAACAACGTGTTCTTCTGGGCCGGCCTCGACTGGTTCCGCGACATGCTCCGGTCCGAGCGGATGTGGGACGCGCTGGGCCGCCAGCTCGCCTTCTCGGCGATCATCCTCGCCATCGAGGTGCCCCTCGGCATCTTCGTCGCCCTCCACATGCCCAAGAGCGGCTTCTGGTCGTCGTTCTGCCTCGTGGCGATGTCGCTGCCGCTCCTGATCCCGTGGAACGTGGTGGGCACGATCTGGCAGATATTCGGGCGCGTCGACATCGGCCTGCTGGGCCGCACCCTCGAGGCGCTGGGGCTGGACTACAACTACACCCAGGACACGCTCGACGCCTGGGTCACGGTGATCGTGATGGACGTCTGGCACTGGACCTCGCTGGTGGCGCTGCTGGCCTTCGCGGGCCTGCGCTCGATCCCGGATGCCTACTACCAGGCCGCCGAGATCGACCAGGCGAGCCGCTGGGCCGTGTTCCGCTACATCGAGCTGCCCAAGATGGCGGGCGTGCTGATGATCGCGATCCTCCTGCGGTTCATGGACTCGTTCATGATCTACACCGAGCCCTTCGTGGTCACCGGGGGCGGCCCCGGCAACGCCACCACCTTCCTGTCGATCGACCTCGTGAAGATGGCGCTTGGGCAGTTCGACCTCGGGCCCGCGGCGGCCTTCTCGCTGATGTACTTCCTGGTGATCCTGCTGATCTCCTGGGTGTTCTACACTGTGATGACCAACCTCGACGCGAGGGACGGGCGATGAGCGACACCGTCTCCGCCCCCGGCGCGGCCTCCATCCCCGGCGACGTGGCGCCCTCGCGGGCGCGCACCCTCGCGCGGCGCTTCCGCCCCTCGGGCAGCGCCGTGGTGATGACCCTCTACCTGCTGTTCCTGCTCCTGCCGATCTACTGGCTCGTGAACATGAGCCTGAAGACCAACGCCGAGATCCTGGGCGGCTTCTCGCTCTGGCCTCGGCGGCCCACGCTCGCGAACTACGAGACCATCCTCACCGACCCGTCCTGGTACATGGGCTACGTGAACTCGCTGATCTACGTGGTGATGAACACGGCCATCAGCCTCGCCGTGGCGCTGCCAGCGGCCTACGCCTTCTCGCGCTACACGTTCATGGGCGACAAGCACCTGTTCTTCTGGCTGCTCACCAACCGCATGGCGCCGCCGGCGGTGTTCGCGCTGCCGTTCTTCCAGCTCTACTCCTCGGTGGGCCTGTTCGACACGCACATCGCCGTGGCGCTGGCCCACTGCCTCTTCAACGTGCCCCTCGCGGTGTGGATCCTCGAGGGCTTCATGCGCGGCGTGCCGCGGGAGATCGACGAGACCGCCTACATCGACGGCTACTCGTTTCCGCGCTTCTTCGTGCGCATCTTCATGCCGCTGATCGCGAGCGGCATCGGCGTGGCCGCCTTCTTCTGCTTCATGTTCTCGTGGGTGGAGCTGCTGCTGTCGCGCACCCTCACCACCGTGGACGCCAAGCCCATCGCGGCGACCATGACGCGCACCGTCTCGGCCTCGGGCCTCGACTGGGGCGTGCTGGCCGCGGCGGGGGTGCTGACCATCGTGCCGGGCGCGCTCGTGATCTGGTTCGTGCGGAACTACATCGCCAAGGGCTTTGCGTTGGGGAGGGTGTGATGACACGTTGTGTTAACCCTTCCCCCGTCATCCTCGGGCTCGACCCGAGGACCTCGTGCCGGAAGAGCCTCGGGTCCCGCCCGAGGATGACGGTCTCGAACGGGCCGGCAAGGCTTCGAGGCGAGCACGTGGATGCCGGCGCACGGAAGCTCGATGTTCGTCTACCTAATGACCAACCGGCCGGACGGGACGCTCTACGTCGGGGTGACGGTCGACTTGGTCCGGCGGGTATGGGAGCACCGCACCCATGCCGCGCCCGGCTTCACCGACCGCTACAACCTGGAGCGACTGGTCTGGTTCGAACGGCATGCCGGGCCGGAGGCGGCGATCCGGCGCGAGAAGGCGATCAAGCACTGGCGTCGGGCGTGGAAGGTGGCGCTGATTCGCGAGCGCAATCCCGGCTGGCGCGACCTGTGGGAAGAGATCGCCCGCTAGCGTGCCGTCCCCACACCGTCATCCTCGGGCCGGGCCCGAGGATGACGCGGGTGGCGGTGGGAGATCCTCGGGACAGGCCCGAGGATGACGCTGCAAGGGAGGGAGCGCGCCATGCTTAACTGGATGGCCTGGACCTGGCCCACGGCGGCCTTCTTCGCGGTGATCGCGCTCCTGCTCGTCACCTTTACCGTGCTGGCGATTCGCCGCCCCGAGACGCCGCGCGTGGGCGTCCTGCGGATCGAGACCACGCGCGGCGACCGCCTCTTCATCACGCTGCTCGGCTCGGCCTTCATCAACCTGATCTGGCTGGGGCTGGATCTGGGGCCGCAGCCCTGGGCGCTGCTCGTCTGCCTCGTCTACGCCGCCGCGGTGTTCCGCTGGGTGTAGGCGAGGCGAACTGCGCCCCGCCGGGGCGCACACGAATGTCTGAACAGGGAGGAAAGACATGAGACTCGCAATCCGATCCACCACCGCGCTGGGGGCCGCCCTCGGGCTGCTCGCCGGCCCGGCCTTCGCGGACATGGACGCCGCGATGCAGTTCCTCGACACGGAGATCGACGGCCTGTCGGTGCTCTCGCGCGAGGAGCAGGAGGCCGAGATGCAGTTCTTCGTGGACGCGGCCCAGCCCTTCGCGGGCATGGACATCAACGTCGTCTCCGAGACCATCACCACCCACGAGTACGAATCCCAGGTGCTGGCCCCGGCCTTCACCGCGATCACGGGCATCAACGTCACCCACGACCTGATCGGCGAGGGCGACGTGGTCGAGAAGCTGCAGACCCAGATGCAGTCCGGCCAGAACATCTACGACGCCTACGTCAACGACTCCGACCTGATCGGCACCCACTGGCGCTACCAGCAGGTCCGCAACCTCACCGACTGGATGGCCGGCGAGGGCGCCGACGTCACCTCGCCGACCCTCGACCTCGAGGACTTCATCGGCCTCGACTTCGTCACGGGGCCGGACGGCAAGCTCTACCAGCTGCCCGACCAGCAGTTCGCGAACCTCTACTGGTTCCGGTACGACTGGTTCACGGACCAGAAGACCATGGACGACTTCAAGGCCGAGTACGGCTACGACCTCGGCGTCCCGGTCAACTGGTCGGCCTACGAGGACATCGCCGAGTTCTTCACCGGCCGCGACATGAGCTACATGGGCGTCGAGGGCGAGGTCTTCGGCAACATGGATTACGGCAAGAAGGACCCCTCGCTCGGCTGGCGCTACACCGACGCGTGGATGTCCATGGCCGGAATGGGAGACGTGGGCGAGCCCAACGGCCTGCCGGTCGACGAGTGGGGCATCCGCGTCAACGAGAACTCCCAGCCCGTCGGCTCCTGCGTGGCCCGCGGCGGCGCCACCAACGCCCCCGCGGCCGTCTACGCCGTAATTAAGGCCATCGAGTGGCTCGAGAAGTACTCGCCCCCCACCGCGGCGGGCATGACCTTCTCCGAGGCCGGCCCGGTCCCGGCGCAGGGCCAGATCGCCCAGCAGATGTTCTGGTACACCGCCTTCACCGCCGACATGGTCGGCGACGGCGCGGCGGCCGTGCTGGACGACGAGGGCATGCCCCGCTGGCGCATGGCCCCCTCGCCCCACGGCGTCTACTGGGAGGACGGCATGAAGGTCGGCTACCAGGACGCCGGCTCCTGGACGCTGATGGAATCGACCCCGGTGGACCGGGCCAAGGCCGCATGGCTCTACGCCCAGTTCGTCACCTCCAAGACGGTGGACCTCAAGAAGTCGGACGTCGGGCTGACCTTCATCCGCGAGTCCACCATCGACTCCGATCACTTCACCGAACGCGCCCCGCGCCTCGGCGGCCTGATCGAGTTCTACCGCTCGCCCGCCCGCGTCGCATGGTCGCCCACGGGCACCAACGTGCCGGACTACCCGAAGCTGGCGCAGCTCTGGTGGCAGAACATCGGCGACGCCATGTCCGGCGCCAAGACCCCGCAGGAGGCGCTCGACGCCCTGTGCGAGGCGCAGGAGCAGGTGCTCGAGCGCCTGGAGCGCGCGGGCGTGCAGGGCGACCTCGGCCCCGTGCTCAACGAGGAGCAGGACCCCGAGTACTGGCTCTCGCAGCCCGGCGCGCCGAAGGCCAAGCTCGAGAACGAGGACGAGGAGCCGATGACGGTCTCCTACGACGAGCTCGTGAAGTCCTGGAGCGAGTAGGCTAAACCCCGGCCGGGGCGCCCCGTGCGCCCCGGCCCCCCGCCTCGGCCGACCTCACGAAGTCGTATGCCGCGATCCTTGCCCGGCCCGCATACCCCTTCTAGGTATCGGTCCCATGCGCGCCCTCGCCCCGCTCCTCCTGGTCCTCGCCCTCCTGGCCGCGCCGTTCGCGGCCGCAGGCTACGCGATGGATCACCCGCCGGTCCCGGCGGACGCGCACGCCCACGCCGCCCCGGTCGGTCATGCGGGCGCCTGCTGTGAGCCGGGCGCGGCCCGCGCCGCCGCCGCCTGCATCGGCGACGCCCTCCTCCTGTCCGGGGCCGCCGAGCCCCCGTTCGCCTCCGCCCGCGCGCGCCTCGCGCCGGCGGGCGACCTGCCGCGTCGCGGGCGCGTGCCTGACGTCCCGCTCGATCCCCCGAGAGCCTGAATCGCCGTTCCAGAGCCTTTCCGCGTCCCTGCGGCGCGCCACTCAGATCGAAAGCGACCCCATGACCGACCGACGTCTCTTCCTCGCCCTCCTCGGGGGCACCGCCCTCACCACCGCCCTTCCCGCCGCCGCCGCCACCGAGGCCGCCGTGCCGATGGAGGTGCTCGCCGCGCCCGGCTGCGGCTGCTGCCACGCCTGGGCCGATCTCGCCCGCGCCGAAGGCTACGCCGTCACCGTGGGCGAGCTGGCCGACCCCGCCGCCCAGAAGGCCGCGCTGGGCGTTCCGGACGCGCTCCACTCCTGCCACACCGTGCGTGCGGGCGGCTACGTGTTCGAGGGCCACGTGCCCTTCGCCGCCGTCGCCGCCGTGCTGCGGGACCGCCCCGCGATCGCGGGCCTGGCCGTGCCGGGCATGCCGATGGGCTCGCCCGGCATGGGCGACGACCCCTCGGCGCGCTTCGACGTGTTCGCCTTCGGCGGCGACGCGGGCGCGGGGCGGGTGTTCTTCCGCGCCGGCACCCCCGACCCCTTCGCGGGCTGACCATGCGCCCCGCCCTCATCGCCGTCGCCGCCCTCGGGGCGGCGGCGGCGGCGCTCGCGCTCGCCGTCCTTCCGGGGGCGGCCGAGCCGGTGCGCCTGCGCCCGGACGACCCCGCCGAGGTGGCGCTGGGCGCCCGCATCTACGCCGAAAGCTGCGCCGCCTGCCACGGGGCGCGGCTCGAGGGCCAGCCGCGCTGGCGCGAGCCCGGCCCCGACGGCCTGCGCCCCGCGCCGCCCCACGACGCCACCGGCCACACCTGGCACCACGACGGCGCCACGCTCTTCGCGCTGACCCGCGACGGGCTGGAGGCGCTGCTCGGGGACGCGGCGCCCGAGACCGGGATGCCCGCCTTCGCGGGCCTCCTGACGGATGCGGAGATCCGCGCCGCCCTGAGCTACATCAAGTCCACCTGGCCGCCCGAGATCCGCGCGCGCCACGACGCCATCGACGCCGCGGCCGCCGAGGCCGCCGACCGGGAGACCCGACCATGATCCGCCTCGCCGCACTCCTCGCCCTCGCCCTCGCGGGCGGCGCCCATGCCCACAGCAAGTCCGTCACCACGCCCGCCGACGGGGCCATCGTCGCCGAGGCGCCGGAGATCGCGCTCGACTTCGACATGCCCATGCGGGTGATCGCCTTCACGCTCCTGCGCGGCGGGGAGGGCGAGGAGGGCGTCGAGGTCGAGACCGAGAGCGAGAGCGGCATGGCGTCCGTGACCCGCTACCTCGCCGTGCCCGCCGAGGCGCTGGAGCCAGGTCCCTACCGCGTGGAATGGCGTGGCATGAGCGCCGACGGCCACCCCATGCAGGGCGGCTTCGCCTTCGCGGTGGATCCCGAGGCCGAGCCCGAGGCGGACGACTAGTTGGAAGGCCTCGCCCCGCTCGACGCGCTGACCGTCCTCGCGGTCGCGGCCAAGGCCGCCGGCTACGCCGCGGCGCTGCTGGCGGCGGGCGGGGCGATCTTCCTCGCCCTGTTCCGCGAGGCCGACGCTTTGGTGCTGCGCCTCGCGCGCCGCGTCGCCGTGGCCGCGGCGCTCGCTGGCCTCGCCGTGCTCGCCTTGCGCTTCGGCATCCGCGCGGCGCGCATCTCGGGGCTGGGGCTGGACGGCGCGACCGACCCGGTGATGCTCGGCTTCGTCTGGCAGAGCCCCCTCGGCGCCGCCGCCGTCTGGCGGGCCTCGGGCGAGATCGCGATCCTCGCCGTTCTCCTGCCGGGCCTCGTCGGGCGCATCGTCCCCCTCCTCGGCGCGCTCGCCGTCGCCGTCTCCTACGCGCAGGTCGGGCACACCTTGGGCGAGCCCCGTTGGGCCCTCGCCACGCTCCTCGTCCTGCACCTCCTCGCGGCGAGCTACTGGGTCGGCGCCCTGGCCCCCCTCCGCCGCGCGGCCCTCGCGCCCGGGGGCGCGGCGCTTCTCCACCGCTTCGGCATCCTCGCCGCTGGCCTCGTGGCGCTGCTGGTGGTCGCGGGAACGGGGCTGGCGTGGCTGCTCTCCGGCTCGCCGCTGGCCCTCGTCGGCACGGCCTACGGCTGGGGCCTCCTCGCGAAGGTCGCGGTGGTCGCGGGACTGCTCGGGCTGGCTGCGCTCAACAAGCTGCGCCTCGTGCCCGCCCTGCAGCAGGGCCGCCCCAGCGCCGCCCGCGCCTTGCGCCGCTCGATCGCCTGGGAAGGCGCCGCGGTGACGCTGATCCTCGTGGCGACGGCCGCGATCACCACCGCGACGGTGCCGCCCGCGAACCTTTGAGGGGGCGCCGATCGTATGCACGGGGTGTGTACGGGGGGTGCACGGGAGGCGCCCCCCAAAACCGGGCTTAACTGCGGGCCTTGTCGAGCAGCTGGATCAGCTCCAGGAACTTCGCCCGCTGCTCGCCCTTGTCGCCCGATTCCACGGCGTGCTCGATGCAATGCGAGGCATGGTCCTCGATCACCAGCCGCTCCACGCCCTTCAGCGCCGCACGCACGGCCGCGATCTGCGTCAGCACGTCGACGCAGTAGCGGTCCTCCTCGACCATGCGCGCGAGCCCCCGCACTTGGCCCTCGACCCGGCGGAGACGGGCGAGCGCGGCATCCCTGTTTCCATGCATGGACCGAATAAGGGGACGCGGGACGCCGATGTCGAGACCTCCGCACACGAAAGCGTGCCTGCGGTGGAACCCGGATGCCCCTCGGGGGTATGTGTGATACCCCAGACGGGTATAGCGGAGGAGCGGTATGAAGCGGCACGACGACCATTCCGGCGGATCGAACTACGGGCGTCTGATCCTGATGGTGCTCACCTCGACCGTGGTGATGTACTTCTTCATGTACTGGAACATCTACCGCTTGGAGGACTTCTGGCTGAGCGAGACGCGCGCCTTCATGGCGATGCTGATGGGCGGCACGATGCTGGCGATCATGCTGGCCTTCATGCTCCACATGTACCGCAACCGCGCCGTGAACGTCGCCCTCTTCGCCGCCTCGGCCGTGCTCTTCGCACTGGGCCTGTGGCTCGTGCGCTCGCAGGTCACCGTGCAGGACTCGTCGTGGATGCGCTCCATGATCCCGCACCACTCCATCGCCATCATGGTCTCGGAGCGGGCCGAGTTGTCGGACCCGCGCGTGCGCAAGCTCGCCGACGAGATCATCGCCGCGCAGGAGCGGGAGATCGCCGAGATGGCGTACCTCATCGCCGCGCTCGAGCGGGGCGAGGCGGTGGAAGCGCCCCTCGGCGAGGGCGAGGGCGAGACGCCGGTGGGAACGGTCTCCGAGGCGCTTTCCAGCGCCGTCGTGGCTGGGCTCGACCTCGCCCCGATGACCGAGGCGGAGGTGGACCGCGTGGTGCCCGATGCGCGCTGCACGTTCCGCTTCTCGCCCGGGCAGGGCGCGATCGCCGCCGTCGGCGCGGACGGCACCGGCGTGGCGAAGCTGTCGGGGACGCTGGTCGAGGCCGCCGCCGAGGGCGGTGCGGAGGGCGCCGTGCTGCGCGCGGATGACATGACCGTGACCATCACCCCGGCCCCCGACGGCGCCGCCGACGCGGTGTTCGAGCTCGCCGCGGGCGCCGCCCCTCTGCGCGTGGGCTACCGCGGCCTATATGAGTGCCGATCCTGAGCCGCGACGCGCGGCATCCGACGAACCCGAAGGAGGCTTCCATGCCCAAGGACACCACCACGGCCGCGAAGCGCGCGGTCCTCTACCGGATGATGATGCCGGACCACACCTGCCCCTACGGCCTGAAGTCCAAGGACCTCCTGGAGCGGCAGGGCTACACGGTCGAGGACCGGCCCCTGCGCACCCGCGAGGAGGTCGACGCCTTCAAGGCCGAGCACGGCGTCAAGACCACGCCCCAGACCTTCATCGACGGCGAGCGGGTCGGCGGCTACTCCGACCTCGAGGTCCACTTCGGCAAGCGGGACCCCGACGACGACGGCCTGTCCTACCAGCCCATCATCGCGCTGTTCTCGGTGGCCGCCCTCACGGCCGTGGCGCTGACGTGGTACGCGTTCGACACGCTGCTGACCTGGCAGACGCTGGGCTGGTTCGTGTCGCTGTCGATGATCTTCCTCGGGCTGCAGAAGCTGAAGGACATCGAGAGCTTCTCGACCATGTTCCTGAACTACGACCTGCTCGCCAAGCGCTGGGTGCCCTACGGCTACGTCTATCCCTTCGTGGAGACGGGCGCGGGCATCCTGATGACCGGCATGATGCTGACCTGGCTGTCGGCCCCGGCGGCCCTCTTCATCGGCATCGTGGGCGCCGTCAGCGTCTACAAGGCGGTCTACGTCGACAAGCGCGAGCTGAAGTGCGCCTGCGTGGGCGGGGACTCGAAGGTCCCCCTAGGCTTCGTGTCACTGACCGAGAACCTCGGCATGATCGCCATGAGCGTGATCATGCTCGTGCTGCTCTTCACCTGAGCCGGCCGGCGGGCGCACCTCCACGGTGGCATGCCCCACGTCGAACCGCTCCGCGAGCCGGGCCTTCACGGCCCGGCGCACCGGGTCGGGGGCGTGGCCCGGCGCCAGCTCCACCTCCAGCGTCGCCATGGGGCGCGCCTCGGTGATCGACCAGGCGTGGATGTGGTCGGCCTGTGCCACGCCCGGGACCGCCGCCACCAGGTCGGCGGCCACGGCGCGGCCGTCGAAGCCGGCGGGCGCGCCCTCCAGGAGGATGTGCCCGCTCTCGCGCACCACCGACCACGCCGAGCGCAGGATCAGCAGGGCCACCAGCACCGACAGGATCGGGTCGATCGGGGTCCAGCCGGTGAAGATGATCACCAGGGACGCGCCGAGCGCGGCCACGGAGCCCAGGAGGTCGCCCGCCACGTGGAGCGCGGCGGCGCGGACGTTGAGGTCGTCCTCCTCGACGCGGGACAGGACCCAGAAGCTCAGGAGGTTCACGGCGAGGCCGCCCAGCGCCACCCAGAGCATCAGCCCGCCCAGCACCTCGCCCGGCTCGCCGAGGCGGTGGAAGGCCTCGAACACGATCCACGCGGCGATCGCGAAGAGCGACACGCCGTTCACGAAGGCCGCCAGCACCGAGAAGCGGTCGAACCCGTAGGTGCGGCGCCAGTCCGAGGGGCGCCGCGCGAGGCGGAAGGCCAGCCACGCGAGCACGAGCGAGGCGAAGTCGGTGAGCATGTGGCCCGCATCGGCCAGCAGCGCGAGCGAGCCGGACACGAGGCCCCCCGCCACTTCGGCGAACATGAAGCCCCCCGTCAGCACTGCTGCGATGGCCACCGCGCGCTCGCGCGCCTGTCGTGCCTCGGGGCTCGCGCCCGCGTCGATCTTCGGTCCGTGCGAATGTCCCGCGCCCATGCGATTCCCCCTGCCTCGGTGCCCAACGACGCGGCCCCGCGCCGGGGTTCCCCGGCCCCCATTGGCGGCGGGAGGCGGGCGCACCATATCAGGGGAAACGGAGGACACGACATGACCGAACGCGCCGTTCTGGCCGGGGGCTGCTTCTGGGGCATGCAGGATCTGATCCGCAAGCTGCCCGGGGTGGAGAAGACCCGCGTGGGCTACACCGGGGGCGACGTCCCCAACGCCACCTACCGCAACCACGGCACCCACGCCGAGGGCATCGAGATCCTGTTCGACCCCGAGCGCATCTCCTTCCGCAGCATCCTGGAGTTCTTCTTCCAGATCCACGACCCCACCACGCCCAACCGGCAGGGCAACGACCGCGGCATGAGCTACCGCTCCGCGATCTACTACGCGGACGAAAAGCAGAAGCGGGTCGCCGAGGATACCATCCGCGACGTCGAGGCCTCGGGCCTCTGGCCGGGCAAGGTGGTCACCGAGGTCGAGCCGGTGGGCGACTTCTGGGAGGCCGAGCCGGAGCACCAGGACTACCTGGAGCGGATCCCGAACGGCTACACCTGCCACTTCCCGCGGCCCGATTGGGTGCTGCCGCGGCGCGAGGCCGCGGAATAGGGACTGCGAACAGGCTCTAGCGCCCGCTCCAGAGCCGCGTCTGGTCGCCCCCGAGCTTCGAGTAGTTCAGGGGGCGATGCGGTGCGGCCATGCGCTCGGCCCGTGCGTCGGGGACGAGCGCGAGCCACGCCTCGATCCAGGCGAGCTGGAAGCCCTGCACCCCCCGCTCGAAGGTGGTCTGCGCCTCGCCCGCGAGGGCCGCGACCCGCGGGCCTCCGGTCTCCAGCTCCTCCAGCGTGAAGCCCACCACGCGGTCAAGGGCGCCGCCGCAGCGCGCGCGCAGGTCGATGCCGTGGGGGCGCAGGATCGCGGCCGTGACCGCCAGCGGGGCCACCGCGTGGAGCTGGTAGTGCATGGCCCGCGGCCCGCGCCCCATCTCCTGCGGCAGCGCGCCCGCCGCATCGGCGGTGCAGGCGACGTAGGTGGCCGACCACGCCGCCCAGCCGCGCATCACGGGATCGTCCGCAAGGTCGGCGACGGCGGCGCCCGCCAGCGCGGCCCAGGCCCGAAGGTTGCCCGAGGCGGCGCCGTCGGGCGCCCGCTCCCAGAAGCGCATCTGCCGCGTCATGCGCCGCGCGAGCCACGCGGCGACGGGCGCGATCCGGGGATCGCCAGGGCGGTGCGCGGCGGCCTCGCCGGCCACGATCGCCAGCCCCGCGAGGCGCGAGCCCAAGGTGAGCGCCGCGGTCTCGGTGCCGATGCCGGCCAGCGCGTCGGCCTCGGCCCAGGCGGCGAGCCGGGCGAGGGTGCAGTCGGCGCCCGCCGCGCCCTCGTCCCCGGCGAGGGCCGTGACGAAGCTGTCGAGCGGCTCGATCGCGGCGAGCACGGCGGCCTTGCGATCCGCGTCGAGCGTCGAGCGGGTGGCGTCGCCGTCTTCGTAGCGCGACTCGAAGGCGAGGCCGAGCACGGGCGGGTGGGCCGCGCAGTCGCCCGCGGCGGCCGCGCGCGCGGACGGCGCCAGCGCCACCGCGGCGAGGAGGGCCAGCGCGGGCCCCTTCACGAGCCCGCCCCCATGCGCACCATCCGCGCCATGTCGGCGGCGCGCGGCTCGCCCAGGGCCGCGGCGCGGTCGAGCCAGTTCCGGGCGGCCTCGGCGTCGCGCAGGAGGGCCGGGCCGAGCCCGCGGATCAGGCCCGCGTCCACCATCGCGCCCGGATGGCCCGCGCGCGCGGCCTCCTCGAACCAGCGCAGCGCCGGGGCGAGGGCGGCGGGGTCCGACGCGCCGTCGCGCAGGATCGCTGCGTACTCGTAGGCGGCGGCCGGATCGCCGGAATGGGCGGCCCGCTCCAGGAGCGGCGCCACGGAGACGCGCTCCGCCACCATGCGGCGCACCTCGGGGCCGGCCCGCCGCCACGCCCGCAGCACGGGCAGGGGGCTCAGGTCGGCGCGCGCGGCCAGCTCCGCCATGCGCGCGGTGGCCACCTCGGGGTCGTAGCCCTCGAGCGCGGGGTCGGACACGAGGCGGAACGCCTCCACCGCCGCGCCCGGCTCGCCGTCGGCCGCGTCGCGCGCGGCGATGGCGGCGGCGTCGGGTGCGCGCCCCTTGGCGTGGAGCGCCATCTGCCGGTCGCTCAGGCGCAGCTTCGAGAGCACGTGGCCGCCCCGGAAGTGCAGGCCCACCTGCCGCCAGTGGTGGCTCTGCACCCCGTCGCCCCGGATCGCCGCGGCGTCGCCCAGCTCGTCGGCGTCCTTGGTGCCGCAGACCATCAGCGAGACGGCGCGGTCGGTGTAGTCCGCGACCTTGGCCTGCGGCACGAAGGGGATCGCGAACATCATGGCGAGGAAGTCTCCCCGCGCCTCGATCGCCGCCGCGAAGCGCTCGTAGACGGCCCGCGGGTCGCCGCCCTCCAGCCGCGCGAGCAGGCGGATCGCGGCGCCCTCGCCGCGGTTGCCGGCCATGGTCAGCAGGTGCGCGATCTCCTTCACGATCCCGGGGTCGCGGGCGTGGTGCTCGGTCAGCGCGATGGCGAGGTCGAGCGCGGTGGTCACGCCGTTGTTGAGGTAGATGCGGCGGAACATCTCGACCGATAGATCGCGCGCGTCCGGCGCGGCGGCCAGCGCGAATTCCAGCTCTGCGTAGTCCTCCAGCGCCTGGCGCGAGGCGCCGAGACGCGGCGCCCAGAAGCGCAGCGCCGGGTCGGGCGCACCGGCGGCCTCCAGGCGCTGCACCTGGGCGGCCACCATCGCCGGCCGGCCGTCCAGCGCCTGGCTCTGGATGCGGGCGATGGCCTCGGGGTCGCGATTGGGATCGAGGGCCAGGAGGTCGTTCTCGGTGATCCGCACGACCTCGTGGCCGGTGGCGCGGTAGGCGGCGGCCCAGTGCTCAGCCTCTTCGAGGCGGGGGGCGTCGGGAAGCTGGCACCGGAACAGCCCGTCGAGCGCGTCCATCGACTCGGCCATGCCGAAGCGGGCCACGGTCTCCTCCAGCAGGCTGATGGCGCGGTCGCGGCGGGCGGGGTCGTGGCGGTAGCGAAGGAGCATGCCCGCGAGCCGGGCCATGCCTGCGCCGTCGCCGCGGCGCACCGCCTCCTCGAGCATCCGCATCGCCTCGGGCTCCGAGGCCCAGCGGCCCCGGCGCACGGCCAGCTCGGCGGCGATCCGGGTGAACACCGCGCCGGGCGCCTCGGGCATGAGGGCGATCTCGCGCAGGTGGTCGAGGTAGATGCCGCTCTCGTCGGGCTCCAGCGTGTCGAGGTTCACGGCAAGGTCGAGATGGGGCGCCACGGTGACGGCGGCCCCGGGGTCGTGGTCGGGCCCGAGGATCGCCGCGAGCGTGCCTTCGGTCACCACGCCCTCGGCCAGCAGGCGCGCGGTCTCCCCGGGGTCGGGCCGGCGCCCGCGCGAGGCGGCGATGGCGAGGTAGCGGCGCAGGTCGGCCGGGTCCTTGGCGCCCGCCGGCGCGTCGAGGTGGCGCTGCACGATGTCCCAGGCCGCGTCCGCGTCGCCCATCTCGGCGGCGTAGCGGCGCCAGGCGAAGGCCAGCGCGGCGTCGGCGGCGACCACCTCGCCGCGCTCGTACTCGCGGGCGATGCGCAGGGCGCGGCGGCACAGGCCGGAGTCGAGCGCGCCGAGGAGCCCGCCGAACGCCATGGTGACGGTCAGGTCCAAGGGCGCGGTCCAGGCGTCGACCATCTCGCCGCGGAGCTGGAGGCGGGCGATCTCCAGGAGGGCCTCGGCGCTGCCCAGGTAGGCCGTCTCGCGCAGGATGTGCTGGCCGAACTCCTCGTCCCGCTCCACGCCGACGCCGTCGCTGTAGTAGCGCGCGAGCGCGATCCGCTCGCGGTGGCCCAGCATGTCCACCGACTCCCACAGCGCGGGCACGAGGCCCGCGGCGGCGAGCGGCGCGCCGCCGCGGCCCGCCCGCAGGTGCAGGTCGATCAGCGCGAGCGTGGCGTCCGCCTCCGAGAAGTCCACGTCCACCGCGGCGCGCCGGGCGATCAGGGCGGCGATGAAGTCGAACTGCCCCTCGGGGTCGTCCCGCATGGCGTTGCGGATGTCGCGCGCGAGGAAGCGGGCGCGGTCGGGATCGGTGAGCTCCTCCTCGTCGCCCTCCGGGTCATCGTCGATCTCCGCCTCGGCGTGATCGGGGCGGCAGGGCTCGTCCGAGGCGGCGGGGGGCGGTGCGAAGCGCAGCGCGGGCGGGCCGTCGGCCCCGGCGGGCGCGGCGAGCGCGAGGAGGGCGGTGGCGGCGAGGGTGCGGACGGCGAAGGGCGTCACGAGCGTTCCTCCGGAAGGGTGCAGACGGACAGGGCGGGGCGGGGGCCGAAGCCCGCGTCGGTCTCGATCTCGACCCCGGCGGCACCGCCCGGGAAGAGGCCGGCGAGGGGCACGTAGAAGCGTCCGCCCGTGGCCGCATCCGCGGCGCGGTGGACCGAGCGGACGCGGCGCGCGCCGTCCGCGGCCACGAACACGAACGAGGCGCGCCGGGCGCCGGGCGTGCCGGTCTCGAGGCGCAGCACCGCGCCGGGGCCCGCGGGGACCGCGGCGAGCGCCGCGCGCAGGCGGCCCGTGGCGGGGTCGGCGCCCAGCGCCATCGGGGAGGCGCAGGACGCGGCCGCAGCGGCGGTCAGCTCGGCCCAGGGCGCGTCCCCGCGCGCGGCGAGGTCGGCCCAGACCGGAAAGGCCCAGACGAGCACCTCGGGGCGGCCGGCGTCGAGGGCCGGCCCGGCCAGGAGCGAGGTGATCGCCGAGAAGGCGTCCTCGCCCTCGACGTGGAGCACCGCGTCGGCGAGGCGGCCCGTGGCCTCCTGAACGAAGCCGGCGAAGGGCTCCGCACCGCCGAGCGCCGAGGCGGCCACGGCGACCGAGGCGGCGGGCGCGGCGGCGTCGAAGCTGGGCAGGACGCGGGTGGTCCAGGCGGCGCGCTTCACGGACGGGAGGTCGCCGTCGCAGCGCGCGGCGAGGCGCGCGCGCATGGCCGAGGGAACGGGGTGCGGCGCGCCCGCCTGGCTCTCGAAGCGGCGCGGGGCGTCGGGGCGCAGCCCCGCGGCGTCGAGCGTCTCGCCCACCGCGGCGGCCAGCGCGCGCAGCCCCTCGGGCGTGGGGCGCGGGTCGAGCGCGGGGAACGGCGCGGTGCCCGCGAGCGCGAGGCGGCGCATCGCGGCGCGCCCGTCGACGGCCAGCACGCCCCGCGCGCGCAGGCGGCGCAGGTTCTCGCCGTAGAGCGAGGCGGCCATCGCGGAGTCGAAGCCCGCATGGGCAGCGAGGAGGGGCAGCTCCTCGGGCATCGCCATGCTCTTGGTGGGAACGGGCACCACCACGAGGCGGGTCCCGCCCGCGGCCAGCGCGTCGGCGAGCCGCGCGATGCGCGCGACGGTGCCGTCGGTCATCCAGTGGTCGGCATGGAGGTCGGGGTCGATGCGGAACACCGCGCCCTCGCGGCCCTCGATCATGCCGAAGCCGGGCGCCTCGATGCCGCGGCAGCCGTACTGCGACGCGGTGGCGGCGGGGGCGGCGTTGAGGGCCGCCAGGCCCAGGAGGGCGGCGGCGGCATGGCGGCGGACGGGGATCATGGGTCGGACTCCTCGGCAAGGATCGCGGCGAGCGCGGCGGCGGCGGCGGCGACGCCGGGATGGTCGGAGGCGCCGGCCTCCGCGATCAGCGCGTCGGCCTCCGCCCGGCCGGGCCAGGGCGCGGGCGCGGCGGGGCGCGTCTCCATGAGGCTGACCGCCATGGCGAGCTGTCCGCGCCCGTCGCCGGCGCGGCGCATGAGCGCGAGCATCCGCTCGCGCGTGGCATCGCTGAGGGCTCCGAACAGGCGGCCCTCGCCGTTGAACCGCTCCACCGCGTCGAGCGCTGCGGCGTTCCCCGCCCAGGCCTGCGGGTAGAGCGTGGCGATCAGGCGGCGCACGCGCTCGGGCGGCTCGGTCGCGGGGTCGAGCCGCGCCATCGCGCGCAGCATCGGGCGGAAGAGCGCGCTGCGCCCCGTGCGCACCGCGAGCGCGGCGTAGAAGGCGCGGTCCGACGCCGAGCTTTCTGGGTCGGCCAGCAAGAGACGGGCGTAGCGCTGCGCCGCCAGCCCGTCGCCCCGGTCGGCGAGGGCGCGCAGCTGCGCGGGCTCCACCGCGCCGCCCTGCTGCATGCGGCGGCGCACGGCGCGCAGGGTGGCGGGCAGCCCCTCCATGGTCCGGCGTCCCGCCTCGCTGCGCACCACGGTGGCGTCGGCCTCCGGCGCGGGCGGGATGGTCATGGGCACGGTGGCGGGCTCGGCCGCCCGCGCGGCGGCGGCGAGCGCGGCGGCGAAGCACAGCACCGCGAGCGCGAACAGGGGGGGCGAGGCGATTCTCATGCGGGGTCTCCGTCGCAGGCGGGCGCGGGGGACACGTTGCGCGCGGGCGCGCCGGCGGCCCGGAGCGTGGTCGCCTCGGCGCCACGCAGGTCCCGCGCGAGCTGCGTCGAGAAGGTGGCGAGATCGCCCCCGGCGAGGCGGGGAAGCTGCGCCGAGAAGTCGTTGGCCCGCAGCGCCACGCGCGCGGCGGTGGCGCCCACGAGGCCGGTGCCGTTGCGCTCCAGCCGGTTGGCGGTGAGCCGGGTCACCGCCTCCCCCTCCTGCGCCGAGATCCAGATGCCGGCGCTGCGGCTTCCGCTCACGAGGTTGCGGTCCACGCGCACGCCCGCGCTGCCGCGCACCTCGATGCCCTTCTGGCGGCTGCCCACGAGCACGTTGCCCTCGACCCGGCCGCAGGGCGCGCGGTCGAGCTTCACCGCGCCGCCGTCGCGGCGCCACACGAGGTTGTCGGCCACCCGCACGCCGCGGCTGTCCACGGCGACGATGGCCGCGCGCGCGCCGCCGAGCACCGCGTTGCCCTCGATGCGCGCGCCGGCGGAGCCCGCGCGCAGGCGGATCGCGTTGGTGGTGGCGGTGCCGTGGAACAGGTTGCCCGCGACCACCGCGCCGGGGCTCGCGTCGATGCGCAGCGCGCCGCGGCGCATGGCGGAGAAGCGGGTGCCCTCGACCCGTACGCCGGGCGCAGAGGCCAGCACCACGCCGCCCCCGCCGCGCAGGTGGCTGCCGAGGATCGCCGAGGGCGCGAGGGGCGGGCGCAGGGGATGGCCCAGCATGGCGAGGCCCGCGTACTTGTCGGTGATGCCGAAGCCCAGACCCGTGACCACGGTGCGCTGCATCCACAGCGATCCGGTGCCGGCCACGGCGACGAAGGGCGCGAAGGCGGGCACGGCGGCGTTCGCCGGGCCGTGCGCCTCGATGCGGGCGCCGTCGGCCTCGATGCGCCCGAAGGCCAGCACGAAGGCCCCGTGGGCCCGCGCGAGCGCCAGCATCTCGCCGGGGCGCAGGAGCAGCACGGCGTCGGGCATCACCACCAGCGGCACCCGGACGGGGCCGTCCTCGGGCTGGAGGCCCGTGGCCCGCAGGCCCTCGCGCACGGTGTCGAGCGTGGCCACGCCGCCCTCGAGGGCCAGCGCCACGTCGCCGCGGGCGCCCTGGGCCGCGCGCACCCGTTCGTCGTCGGCGCGGGTGCTTCCCTGCGAGAGCATCGCGAGCGCGAGGCGCAGGTCGAAGGGCACCGCGCGGGCGACCGCGTCGGGCGGCGCGGCGCGGGGGGGTGGGAATCCCGCGGGCGGGGGGGCCGTCATGCCGGCGGCGGCGCGCAGGGCTCCGAGGTCGAAGGGACCTTCGGCCTCGGCGGCCGCATCGAGCGCCGCGGCGGCCGTCCCGAGGCGCGCGTCCATGTCGCGCGCCGCGGCGGGGGGCGGCGCGGGCGGGGGGGGCGCGGACTCCGGTGCTAGCGCGGCGGCGGGGGCGGCGGGATCCGTCGCCGCGGGGGGCGGGGCGAAGGTCGGGACGGGCACGGCGGCCGGCGCGGCCGGCGATGCGGGCACCGCGCCGAAATCCGGATCGGGGCCGAGGCCGAAGTCCGGGCCGAGGTCGGTCGCGGAGGAGGCGGGCGGGTCCGCCGGGGCGACGAGGTCGAAGGGCAGCGCCGGCGCGAAGGCCGAGGAGGACAGCAGCGAGGCGCCGCCGTCGGCGCCCGCGGCGCGGGCCTCCGGCACGGCGGGCGCGACGGCGCACGACGCCAGCAGCACCAGCGCCGCGGCGGTCCGTCCGGTTGCCCGGGTCTCAGCCATGGGCGAGGCGCGGCGGCTTGGGCGGGCCGGGCCGGTCCGGCGAGGAGCCGGAGACCGGGCCCTCGTCGTCGCCGAGCGTGACGTAGAGGAGGGTCGTGGGGCGGTCCGAGAGGTTGCGCAGCTCCACGGGCCCGTCCTCGTCGGCATAGACGCGGCCGCCCTCGCGGACCTCCTTGGTCCAGGCCGGCCCGGTGGCGCGCAGGTGCCCGCGCACCACGATCGCCTGGTGCGTGCGCGCCCCCGGCGCCATCGTGGAGCCGCGGCCCACGGCGATCTCGGAGGTGCCGAGGCGCAGACCTTCGGCGGCGGCGTCGGCCGGGTCGAAGCCGAGCGGCGCGACGGCCGTGCTGGGAAGCGGCACCATCGACGGCTCGGGCGCGTCGGCGTGGCGCACCGCCTCTAGGCGCGCGGTCTCGCCGAGGCGGGCCACCACGTCCTTCACGCGCTGGCCCTCGTCGATGTGGGCGACCAGGAGGGCGTCCGCGGTCTCCACCACCACCACGTTCTCGAGACCCACCACGCTCACGAGGCGGCTCTCGGCCCGCACGAAGGTGTTGCGGGTGCCCATGGCGATCACGTCGCCCTGCAGCACGTTGCCGTCGCCGTCGGGGCGGGCCACCGCGTGCATGGCCTTCCAAGAGCCCACGTCGTCCCACTCCACGTCGAGGGGGGCGAGCGCCACGAGCGGCGAGCTCTCGAACACCAGCGCCTCGGTGGGCTCGGCGGCGGCGAGCATGAACGAGGCGCCCGCGAGGTGCAGCGAGCCCTCGCCGCGGGTGCCGGCCTGCACAGCGGCGCGCACGTGGGCGGCGCTTTCGGGGTCGACGCGGGCGTACTCCGCGATGAGGGTCCGGGCCGCGAACATCGACAGGCCTGAGGCCCAGTAGGCGCCGCCGGCCTCGATCAGCGCGGCGGCCTCCGCGGCGGGGGGCTTCTCCACGAAGCGGGCCACGGCGCGCAGGGGGCCGGGGTGGCCGGCGAGGGGGCCGTCGTCGATTACGTAGCCGAAGCCGCTCTCGGCGTAGCGGGGCGGGATGCCGAAGGTGACGATGCGCCCCGCGCGGGCGGCGAGCACGCAGCCCGCGATGGCCTCGCCCATGTCGCCCTCGATCACGTGGTCGGCGGGCACCACGACCATGATCGTGTCGGGGTCCTCCTCCACGGCGGCCTCGCAGGCGGCCAGCACCGCGGGGCCGGTGTTGCGGCCCATGGGCTCGCACAGGATGCGGGCCTCGACGCCGATCTCGCGCAGCTGCGCGCGCACCGTGCCCTCGTGGGCGGCGCCGGTGACGATCAGCGGATCGCCGTGGACGGGGCCGCGGTGGCGCAGCACGGCCGCCTGGAAGAAGGTGGGGCTGTCGGGCCCGGCCACGCGCTGAAACTGCTTGGGGGCCTGACGCCGCGAGAGGGGCCAGAGCCTGGTGCCGTTTCCGCCGCAGACGATGAGGGGGGTGACGGTCATGTTCCGAACTCCGGCAGGAGGCCGCCCAGGAGCGGCGTGGTGATCAGGAGGCGTCCGGCGAGGCCGGCGTCGGCCTCCGAGAGGGCGCCGTCGGGCAGCACGAGGCTCACGGGCACGAACATCTCGCCGCGCATGGCGGCCGCGGTGGCGGCCTCGCCCGCGGCGACCTCGACCCGGAACGAGCGTCCGTCCGCGAGGCGCAGCGTCGCGTGGTCGCCGTTGAGCACGCGGGCGAAGCCCTCGACGCTCATCATGGTGCGCGCGCCCAGCTCCGGCTCGGCGTCGAGCAGCGTCAGCACGGTGTCGGTGGGCAGCAGCGTCGCGCCCTCGCGCAGCCCCGGCGCGACGCGCACCTCGCAGTCGCAGGGCATCGCGAAGTTCAGCACGTCGCCCGCGTTCGAGGCGATCGCGAAGACCACCTCGCCCTCGGCCGCATCCGGCGCGAGGTAGCTCAGCTGGCCCGGCGCGGTGGCGCGCATCCCCATGCCGCCGGTCTCCACGAACACGGGGTGCAGCTCGGTGGCGGTGGTGGCGCGGTGGGTCAGCACCCCCGCCGCCGCGACGATCAGCGCCGCGCTCAGGGCGATGCTGGCGAGGCTGCGGATGCGCGCGCGCAGGTCCGCCCGGGGCGAGGCCGCGGCCTTGGGCTTCGGGGCGCCAGCGGGGCCGCTGTAGCGCAGGAGGCCGTCCACGCCCGCGACCTCGCCGGCGATCACCGCATTGAGCAGGTAGCGCAGCTGCGGCAGGTGCGGCCCCGTGGGGTCGGCGAAGGCCAGGAGCACCGCGCCGCCCGGCTCGGCGGCGCGCACGAGCACCTCGGGCGCGAGCGTGACCGAGAAGCCGGGAAACTCCACCTGCAGGCGCGCGATGCCGCCGGCGCCCGGCTCGGGAACGCCGCCCTCGGCCTCGGCGGTGGCCACGAGATGGGTCATCGACAGGCGCTCGCCGCGCAGGCGCATGCCGCCCAGGGTCAGCGCGAAGGGCACCGCCAGGAGGGGGTGCTCGTCGAGGTGGGCGAAATCGGCCGGAACGTGCCGTGCGAAGGTCATTGCGGATCCTATTCCACAGAGTTCACGAACAGGATGGCGACGGTGAGCCATCCGAGGGCCAGCGCGTGCATGGCCGTGGATTCGAAGCGCCGGAGACGTTGCATCCCCGTCAGCGCCGCCGCCGCGCCGGAGCCCTGGCGGGTCCACTTCTGGCGGTCGAGGCGGAAGAACACGAAGGTCTTCACCAGCGCGCCAGCGACCTGCCCGAAGTAGAGGATCGGCGGGTGGGTGACCGGGAACCAGGTGCCGCGGAACAGGGCGATGTAGGCGCAGAAGACGTAGCGGGTGAACAGCACCCAAGCGACGTAGAGCGGGATCGCCTCGGGCTTGCCGGCGAGCGCGGCGATCGCCACCGAGATCGGGCCGACGAGGGTGGTGAACATCGACACGCGCTGGTCGAGGATCGACCACCAGGTGAAGGGCCCCATGCGGCGCACGCCTAGGCGCAGGGCCCGGCCGTTAGTGCGCATCATGTTGCCGAACCACCGCGTCATCAGCGTCTGGGCGCTGTCGAGGAAGGTGTCGCGGGGCTGGGTCTCGACCGAGGCCGAGCGCACGTCCGGAAGGTAGGCCGTCTTGTAGCCGCGGCTCAGCAGCCAGTACCAAGTGGACTTGTCGTCGCCCGTCAGGAAGTCGACGCGCCCCAGGCGCCAGTGGTCGAGGTAGTCGCGCTCGACGCCCGCGATCATGCCCGGGTCGGTCACCAGCGAGGCGCGGAACACGCTCATCCGGCCCGTGAGGGTCAGCACGCGGTTCGACAGGCCCATGGAGCACATCATCACCTGGCGCTGGTCGAAGCGCAGCGTGAACCAGTCCTTGTAGAGCCCCTCGCGGTCGATGATCGCGGCCTCGTCGGTGGTCAGCGCGCCCACGGTGGGGTCGGTGAACACGGGCGCGGCGCGGGCCCAGATGTCCTCGGGCACGCAGGTGTCGCCGTCCACGAACACGGTGATGTCGCGGTCCGAGGGCGCCATCGCGGCCAGGATGCGCATGGCCTTGCCCATGGCGTCGCGCTTGCCGGCCGCCGCGATGCGGTCGATCACGAGGCGCACGCCGCCCATGTCGATCGGCATGGTCTCGAACACGGCGCGGATCAGGCGCGCGTCCTTGCCGTCCACCACCGAGGCCACCACGGTCGCCCCGTCGCGCGCGGCGGCGGCGGCGCGGAACACGGTGCGGTACACCATCAGCGTGGTGTCCTCGTCCACGAGGTAGGTGGTGACCATGAAGAAGCAGTGCGAGGGGCGCGGCTCGGCCGCGAAGCGCGCCTCGCGCTCGCGGCGCCAGCGCGGATAGACCAGCCCGCGGAAGATCGCGGCGCGCGTGAAGTTGATCGTGGCCCAGCTGTAGCGCCAAGCCCCGAGCACGCCCACCACCACGACCGCCGTGCGGACCTCGGGCTCGCCGAGGAAGCCGCTCGGCACCATCGACGCGAGCAGCGCGACGAGGCCGAAGAAGGCGGCGTGGGGGAGGACGTGGCGCATCCGGGACCTACCAGCAGATGCCGCTGTAGGCGCCGTCGCTGCGGCGGGTCCGGTTCATGCGGGTGAGATCCACCACGGGGCGCGAGTCGACCGCGCGCTCCAGCGCGTCCACGGCGCCGGCGTAGAAGTTGCCCACCAGCACGGTGCCCGACGCCTCGATCAGCGCGTCGAGCGAGTTCTCCATCCGCTCGGCGAGGTCGGGCACGCCCTCGTTGCCGCGGCCCGCGCCGGGGGTGCCGGCGTCGAAGGCCTCCTGCACGAAGGGGTCGTAGACGCGCACGTCCACGCCGCGGGCGATCAGGCGCGCGGCCAGCGCCACGAGGGGGCTCTCGCGCAGGTCGTCGGTCCCGGGCTTGAACGAGATGCCCACGAAGCCCACGGAGCGGGCGCCCGAGGCCAGAACCAGCGCCTCGGCGCGGGCGATCTGATCCTCGTTCGACTGCAGCACCGCGTCGAGCAGGCGGTGGGAGCCGCCCGTGTCCTCGGCGAGGCGCCGCAGGGCGCGCACGTCCTTGGGCAGGCACGAGCCGCCGAACGCGAAGCCGGGGCGCATGAAGTAGGGCGACATGGCCGCCTTGGTGTCGGAGCACAGGATCTCCATCACCGACTGGCCGTCGATCCCGCTGGCCTTGGCGATGTTGCCGATCTCGTTGGCGAAGGTGACCTTCACCGCGCGCCAGGTGTTCGAGGTGTACTTCACCATCTCGGCGGTCGCGAGGTCGGTGCGGTGGATCGGCCAGTCCACGCCGGCGTTCAGCCCCTCCAGGAGGTCGCCGGTCGCCGCGTCGAGGGCGCCGAACACCACCAGCCCGGGGTCGGCGTGGTCCGCGATCGCGGTGCTCTCGCGCAGGAACTCGGGGTAGTAGCCGACGCCGAAGCCGGTGCCGGCGCGCTTGCCCGAGGCGCGCTCCAGCGCGGGGATGCAGGCGCGCTCGGTGCTGCCCGGCACGATCGTGGAGCGGATCACAACGGAGTGGAACGCGTCCTTCGCGGCCAGCGCGGCGCCGATCTGCTCGCACACCGCCGTGACGTAGCCGAGACCCACGGAGCCGTCCTCGGCCGAGGGCGTGCCCACGCAGACCAGCGAGGCGTCGGTGGCGGCGATGGCCTCGGCGGTGTCGGTGGTGGCGCGCAGGCGGCCCGAGGCCACGGTCTCGCGCACGAGGTCGTCGATCCCCTCCTCGACGATGGGCGAGCGGCCCGCGGCGATCGACGCGACCTTCCCGGGATCGACGTCGACGGCCACGACCTCGTGGCCGTCACGGGCCAGGCAGGCGGCCGAGACGACCCCGACGTAACCGATTCCGAAAATGCTGATGCGCGCCATGGGAGGCCCTTTCGCGTTAACCGTGTCTGCGGGTTTTCAAAGCAGTCGCCGCCGTTCCCCCCATCGCGCAACAATGGCTTCGCGTCGTCGCCGGGTCGGCCACGCCGACGTGTCGAGGCGGATACATCAAGGCGCGATTGCGGCGGCCGGAGGGCGGGGCGGACACAGTTGCGCCGGCTGTGCGCCCGCCCGAACCCATCGCCGCGCGCGAGCGGCGCTCTCCTCTTGCGCGAGCGCAACGGGGGATTCGCACGAACGCGAAGGCCGTCCCCTACGGCCCGGCGGTTGACCCCCCTCGCCGCGTCGTGCCCCCTGCCGCCGGGACGCGCGCGGGCGCCGGAACGGGGGACGGATCGATGACGGACTTCTTCGAGGGAATGGCGCCGCTGCGCTTCGATCCCGAGGCCGAGGGCGCGGCGTTCCGCCACTACGATCCGGACCGCGTGGTGATGGGCAAGCGGCTGGAGGACCACCTGCGCTTCGCGGTGGCCTACTGGCACAGTCTGGCCGCCGACGGCAGCGACCCGTTCGGCGGCCCGACCTTCCTGCGCCCCTGGGCGGGGGAGGGCATGGCCGCCGCCCGCGCCAAGGCGGATGCGGCCTTCCGCCTGTTCGAGATCCTGGGCGTCCCGTTCTTCTGCTGGCACGACGCCGACATCCGCCCCGAGGGCGTGACCTTCGCCGAGAGCCGGCGGAACCTCGAGGCGATGGTCGACTACTTCGCCGAGAAGATGGAAGGCGCGAAGGTCCGGCTCCTGTGGGGCACGGCCAACCTCTTCACCCACCGCCGCTTCATGGCGGGCGCCGCCACCAACCCCGACCCGGACGTGTTCGCCTGGTCGGCGGCGACCATCAAGGCGTGCTTGGACGCCACCCACCGGCTGGGCGGCGAGAACTACGTGCTCTGGGGCGGGCGCGAGGGCTACGAGACGCTGCTCAACACCGACATGGGCCGCGAGATGGAGCAGATGGGCCGGATGCTGTCGATGGTGGTCGACTACAAGCACCGCATCGGATTCAGGGGCCAGATCCTCGTGGAGCCCAAGCCGCAGGAGCCGTCGAAGCACCAGTACGACTTCGACGTGGCCACCTGCTACGGCTTCCTCCAGCGCTTCGGGCTGGAGGGCGAGGTGAAGCTGAACATCGAGCAGGGCCACGCGATCCTGGCCGGCCACAGCTTCGAGCACGAGCTGGCGCTGGCGCGAGAACTGGGGGTGCTGGGCTCGATCGACATGAACCGCAATGACTACCAGTCGGGCTGGGACACCGACCAGTTCCCGAACAACGTCCCCGAGGTCGCGCTCGCCTACTATGAGGTCCTGCGCGCCGGCGGGCTGGGGCAGGGAGGCACCAACTTCGACGCCAAGCTGCGGCGGCAGTCGCTGGATGCCGCCGACCTCGTGGAGGCCCATGCGGGCGCGATGGACGTGTGTGCGCGGGGGCTGATCGCGGCGGCGGCGATGTTGGAGGACGGTCGCTTTGAGCAGGCGCGGGCCGAGCGCTACGCGGGATGGGACGCCCCGGAGGCGCAGGCGATGCTCGGCAGCGACCTCGCCGCCATCGCCGAGCGGGTGGAGCGCGAGGGGATCGACCCCCGGCCGCGCTCGGGCCGGCAGGAGCGGCTGGAGAACCTGGTGAACCGCCACCTCTGACCCGCGGTCCCCCATTGACCGCCCCTCGGGCGGGGCAGACAACGGCGGGCGCAATTCCTCCCGGAGGCCCCGCGATGAGCAACGCACGCAACTTCTACATCGACGGCGCCTGGGTGGCGCCGCGCGACGGCACCGCGTTCGGCGTGGTGGACCCCTCGACCGAGGAGGTCGCGGAGACCATCTCGCTCGGCGGCCGGGCCGACACCGACGCCGCGGTGGCCGCCGCCAAGGCCGCGTTTCCGCGCTGGCGCCTGAGCACGAAGGCCGAGCGGCTCGACCTCCTGCGCGAGATCCTCTCGGTCTACGAGCGCCGCTCGGGCGACATGGCCGAGGCGATCAGCCGCGAGATGGGCGCGCCCATCGACATGGCGCGGGTGCAGCAGTCGGGCGCCGGCTCGGGTCACCTCAAGGCGTTCATCGACGCCCTCGCGGACTTCGCGTTCGAGTTCCCGCTGCGCGAGGGCGAGGAGGACACCCGCATCATCCGCGAGCCGATCGGCGTCTGCGCGCTGATCACGCCGTGGAACTGGCCCATGAACCAGATCACGCTGAAGGTGATGCCGGCGCTGGCCACGGGCTGCACCATGGTGCTGAAGCCCTCCGAGCAGTCGCCGCTGTCGGGCCTCCTGTTCACCGAGATCCTCCACGAGGCGGGCGTGCCGGCGGGCGTCTACAACATGGTCAACGGCGACGGGCCGGGCGTGGGCTCGCAGCTGTCCGCGCACCCCGACGTGGACATGGTCAGCTTCACCGGGTCCACGCGCGCCGGCACCGCGATCACCAAGGCCGCCGCCGACACCGTGAAGCGCGTCTCGTTGGAGCTGGGCGGCAAGGGCGCCAACCTCGTGTTCGCCGACGCCGACCCCAAGGCCGTGGCGGGGGGCATCGCGCGGTGCTTCAACAACACCGGCCAGTCGTGCAACGCGCCCACCCGCATGCTGGTGGAGCGCTCGCGCTACGCCGAGGCGGTGGAGCAGGCGCGCGAGGCCGCCGAGGCCACGAGCGTCAATGCGGCTTCCGAGGGCGGGCGCCACATTGGGCCGCTGGTCTCCGAGGCGCAGTTCGAGAAGGTGCAGGCGCTGATCCAGGCCGGCATCGACGAGGGCGCGCGGCTGGTGGCGGGCGGCACGGGTCGCCCCGAGGGCCTGAACCGCGGCTTCTACGTGCGCCCCACCGTGTTCGCGGACTGCACGAACGACATGCGCATCATGCGCGAGGAGATCTTCGGCCCCGTGCTGGGGATGATGCCGTTCGACAGCGAGGACGAGGCGGTCGCCATCGCCAACGACACGCCCTATGGCCTCACCAACTACGTGCAGACCTCGGACCCGGAGCGGGCGCGGCGGGTCGCGCGCGCCCTGCGCTCGGGCATGGTGGACATGAACGGGCGCGCCCGCGGCCCCGGCAGCCCGTTCGGCGGCATGAAGCAGTCCGGCAACGGCCGCGAGGGCGGCCGCTGGGGCCTCGAGGAGTTCGTCGAGGTCCGCGCCATCGGGGGCTGGCCGCCCGAATAAGGGGGGCCTCTAGCGCCGGGGCGTCAGGCCCCGGCGTAGTGCTTCAGGGCAGCCTCGGTGCCGTCCTGCCAGATCATCCCGAGCCAGCGCGCGAAGGCGTCGGCGAAGCGCGACCGGTCGGCGAGGTCGCCGTAGAGGTGGCGCTGCTCCAGCCATGCGGCGGGGCGGTCCTTCGCGGCGGTGGCGGCCTCGTGGAGCTGGTCCCAGATCGGGTCGTTCGCCTCGATGCGGGAGCCGTCCTCGCGGGTGCCGGCGCACATGCGCGCCCACATCGCCTCGACCAGCGCCAGCCCCTCGACCGGCACGCCCGCAGCCAGCCCGTCGCGGATGATGGGGTGGAGGAAGCCGGTGTGGCGCGACGAGCCGTCGAAGGCCACGCGGCGCACGGTGTCGACGATGCGCGGGTTCGCGAAGCGGCGCGCGATCAGGTCCACGTAGGCCTCGGGGGTCATGCCCGGGACGGGGGCCACGTGGGGCGCGATCTCCTCGCGCTCGACCTTGCGGAAGAGCGCCGCGATGAGGGGGTTCTCCATGCAGCCCGAGATGGTCTCGACGCCGAGCAGCTCGCCCGGCGTGGCGATCACCTGGTGGCCCGCGTTGAGGATGCGGATCTTCATGGCCTCGTAGGCGTGCACCTCGTCGGTGAAGGTGGCGCCGGCCTCGTCCCAGGGCGGGCGGCCCGCGCAGAACCTGTCCTCGATCACCCACTGGCGGAAGTTCTCGTGGGTCACGGGCGCGTCGTCCTCGATCCCCAGCTCGCGCACGAGGGCCAGCTCGTTCGGCCCCGTGGCGGGGGCGATAGAGTCGACCATGGAGTTCGGGAACGCGGAGTTCGCGTCGATCCAGTCGGCCAGCTCCGGGTCCGAGAGCCGGGCGAGCGAGACCACGGTCTGGCGCAGCACGTCGCCGTTGCCCTGGAGGTTGTCGCAGCTCTGGCAGGTGAAGGCGGGGTGCCCGGCGTCGCGGCGCCGGCGCAGGGCCTCGATCATGGCGCCGAAGGCGGTGCGCGGGCCGCCGGGATTCTCGGCGTCGTGGCGGATGTCCTCGTGCGCGGCGGCGAAGCCCTTGGTGGCGGGGTCCACGTAGTAGCCGCCCTCGGTCACGGTCAGGGCGACGATGCGGATGTCCGGTTGCGCCATGCGCTCGATCAGGGGACCATGGCCCTCCTCGACGGGGACGAAGTCGATCATGGAGCCGATCACCTCAGCCGAGGTGCCCTCGGGCGACAGCTCGATCAGCGTGGTCAGGCAGTCCTGCGCCAGCAGCCGCTCGCGCATCTTCGCATCGGGGGCGCGCACGCCGGCGCCGACGATGGCCCAGTCGTGGGCGAGGCCCGCGTCCATGAGGCGGTGGAGGTACCAGGCCTGGTGGGCGCGGTGGAAGTTGCCCAGACCGATGTGCACGATGCCCGCCGAGAGCTTCGAGCGGTCGTAGCGGGGCACCCGCACCCCTTCCGGGAGCTGCCCGAGGGTCTCGTTGCTCAGTCGCATCGTCTTCTCCTGTGTGCGGGGGGCGTCAGGCGAGCCAGTTGCCGCCGTCGACGCCGAACGTCTGGCCGACCACGTAGTCGGATTCCGGGGAGGCGAGGAACACGGCCATGCCCGTGAGGTCGTCGGCCGTCCCCATGCGCCCGAAGGGCACGGCGGCGGCCACCTCGCGCTTCTTCTGGCCGGGCGCCTTGCCTTCGTGCCTGGCGAACAGCGCGTCCACCCCGTCCCAGTGCTCGCCCTCGACCACGCCGGGCGCGATGGCGTTCACGTTGATGCCGTGGGCGATGAGGTTCAGGCCTGCCGACTGCGTGAGCGAGATCACGGCGGCCTTCGTGGCGCAGTAGACGGCGACGAGGCTCTCGCCCCGGCGCCCCGCCTGGGAGGCCATGTTGATGATCTTGCCGCCCCGGCCGCGCGCGATCATGCCCTTCGCGGCCGCCTGCAGGGTGAAGAGCGTGCCGGCGACGTTCACCGCGAACAGGCGGTCGTAGCTCGCCCGCGTGATGTCCACGATGGGGGCCGCGTCGAAGAGGGCCGCGTTGTTGACCAGGATGTCGGGCTCCGCCTCGGCCACGGCGCTCTCGATGCTCGCCTGGTCGGTGACGTCCATCCGCACGGCGCAGGCGCCGCCGCCGATGCCCCGCGCCGCCGAGGCGGCGCGGTCCGTGTCGATGTCGCCCAGGACCACGCGGGCCCCTTCGCGGGCGTAGGCCTCGCAGAAGGCCAGGCCGATGCCGCGCGCGGCCCCGGTGACCAGCGCGGTGCGGCCTTCGAGTCTCATGCGATCCGCAGGCCCTGCGCGTCGAAGCGGTGGATCTTGTCGGCCTCGGGCGTGAGGTAGACGGTGTCGCCGTGGTGCAGGTCGACCTCGCCGCCGGCGCGCACCGTAATCGTCTCGGCCAGCCCGGTGTCGTGGATGTGGAGGAACGTGTCGGAGCCGAGGTGCTCGGACAGGCCGATGCGGCCCTTCCACTTCCCTTCGGTGGGCGAGGGGATCAGGTGCTCGGGGCGCACGCCGATGGTGTGGGCGCCGTACTCCGCGGCGGCCGGACCCTCGAAGAGGTTCATGGCCGGCGAGCCGATGAAGCCCGCCACGAAGAGGTTGCGCGGCGCGCGGTAGAGCTCGAGCGGCGAGCCCACCTGCTCGATGTGCCCGGCGCGCAGCACCACGATCTTGTCGGCCATGGTCATGGCCTCGACCTGGTCGTGGGTCACGTAGATCATCGTGGTGGCGAGATCCTTGTGCAGCTCGCCGATCTCCACGCGCATCCCGTGGCGCAGGGCGGCATCCAGGTTCGACAGCGGCTCGTCGAACAGGAAGGCCGCGGGCTCGCGCACGATGGCGCGGCCGATGGCGACGCGCTGGCGCTGGCCGCCCGAGAGCTGGCCCGGCCGGCGGTCGAGGTAGTCGGCGAGGTTCAGGATCTTGGCGGCGTGGGCCACGCGGCGGTCCTGCTCGGCCTGCTCCATCTTGGCCATGCGCAGCGGGAACGCGATGTTCTTGCGCACGGTCATGTGGGGGTAGAGCGCGTAGCTCTGGAACACCATCGCGAGGCTGCGCTTGGCGGGGGGACGGTTGGTGGCGTCCTCGCCGTCGATCTCGATGACGCCGGATGTGACGTCCTCGAGGCCGGCGATGAGGCGGAGCAGCGTGGACTTGCCGCAGCCCGAGGGGCCGACGAAGACCACGAACTCGCCGTCGTTGATCTCGAGGTCGAGGGGCGGGATGACCTCGACGTCGCCGAAGGCCTTGCGGACCTCCTTGAGTTGGATGCGACCCATCTGTTGGTCTCCTTACTTGACGGCGCCGAAGGTGAGGCCGCGCACGAGTTGCTTCTGGCTGAACCAGCCGAGGATCAGGATCGGCGCGATGGCCATGGTGGACGCGGCGGAGAGCTTGGCGAAGAACAGGCCCTCGGGGCTGGAGTAGCTGGCGATGAAGGCGGTGAGCGGCGCGGCCGTGGCCGCGGTGAGGTTGAGGGTCCAGAACGCCTCGTTCCACGCCAGGATGAAGTTGAGCAGCAGCGTCGAGGCGATGCCGGGCACGGCCATGGGGGCGAGCACGGAGGTGATCTCCTGCCAGAGGGCGGCGCCGTCCATGCGCGCGGCCTCCAGGATCTCGCCGGGGATCTCGCGGAAGTAGGTGTAGAGCATCCAGACGATGATCGGCAGGTTGATCAGCATCAGGACGACCACGAGGCCGATGCGGGTGTCGAGGATCCCCAGCTCGATGAAGATCAGGTAGATCGGGTAGAGCACGCCGACCGCCGGGAGCATCTTGGTGGAGAGCATCCACAGCAGGATGTCCTTGGTCCGCGCCGAGGGCACGAAGGCCATGGACCAGGCGGCGGGCACGGCGACGATGATGCCGAGGATCGTGGAGCCGCCGGCGATGATCACCGAGTTCCACAGGAAGCGCATGTAGTTCGAGCGCTCCTGCACCACGCCGTAGTTCTCGGTGGTCCAGTCGAAGAACAGGAACGAGGGGGGCGAGGCGATGGCCTCGGCCTCGGTCTTGAACGAGGTGAGGATGGTCCAGAGGATCGGGAAGAAGAGCAGGAGCCCGATCGTCCAGGCGGCTGCGGTGGAGAATGCCTTGCGGCGGGGTGTGACGGCGCGGGCCATGTTCGTCCCTCCTCAGGCGTCGAGGTTCTTGCCGACGATCCGCATCAGGAAGATCGCGACGATGTTGGCGAGGATGACGGCGTAGATGCCGCCGGCGGAGCCGAGCCCGACGTTCTGGCTCTCGAGAACGCGCTGGAACACGAGGTAGGCCAGGGTGCGGGTGCCGAACGAGCCTTGGGTGGTCACGAAGATCTCGGCGAAGATCGAGAGCAGGAAGATGGTCTGGATCAGCACCACGATCGTGATGGCGCGGCCGAGGTGGGGCAGGATGAGGAACCAGAAGCGCTTGAGCGGCGGGGCGCCGTCGATCTCGGCGGCCTCGAGCTGCTCGCTGTCCAGCGACTGGATCGCGGTGAGGAGGATGAGCGTCGCGAAGGGCAGCCACTGCCAGGCGACGATGATGATGATCGACAGGAGCGGCGTCTCGACCAGCCAGTCGTGTGGCGAGGCCCCGAAGAAGCGGAACACGTGACTGAACACCCCGTTCACGGGGTCCATCATCATGTTCTTCCACACCAGCGCGGAGACGGTGGGCATCACGAAGAAGGGCGAGATCACGAGGATGCGGACGATACCCTGTCCCCAGATCGGCTCGTTCAGGAGCATCGCGAGCAGGATGCCGAGGGTGACGGTGATGACGAGCACCGAGCCCACGAGCACGAGCGTGGTGATCACGGACTCGACGAAGGCCGAGGAGTTCCAGAAGCGCACGTAGTTGTCGAAGCCGATCCAGGGCTCGAACACGCCCCGCAGCGGCCGGTAGTCCGCGAACGAGAAGTAGAGCGTGAGGATCAGCGGGACGAGCATCCAGCCGAGCAGCAGGGTGACGGCCGGCGCCATCATGATGCGGGCGGCGGATCGGGAATGCTGTGTAGCCATGTCGGGGTTCGCCTCTGGGATTGGCGGGTCCGCGTGCGGCCGGACGGTGGCGCGGGGACCGGAGGGGGAAGGGCGCGCGGGGCGCCCCTCCCGGGTGTCGAGGGAAGCGAGGGCTCAGCGGTAGCCCGCGGCCTCCATCTCCTCGTTCACCATTTCTTGAACCTTCGCGAGAGTCTCGTCAACGGACTGCTGACCCGCGAGCATGGCCGAGAACTCTTGGCCGGCGGTGGTGCCGATGCCCTGCCACTCGGGGATGGCGACGTACTGGATGCCCACGTAGGGCACGTCGTCCACGGTGGGGTTGCCCGGGTCCGCGATGTTGATCGACTCGAGGGTCATCTCGGCGAACGGCACCTTCTGGTACTCGGGGTTCTCGTAGAGCGAGGTGCGGGCACCCGGCGGCACGTTGGCCCAGCCCTCCTTCTCGGCGACCATCTCGATGTAGTCCTTCGAGGTGGCCCAGGCGATGAACTTCTTGGCCGCGTCGGGCGAGTCCGAGCCGGCGGGGATGCCGAGGGCCCAGGCCCAGAGCCAGTTGGCGTTCTTGCCCTTGCCGGTGTTCGGCGCGAGCGCGAAGCCGACCTTGTCGGCCACGGTCGAGTCGTCCGGGTTGGTCACGAAGGACGCCGCCACGGTGGCGTCGATCCACATGCCGCACTTGCCCTGCTGGAACAGGTTCAGGTTCTCGTTGAAGCCGTTGGTCGCGGCGCCCGGAGGGCCGGCATCGGTCATCAGGTCGTTGTAGAAGGTGACGGCCTCCTTCCACTCGGGGCTGTCGAGCTGGGCGTTCCAGTCCTCGTCGAACCAGCGCGCGCCGAACGAGTTGGCGACCGTGGTGATGAACGCCATGTTCTCGCCCCAGCCGGCCTTGCCGCGCAGGCAGATGCCGTACTGCTCGGCGTCCTTGTCGGTCAGCTGGCGGGCGGCGTCGGCGATGAACTCCCAGGTGGGCTGCTTCGGCATCTCGATGCCGGCCTCCTCGAAGAGGTCGGTGCGGTACATCACCATCGACGACTCGCCGTAGAACGGCGCGGCGTAGAGCGTGTCCTCGTAGGAGAGGCCGGCACGCATGGCGGGCAGGATGTCGCCCGCGTCGTACTCCTCGCCGAGGTCGTCGAGCGGCACGAGCCAGCCCTGGGCGGCCCAGATCGGGGTCTCGTACATGCCGATCGTCATCACGTCGAACTGGCCGCCGTTGGTGGCGATGTCTTGGGTGACGCGCTGGCGCAGCACGTTCTCCTCGAGGGTGACCCACTCGAGCGTGATGTCGGGGTTCTCGGCGGTGAAGTCGTCGGTCAGGCCCTGCATGCGGACCATGTCGCCGTTGTTCACGGTGGCGATCGTGAGGGTCGTGGCGTGGGCGTCGGCGTGGGCCGAGCCGGCGACGAGCGTGAGCGCCGTCGCTCCATAGAGCGCGTGCTTGAGTTTCATGGGTGTCCTCCCTGGACGGTCTAGTCGTGACGTGTGCGCATACCCAAATCACGCCCGGCGCATGGCTGTCAACGCAAAATGTTTACCCGCGGCAAGTTCTGAGGGGAACCAATTCCCCGCAAGCGCGTTCAAGCGGATGCGCGCATGATGAGCCGGCCGGGATAGGACACCTCGGCGCGCTCGCCGGGGGCGCCGCCGCTCTCGACCGCCTCCACCAGCGCCTCCACGCTGCGCTTCGCGATCGCGGTGTAATCCTGCGCCACCGTGGTCAGCGAGGGCGTGGTGAAGCGCGCGAAGGGGTGGTCGTCGTGGCCCGCCACGCGCAGCGCCGCGCCCGACCCGCGCCCCACCCGGCGCCCCTTCTCGTAGGCCGCCGCCAGGAGGCCGATGGCGAGGCGGTCGTTGGAGCACAGCACGGTGTCGGTCTCGAATCGCCGCTCCTCGAAGGCGCGCAGGCCGCCCGAGTAGCCGATCTCCTCGAATCCCCACCCCGAGCCCTCCACGCGCACTACCCGCGGCTCGTGCCCGAGCCGCGTCATGGCCTCCTCGTAGGCCGTGCGGCGCTTGCGGGCGTTGGGGTTCACGGGGGGCATCTCGAAGAAGCAGGGCGGCGAGCCCGTGCGGCACAAATAGTCAACCATGAGTGGAACGGACTGGAAGTTGTCGGACCCCACGAAGGTCGCCCCGAGGCCCTCGATGTTGGCGTCGAACAGCACCGTGGGAACCTCGCGGCAGAAGCGCTCCACCGCGTCCCGGTCCGAGGTCCGCCCCAAGGGCGCGAGCAGCACGCCCGCGGGCTTGAGCGAGCGGAGGTTGTCGAAGATCTCGGCCTCGATCGCCGGGTCGCCGTGGGCGCTGAACAGCAGCGGCGAGAACCCCGCCTCGATCACCCGCGCCTCGATGTTGCGCGCCAGCTCCGCGAAGAACGGATCGGCCAGGAACGGCACCGCGATGCCCACGATCTTGGTGAGCCGCCGGTTCTGGTTCATCGCGTAGACGTTGGGGCGGAAGTCGTAGCGCTCCAGCGCGGACTCGATCCGCGCGCGCGTGGAGTCCCGCACGCTGGTGGGGTCGTGGAAGTACTTCGACACGGTCGGGCGGGACACCCCGCTGAGCCGGGCAAAGGTCTCCATGTTGGGGACTTTCTCCGGCGTCATGGGTGCTCCCTGCGCGGGGCGCTGGCCCCGTTTCCGTACGCGCGGCACGCAACAAGGTGACGCGCGCAAATTTCGAAATTGACCTTAGGAAGGATCGGATCGCTGCGTCAAGCGTGGCGGGGGGCGCGGCCGGTGGCCCCGCCCGAGGGCGCCGTCCCGGGGCGTCAGGCGGCGCGCAGGCCCAGGATCGCGCGCGCCTCGGCGGGGGTCGCGATGGGCCGGCCATGGCGCGCGGCGGTCTCGGCGGCGCGCCGGACCAGCGCCGCGTTCGAGGGCGCGAGGCGTTCGCGGTCCAGCCGAACGTTGTCCTCGAGCCCGGTGCGAACGTGGCCACCCTCGGCCGCCGCCCAGTCGCCGACCTCGGCCTGGTGGCGCCCCACGCCGGCCGCGCACCAGGGCGCGTCCGCACCGAACAGGTGCCGGTGCGCCGAGAGCATGGCGTCGAAGGCGTGGCGCGCGGCCGGAAGTGCGTTGCGCACGCCCAACACGAACTGGCAGTAGGGCGGCCGCGCCGGGTCCGAGGCGCCGGGCGCGGTGGGCAGGCGCCCCGCGCGCCAGAGGGCGTGGGCCTGCCAGAGGTGGCTGAGGTCGAAGCACTCGATCTCCGGGACGACGTCGTGGGCCGTCATCTCGGTAGCCAACCAGTCCACCAGGTCGGGCGGGTTCTCGTAGACGCGGGTGGGGAAGTTGTTCGACCCCACCGAAAGCGAGCACATGTCGGGGCGCAGCGGGATCATGCCGCCCCGCTCGCGCCCCGCACCCGAGCGACCGCCCGTGCTCAGCTGCACGATCATGCCGGGGCAGGCGCGCTCGATGCCCTCCTTGAGCCGGGCGAAGCGCTCGGGGTCGGAGGTGGGCGTGCCGTCGTCCTCGCGCACGTGGCAGTGGGCGATGCTGGCGCCCGCCTCGAAGGCCTCCCTGGTGCTCTCGATCTGCTCGGCCACCGTGATCGGCACGGCGGGGTTGTCGCGCTTCTGCGGCACCGAGCCGGTGATCGCGACGCAGAGGATCACGGGACCGTGCGGGTGGGACATGGGGATTCCGGTGCGGCGGGGAGTGCGGCGAGGATCGGCGGGCGGGCGGGCGGAGTCAACGCCGCCCGCCCGCCGCCGTCACGCGTCCTCGGGCAGCCCGGCCAGCACCTTGTCGAGCATCGCGGGAAGGTCGCGGACGCGCACGCCGGTTGCCGAATAGATGGCGTTCACCACCGCGGCGGCCGAGCCGCAGATGCCCAGCTCGCCGATGCCCTTGGCCTGCATCGGGTTGGCCCAGGGGTCGCGCTCCTCCAGGAGGTTCACGGTCATCTGCGGCACGTCGAGGTTCACCGGCAGGTGGTACTCGGCGAGGTCGCGGTTGACGACGTGCCCGTCGCGGGGGTCGTGGATCAGCTCCTCGGTCAGCGCCATGCCGATGCCGAAGGTCATGCCGCCCAGGCACTGCGATCGCGCGGTCTTGGGGTTCAGGATGCGCCCTGCGGCGAAGCTGCCGTGCATCCGGCGCACGCGGGTCTCGCCGGTCACGGCGTTCACGCCCACCTCGCAGAAGTAGGCGCCCCAGGTGGCCTGGCGCACGGCGTCGCCGGTCTCGCCCGGCTCGATGTGGCCCTCGCCGGCCACGGGGCCGTCCATGATCTCGGCCAGCGCCACGGCGCGGTTGCCGGCGACCGCGCGCCCGTCCTTGAGGGTCAGCTCCTCCTCGGTGCAGTCCATCTTGGCGGCCAGCAGCGTGCGCAGGTCGCGGCAGGCGAGGTAGACCGAGGAGCCGGAGGACGACGCGCCCCACGATCCGCCCGATCCGGGGCCCTGCGGGAACTCCGAATCGCCCAGCCGAGTCTCGACGTTGCGGGGGTCGAGGCCCAGCATCTCGGCGGCAAGCTGGGTCAGGATGGCGTAGGTTCCGGTGCCGATGTCGGTCATGTCGGTCTCGACCACGGCGCGCCCCTCGGGGTGGAGCGTCACGCGGGCCTTCGCCTCGCCGATCATGTTGACGCGCACGGCGGAGGCCATGCCCTGGCCGATGAGCCACTCGCCCTCGCGGCGCGAGGCGGGCGCGGGCATCGAGGCGTCCCAGCCGAAGCTTTTCGCCCCATCGTCGAGGGCCTCGCGCAGCATGTTCGACGAGAAGGGGATGCCCTGCGAGGGGTCCTCGGCGGGCACGTTGCGGCGGCGCAGCTCGACCGCGTCGACGCCGGCGGCCACGGCCAGCTCGTCCATCGCGATCTCGAAGGCGGCCACGCCCACGGCCTCCCCCGGCGCGCGCACCGAGCCCGCGCAGGTGCGGCTGATGCGGGCGATGTGATGGCCGATCACGCGGTTGGCGCCTTGGTACGTAAATGCCGTCGCCTGCGTCACCGGCTCCGAGAAGCTCTCGTCAGGCAGGTTGCTGACCCAGGCCTCGTGGCCCACGCCCGAGAGGCGCCCCTCGGCGTCGGCGGCGAGGCGGATGCGCTGGCGGGTCTCGGAGCGGCGCATGGTCGCCTCGAACACCTGCTGGCGGGTCAGCGCCACGGCCACCGGGGCGCCCAGCTCGCGCGCTGCCACGGCCGCGCCGATGGCGTCGGGGGCGATGCCGAGCTTCGAGCCGAAGCCGCCGCCGACGTAAGGCGACAGGATGCGCACGTTGGCCGGGTCGATGCCCACCGCGTCGGCGATCTCGTTGCGGTTGTAGTTCAGCATCTGGCAGGCGGCGCGGATCGTCAGTCGGTCGCCGTCCCACTGGGCGATGGTGGCGTGCGGCTCCATGGCCGCGGAGTTGTGGCCGGGGGTGGTGAACGCGGCGTCCACGGTGTGGGCCGCCGACGCCATGGCCGCCTCCAGGTCGCCCTGGCTGGACTGCTTGGCGTCGGGGGTCTCGTAGCTCTCGGGATGGACAGGGGCGCGGTCGGCGTCCTCGATCCGCAGGCGCACGGCGGCGGCCGCGGCACGGGCGGCCTCGAAGGTCTCGGCCACGGCGAGGGCGACGGGCTGGCCCACGTAGTAAACATCGCGGTCGGGCTGAACCGGGGCCTCGTCGGCGGTACCCTGGCAGGGATTGCGCGCGAGGCGCCCGCCCAGGAACACGCCGCGCACGCCTGCCATGGCGCGGGCCTCGGCGTCGTCCATGTCGGCCACGCGGCCGATGCGGTCCGCGCGCACGAAGTAGCCGTGGAGCATGCCCTCGGGCTGGACCTCGTGGGCGTAAGGCGCCTTGCCGGAGACCTTCAGCGGTCCGTCGGGGCGGTCCATGGGCGTGCCGAGCACGCCCTGCGCCATGTCGTCGAGGCGGTTCGCGCGGTCGGGCGCGTCCATCTTGTGGTGCACGGTCATTGCGTGAGCTCCCGGAGGACGGCGCGCAGGGTGCGCCGGAAGAGGGGGATCTTGAAGTCGTTGCCGCCCTGCCCGCGGGCGTCGCGCAGGAGGAGGTCGGCGGCGGCGTCGAAGGTCTCGGAGGTCGGCTCGCGGCCGGCGAGCATCGCCTCGACCTCCGGATCGCGCCACGGCTTGTGTGCCACGCCCCCGAAGGCCAGCGCGGCTTGGGCGATGCGTCCGTCCTTCACGGCGACGATGCCCGCCACGGAGACCAGCGCGAAGGCGTAGGAGGCGCGGTCGCGCACCTTGCGGTAGGTCTGCCGACCCGGCGGGGGCGGGGGCAGCGTCACGGCGACGATCAGCTCGCCCTCGCGCAGCTCGGTCTCCACGTGGGGCGTGTCGCCCGGCAGGCGGTGGAAGTCGCGGATCGGAATCGTGCGTGTGCCGCCGGGGCCCTCCACCTCGACGGAGGCGTCCAGCGCCTGCATGGCCACGGCCATGTCCGAGGGGTGCGTGGCGATGCAGTGCTCCGAGGCCCCGAGGATGGCGTGGAGCCGCGTGGCGCCCCCGATCGCGGCGCAGCCCGAGCCGGGCTCGCGCTTGTTGCAGGGCGAGGCGACGTCCTGGAAGTAGTAGCAGCGCGTGCGCTGGAGCAGGTTGCCCCCGGTGGTGGCCATGTTGCGGAGCTGGCCACTCGCGCCCGCCAGCAGGGCACGCGCCAGCACGGGGTAGTCGCGCCGCACGCGGGCGTCGGCGGCGAGGTCGCTGTTGGGGACCAGCGCGCCGATGCGCAGGCCGCCCCGGTGATCCTCGATGCCCCGCAGGTCGAGGCGGGTGACGTCGACCAGCCGCTCCGGCGTCTCGACGCCCAGCTTCATCAGGTCCAGCAGGTTGGTGCCCCCGGCGATGAACCGGGTCTTGCCGACGGCCTCGGCGACGGTGCCGGCGCGCTCGTACGCGAAGGTCCTCATTCCGCGGCCTCCTTCGCGCCGGCCACGTCGCGGATGGCGTCGACGATGTTGGGGTAGGCGGCGCAGCGGCAGAGGTTGCCGGACATGCGCTCGCCGATCTCCTCCGTCGTGAGCGCAGCGCCGCCCTCCAGGTCCTCGGTGACCACCGAGGGCCAGCCCGCGCGCACCTCGTCCAGCATCGCCGTAGCCGAGCAGATCTGCCCCGGCGTGCAGTAGCCGCACTGGTAGCCGTCGTGGCGCACGAAGGCATCCTGCAGGGGCGACAGGCGGCCCGGCTCGCCCAATCCTTCGACGGTGGTGATCTCGACCCCGTCCATCATGCAGACGAGGCTGAGGCAGGCGTTGATGCGCCGCCCGTCCGCGATCACCGTGCAGGCCCCGCACTGGCCGTGGTCGCAGCCCTTCTTGGACCCGGTCAGCCCGAGGTGGTTGCGCAAGGCATCGAGCAGCGTGGTACGCGGATCGGCGCGGAGCCGGTGCTCCTGGCCGTTGATGGTGAGGGTGGTCTCGATCATATGGGCGTCCTCCGAGGTCGCGGTCCCCAGGGGACGTAGCGGCGGGCGGGCGGACGGAAAGGCCCGCTGCCGCGACGGCGGGGTCTTGCGCGCGCCGCCCGGGCCGGGGCACACCGCCGGGGCGCGGGCCCATAGCTCAACTGGATAGAGCAGCCGACTTCTAATCGGCAGGTTGAGGGTTCGAGTCCTTCTGGGCCCGCCAGCTCCCGAATGCCGTCAGAGCGCCGCCCGCACCGCGGCGCGCCAGTCCGCGCGGGCGAAGAGGGCAGGGTCCATCCCCGGCACGGCGGCGAGCGCGGCGACGGGGTCGGGGGCTGCGACCACCGCGCGCAACGCGTCCGCCATCGGATCGCTCAGGGCGTCGGTGGCCATGTGGCGGATCCACAGGGCGCAGGCCTCGGCGAAGGTCGCCCCGTCGCCTCCGGCCTCCAGTGTCTCCCGCGCCGGCTCGAAGATGCGCTGGGGCAACTTCTGGCTGCCGTCGGCGGCGATCTGGGCGCAGCGGTGGGCGATGGCCGGGTTGCGGAACCGCTCCAGGAGGGCGCGGGCGTAGGCGTCCGTGTCCAGCCCCGCGGGCAGGGTGCGCGCCGCAGCCGCCATGTGCCGCTCCACCAGAGCGGCGAGGGGCGAGGCCATCACGTCGCGCACGCACTCGTGTCCCGCATCGAGTCCCGCATAGGCGACGAGCGAATGCGCCCCGTTGAGCATCCGCAGCTTCATGGCCTCGAAGGGCGCCACGTCGGCGACCAGCTCGGCGCCCGCCCGCTCCCACGGGGGGCGGGGGCCTCCGAACCGGTCCTCGATCACCCACTGGCGGAACGGCTCGGTCTCGGTGGCGAGCGGGTCGGGGCGGCCCAGGGACTCAGCCGCCAGCGCGCGGGCGTCGTCGCCGGCGGCGGGGGTGATGCGGTCCACCATGGAGGAGGGGAAGGTGAACGTCTCCGCGATCCACCCCGCGAGGCTTGGGTCGAGGCGGCGCGCGTGGTCGTCCACCGCGCGGGCGAGCAGGGCGCCGTTGGCGTGGAGGTTGTCGCAGCTCAGCAGCGTCAGCCCCGGCAGGCCGGTGGCGCGGCGCAGGCGGGCGGCCTCGACGACGAGGCCGGTGACGCCCTCGGGCGCCCGCGGGGCGGCGAGGTCGGCGGCGACGCGGGGGGCCTCCGCGTCCAGCCCGCCCGTGACGCGGTCGATGCCGTAGCCCTTCTCGGTCACGGTCAGGGTCACGACGTGGGTGCCCGCATCGGCCATCAGCGCGGCCACCTCGGCGCCGCGCCCCGGCAGGGCGTGGACGCAGGAAACGGCGTCGATGCGCTGCACCTCCGGACCGCCCGGCGCGCGGATCACCAGCCCGTAGGCAAGGCCCGCCGCCGCATGGGCCGCCGCGGGCTTCGGATCGCGCATGGCGACCGCCTCGACGTGCCAGCCTTCGCCCGCCTCCTGGGTGTAGGCCGCCTGATGCGCCCGGTGGAAGGCGCCGAAGCCCAGGTGGACGACCCTCACCGCAGCGCCGCCATCACGCCGCGCAGCTCCGCCAGCCCACGCAGGCGGCCCACGGCCGGGTAGCCCGGCGCGCTGCGGGCGCCGTGGTCGGTGAGCAGGCGCTGCCCGTGGTCGGGCCGCATATGGATCGCGCCCCCGTGCCCGCCCGCGGCGCGGCGCCCCTCCTCGGCCAGCAGCGCGCGCACCACGGCCACCATGTCGGTGGAGCCGCCGAGGTGGTCGTCCTCGAAGAACGAGCCGGGCACGGTGTCGTCCTCGCGCCGCACGTTGCGCAGGTGGGCGAAGCGGACGTGGGGCCCGAGGCGGGTGGCCATGCCCGGCAGGTCCACGTCGCCCCGCGCGCCCAGCGAGCCGGTGCAGAAGGTGATGCCGTTGCTGGGCGACGGATGGGCGGCGACGAGGGCGCGGTAGTCCTCCTCGGTGGACAGGATGCGCGGCAGGCCGAAGAGCGGCCAGGGCGGGTCGTCGGGATGGGCGCACAGCGCGATGCCGAGGCGCTCGGCCTCGGGCACCACCGCGTCGAGGAAGGCGCGGAGGTTTGCGCGCAAGGCGCCCGCGTCGATGCCCTCGTAGCGGGCGAGGGCGCCGCGGAAGGTCTCGGGCGTCCAGTGCTCCTCGGAGCCGGGCAGGCCGGCGAGGATGGTCTCGGTGAGGCGCGCGCGGTCCGCGTCCGTCCACCCGGCGGCGCGGCGGTCCGCCTCCTCGGCGACGGCGTCCGCGTAGTCGTCCGACGCGCGGCCGAGCACCTGCCGGTCCCAGGCGGCGAAGTCGGCGAGGTCGAAGCGCAGGGCGGTGGCGCCCGAGGGGCGGGGCCAGCCGAGGTCCGTCCGGGTCCAGTCCAGCACCGGCATGAAGTTGTAGCAGACCGTGCGGATGCCCTCGGCGGCGAGCGCGGCGAGCGAGCGGCGGTAGGCGTCGAGATGGGCCTCGCGCTCGGGCGCGGCGGTCTTGACCGCCTCGGAGACGGGCAGGCTCTCGACCACCTCCCAGCGCAGCCCCGCCTCCTCGATCATCCGGCGGCGGGCGGCGACCTCGCTCCGCTCCCACGGCTGGCCGGGGGCGACGTGGTGGAGGGCGGTGACGATGCCGGTGGCGCCGGTCTGGCGCACGTCCCCCAGGGTCACGGCATCGTTCGGGCCGAACCAGCGCCAGCATTCGATCACGGGCAGCCGCCCCGCCGCGCGGGGCCTCCGGGGCGTTCGGGCGTCATGGCTCGCGTCTCCTCGTGGCCGGCTTGCGGACCCTAGGGGCGGGGCGGAACGGCGGCAACGGCCCCCGGAGCGTCCGCGCCCTTGCGAAAGGACGCAGGCGGAGCGGCCCCCGCGCCCCCGGTCGCGCGATCGTGGCCGGCCGAGGACGTTCCCCCCCCTGCACCGGGGGGCGGAATGCGCTAGTCTGCCGAGAGGAATTCAAGGAACAGGAGAGCGATCATGCGCGATCATCCGAACCGGCGCGGCCTCCTGGGCGGCACCGCCGCGGCGGCGGCGGCGCTGCTCGGCGCGCCCGCGGCGCGGGCGGCCACGGGGACCGGCGACGGCTTCGCCTACGAGGTTCAGCGCGGCGAGGCCGAATGGCGGGCGCACCTCGGCGACGACGGCGTCTACCAGGTCCTGCGCGAGGGCGCGACCGAGCCACCCAACTCCTCGCCGCTGCGGAACATCATGCTGGACGGCGCCTACCACTGCCGCGGCTGCGACCTGCCGCTCTACGAGAGCCGCTGGAAGGCGCCCATCGACAAGGGCTGGGTGTTCTTCCGCCAGTCCATCCCGAATGCGTTGCTGATGTCGATCGACCCCTCGGGGCCGGGCGGCGCCGGCGCGCGGATCGCGGGCGACGTGCCCACGCCCGAGGAGCAGGCGCTGATCGACACGCTGTCGGCCACCGAAGTCCACTGCCGCCGCTGCGGCAGCCACATCGGCCACATCCTCACCGTGGGGCGTCCGATGCTCCACTGCGTGAACGGCGCGGCGATGCGCTTTGCGGCGGCGCAGGACTAGGCGCGCAGGCGGCCCGGAGGGCACCAGCGCGGCACCGCGGCCGGCCGTCCACGGCGAAGCGGGCCGGTCCCCACCGGAGCGGGCGAGGCCCGTGCCGGCAGCACGGCGTGCGGTCGCGGCGAGCGACCCGAAACGCGCGGAGGGTGGGGTGGTGGAGCCAAGGGGAGTCGAACCCCTGACCTCTTGCATGCCATGCAAGCGCTCTACCAACTGAGCTATGGCCCCAACGAGGCGCCGTCTAAGCGCCCGGCGGGCGGGGCGCAAGGGTGAAATCGGCCCCCGCGCCCCGCCCGGCTGAGTCAGTCGTCGTCGTCGGTCTCGGCGACGTCGCCGCCGATCTCGTCGAGGCTCACGGTGTCGCCCTCGTCGTCGTCGTCGAGCACATCGTCGTCGTCGTCCGCCGCGACATCGTCCTCCTCGAGCACGTCCTCGTCGTCGTCGAGCAGGAGATCGTCGCCCTCCTTCTCGTCCTTGGCGTCGGCGTCGGCCTTGTCGGCCACCAGCACGCGGGTCTTGGTGTTCGTCTCCACCGGCACGACGTCGCCCGTGTAGGGCGAGACGACCGGGTCGCGGTTGAGGTCGTAGAAGCGCTTTCCGGTGGTCGGGCAGACGCGCTTGACGCCCCATTCTTCCTTGGGCATGTCGGGTCTCCGGGCTGTTCGGGCCTTTGGGGAATGGGGTCGGATGCCACAGGGGCGCGGGGCTGGCAAGGCCCGCCGCCCCGGCGCGCGGAGGGTGCGGGATGGACGCGTTCGAGGTCGCCGGCACGCCGGTCCGGTTGCGCCGCTCGGCCCGCGCCCGGCGCATGACGCTGCGGGTGGGCCGCGTGGGCGGCGCCGTGACGCTGACCCTGCCGCCGCGCGCGGCCCTCGCCGACGCCCGCGCCTTCGCGGAAGGCCACGCCGCCTGGATCGCCCGCCACGTCGCCGCCGTGCCCGCCGCGCGCACCGTCGCGGTGGGGACCACGCTGCCCGTCGCGGGGCGCGAGGTGCCGGTGGTGGCCGGTGGGGGCCGCGCGGCACGCTGGACCGGCACGGCGATCGCGGTGCCAGACGACGGCCACGCGGGGCGCCGGGTGGCCACCTTGCTTAAGGAGATGGCCCGCACCCGGCTCGTGGCCGCCACCGAGACCCACGCCGAGGCGCTGGGCCGTCCCTTCGGGCGCATCACCTTGCGCGATACGCGCTCGCGCTGGGGCTCGTGCTCGGGGCGCGGCGACCTGATGTACTCGTGGCGCCTCGCCATGGCGCCTGAGGAGGTGCTGGACTACGTGGCCGCCCACGAGGTCGCGCACCTCGCCCACATGGACCACTCCGAGCGGTTCTGGGCCTGCGTGGCCCGCCTCATGCCCGACTACGCCCCCCGCCGCGCCTGGCTGCGCCGCGAGGGCGCGGCGCTCCACGCGGTGCGCTTCGCCTGAGCCCCCCCACGGGGGGCTTGATCCGGCGGGGGGGTGGGGGGACAGTCGCCCCCATGCTGCTCAACCCGCTTCCCGAGGGCGCTGGCGCCGCGCACGACCGGCTCTACCGCTCCCTGCGCTCGCGCATCATGCACGGCGAGCTTGCGCCCGGCGCCGCGATGACCCTGCGGGGTATTGGCCGCGACTACGGCGTGTCCATGACCCCCGTGCGCGAGGCCCTGCGCCGGCTCGTGGCCGAGGGCGCGCTGTCGCTGTCGGCCTCGGGGCGGGTCACCACGCCCGCGCTCTCCACGGAGCGCATCGAGGAGCTGGCCTCCTTGCGCGCCCTCCTCGAGCCGGAGCTGTCCGCCCGCGCCCTGCCGCGCGCGCACATGGCGCTGATCGAGCGGCTGGAGGCCACCAACGTCGCCATCGCCGAGCAGATCGCGAAGCACGACGCCTCGGGCTACATCCGCACCAACCTCGAGTTCCACCGCACGCTCTACCTGCGCGCCCAGGCCCCCGCGATGCTGGCCATGGCCGAGACGGTGTGGCTGCAGCTCGGCCCCACCATGCGCGCGCTCTACGGGCGGCTGCGGCGCACGGAGCTGCCCAAGAACCACCGTCTCATCGTGGCCGCCCTGCGCGCGGGCGACGAGCCGGGGCTGCGGCTGGCGGTGCGCGCCGACGTGACCCAGGGGCTGCGGCTCCTGCGGGGGTAGGGCGCCGTTGCGCCGCCCGCCCCTTGCCCCGGCGCGCCCGCGCGCGCAGGCGGGCCGGGAAGGGACAGGGTCATGACCACGAACATCCGCGCGCTCGTGCCGCTCCTGCTCGCCGCGGCGCTGCTGTTGGGGGGCAACGGGCTGCAGGGCACGCTGGTCGCCCTGCGCGCGGGCGAGGAGGGGTTCTCGACCCTCGCCGTGGGCCTGATCGGAGCGGCCTACTTCGCGGGCTTCCTCGGGGCCTGCTTCGCGGTGCCGCCGCTGATCCGCGCCGTGGGGCACGTGCGCGTCTTCGCGGCCCTCGCCTCGGTGGCGGGGGTGGGCACGCTGCTCCTGGTGCTGGCCGTGGACCCCTGGGTCTGGGCGGCCGTGCGCGCGGTGATGGGGTTCTGCTTCTCGGGCCTCTTCGTGGTGGTCGAGAGCTGGCTCAACGGCGCCGCGGGGCGGGGCGAGCGGGGGCGGGTGCTGTCGATCTACCGCATCGTGGACCTCTCGGCCGTGACCGGCGGCCAGTTCCTCCTGCCCGTCTTCGGCGTCGCGGGCTTCGAGATCTTCGCCGTCACCGCGATCCTCTTCGCGCTGTCTCTCCTGCCCGTGGCGCTGACGAACGCCTCGCGCCCCGTGCCGCCCGAGCGCTTCCGCTTCGAGCCGATGCTGCTGTGGCGCCTGTCGCCCGTGGCGGCCCTCGGCGCGCTGTCGATCGGGCTGACCACGTCCGCGTTCCGCCTGATCGGCCCGCTGTATGGGGTGGAGCTGGGCTTCGACACCGCGCAGGTGGCGCTGTTCATGAACGCGGGCATCGTCGGCGGCGCCGTGCTGCAACTGCCCCTCGGCACCCTGTCGGACCGGGTGGACCGGCGCTGGGCGTTGCTGATCGCCACCTCGGGCGCGGTGCTGGCGGGGCTGTGGCTGAACGCCGCCCACGCCCCCGCCGCCGTCTATGGCGGCGCCTTCGCCTTCGGGGCCTTCGCGCTTCCGCTCTACTCGCTGGCCGCAGCGCAGGCCAACGACCGGGCGGGCGCGGACGCGGACTTCGTGGGCATCTCCACGGGGCTGATCTTCGTCTATTCGGTGGGCGCCATCTTCGGCCCCCTCGGCGCGGCGGCGCTGGTCGAGGCCTTTGGCCCGCAGGCGCTGTTCGGCTACACCTCCGCGGTACACGGGGCGATGGCGGTGCTGACGGTGGCGCAGATGATCGCCCGCGCGCCGGTCCCGCGCGAGGGGCGCGGGCGGGTCGTGGGCCTCCTGCGGACGTCGACGGGCATCTTCTCGCTGGCCCAGCGGCGGCGGATGGGGGGAGGGCCCGAAAAAAACGGCCGGACCGAGGGCCCGGCCGAGTCCAACAGGGAGGTGCGGTCGTAGTCGCCGCGACCGCGCGGCTGCGACCACCCTAGCACGGACGGCCCGGTTCCCCTACGGCACCTTCGCGGCATTTCCCGTCGAAGCCGCTCCCCCGTGGCCGAAGCGTCACGCCACCAGCCGGTAGCCCCCGCTCTCGGTCACCAGCAGGCGCGCGTTCGACGGGTCGGGCTCGATCTTCTGGCGCAGGCGGTAGATGTGCGTCTCGAGCGTGTGGGTGGTGACGCCCGCGTTGTAGCCCCAGACCTCGTGCAGGAGCACGTCGCGCGGCACCGTGCCGTCCGAGGCGCGCAGGAGGAACTTGAGGATGTTCGTCTCCTTCTCGGTGAGGCGGATCTTGCGCTCGTCCTCGGTGATCAGGGTCTTGATCGAGGGCCGGAACGTGTAGGGCCCCACGGTGAACACCGCGTCCTCGGACTGCTCGTGCTGGCGCAGCTGAGCGCGGATGCGCGCGAGCAGCACCGGGAAGCGGAAGGGCTTGGCGATGTAGTCGTTCGCGCCCGCGTCGAGCCCGAGGATGGTGTCGCTGTCGCTGTCGTGCCCCGTCAGCATCACGATCGGGCACTTCACGCCCTGCTTGCGCATCAGGCGGCAGAGCTCGCGCCCGTCGGTGTCGGGCAGGCCGACGTCGAGCACCACGAGATCGTAGATCTGCTCCTTCACGCGGCTCATGCCGGCGGCGCCCGAGTCGCCCTCGAACACGTCGAACTCCTCGGTCATCATCAGCTGCTCGGCCAACGCGTCGCGCAGGTCGTCGTCGTCGTCGATCAGCAGGATCTTCTTGAGGTTGGCCATCGGGTTCCTCCTCTTCGCTGTGAAGGATGGCGTCGATACCCCTTCGATCAAAGGCGGAACGCGCGGCTTTCACGAAGGGTTCACGCCCTCGTGTCGCCAAGCGGCGCGATGTTTCATATGGAGGCCCCGCGGCCCCGTGGCGGGGCATCGGGAGCGGCGATTGTTTCACGAAGGCACCTCCCTCGGCCCCGACGGGGACGAGCTCGCGGCCCGCGCGCGGGCCGACCTGCGCATCGGCCTGCCCGTGGCCGCGGGTGGCGTGGTGCTGGGCGCAGCCGAGACGCTGGGGGCCGGGCGCCTCGCAGCGATGCGCGCGCTGGGGCCGCTGCGCATGGCGGTGACGGGGAGGCGGGCGGCGACGCTGAAGGTCGCGGCCTACGGCGGCGACCTCGCTCTTCTGGAGGTGCCCGAGGGTGCCGACGCCGCCTGGTTGCGCGCCGTGGCCGACCCGGCCGACGATCTGCGCGCGCCGCTCAAGGGTCCGCTGCGCGCGGATCGCGATGCGGACCCTGCGCCGTGGCGCACGGGGCTGACGCTGGCCAAGGCGGCGCAGCTGCTGCCGGCGGTGGTGGGCGTGCTCGCCCCGCCGCCCCCCGGCGTGACCGTGCTGGACGGCGCACCGACCCCCGGCGCCCCCGCCCCCGTGGCCGCCGCCCGCCTTCCCATGGCGCTGGCCGGGGCGGGCCGCCTCCACGTGTTCCGCGAGGGGCTGGGGGGCGAGGAGCACTACGCCGTCGAGGCGGGCACCGTGGACCGGAGCGCGCCCGTGCTGGTGCGGCTCCACTCCGCCTGCTTCACGGGCGACGTGCTGGGCTCGCTCAAGTGCGACTGCGGCCCCCAGCTCCACGCCGCCCTCGCGGCGATCCGGGAGGGGGGCGTGGTGCTCTACCTCAACCAGGAGGGGCGGGGGATCGGGCTGGCCAACAAGATGCGGGCCTACGACCTGCAGGACCAGGGCTTCGACACCGTGGAGGCCAACCACCGCCTGGGCTTCGAGGACGACGAGCGCGACTTCCGCCTCGGCGCGGCCCTGCTGGAGCGGCTCGGGATCCGGCGCATCCGGCTGATGACCAACAACCCTCGCAAGATCGAGATGATGCGCGCGCAAGGCGTCGAGGTGACGGAGCGGGTGCCGCTGCACGTCGGACGCGGCGCCGACAACGCGGCCTATCTCGATGTGAAGCGCGCCAAGTCGGGGCATCTGGAATGAGGGACGCGATGGTGCTCACGCCCGCCGGCCTGCGGTTCCAGGGCCGCGTGCTTCCCTGCGCGATCGGGCGGGGCGGCGTGGTGCGCGTTAAGCGCGAGGGCGACATGGGCACGCCCGCCGGCACACTGCGCGTCACCGGCCTCCTGTGGCGCCCCGACCGCATGGCCCGACCCGCGCTCTGGGCGCGGCCCATCGGTCCGCGCGACCTGTGGTGCGACGACCCCGCCCATCCGCTCTACAACCGCCCCGCCCGCGCGCCCCTCGCCGCCTCGGCCGAGCGCCTGCGCCGGGCCGACCCGCTCTACGACCTCGTACTGCTGACGGACTGGAATGCGGATGCCCTGCCGGGCCGCGGCAGCGCCATCTTCCTCCACCGCTGGCGCCGCCCCGGCCATCCCACCGAGGGCTGCATCGCCTTCGCGCCCGAAGACCTCCGATGGCTCGCCCGCCACGCCCCCCCGGGCACTCCGATCGTGGTGCCCGAAGCGCTGGCCTGAGCCCCCTTCATCCTGGCGGAAATACTCCGGGGAGCGGGAGGGGCTGGCCCCTCGCTCCTCAGGTCTCCGCCCGCGTCCGCTCCCCGAAGATCGCCGACCCGACCCGCACGTGCGTCGCGCCGTGGGCGATGGCCTCCTCGAAGTCCGCCGACATCCCCATCGACAGCCCCGCCAGCCCGTTGCGCGCCGCGATCTTCGCCAGCAGCGCGAAGTGCAGCGAGGGCGTCTCGTGCTCGGGCGGGATGCACATCAGCCCCGCGAGCGGCAGGTCGAGGGCGCGCACCTCGCGCACCAGCGCGTCGGCCTCGGTGGGGGGCACGCCGGCCTTCTGCGGCTCCTCGCCGGTGTTGACCTGCACGAAGAGGCGCGGGCAGCGGCCCTCCTGCTGCGCGATGTCGGCAATGCGCCGGGCGAGCTTCGCCGAGTCCACGGTGTGGATCGCGTCGAAGAGCCCCACCGCCGCGCGCACCTTGTTGGATTGGAGCGGGCCGATCAGGTGCAGCTCCACGCCCGGGAAGGCCTCCTTCCATGCGGGCCACTTGCCTTGGGCCTCCTGCACGCGGTTCTCGCCGAAGCAGCGGTGGCCGGCATGCAGCACGGCCTCGACGCGTTCGGGCGGCTGGACCTTGGAGACGGCGACGAGGGCGACCTCGGCGGGCGAGCGGCCGTGGCGCTCGCAGGCGGCGCGCAGGCGCTCGGTGATGCTGGGCAGGGTCATGGGCGCATGGGAAGCGCGGCGCGGGGGTGGATGCAAGGGCCCCGAAACGAAAGGAGCGGGCCCGAAGGCCCGCTCCCCTGCGTCGTGATCCGGTGGGATCAGAAGCTGAACTGGAAGCCCAGCGAGTAGCGGTCTTCGTCGCCCGCACGGGAACCGCCCGCGCCGTCGTCGCTGTAGCCGTAGCCGGCCACGACCGAGGCGCCACCGCCGAGGTCGAACCCAGCCGACAGGCCGAAGCCGTCGACATCGACGCCAGCGGAGTCGAACTCACCGTAGTTGGCCGAAAGCGAGATCGGGCCCGAGTTGTAGCCCACGCCGAGGCCGAGGTGCTCGGTGTCGGTCGAAACGCCGGCGGTGGTGGAGTCGAGCTCGGAGTAGTTCACGCCGACGGTGAAGTTGTCCATCAGGGTGGTGTTGGCCGAGATGCCGTAGATCTCGCGCTCCATACCCGGACCCATGTCGACGGTCTGGTAGCCGAAGCCCAGGCCGACGGTGGTGGCGCCGAGGGTCAGGTCGTAGCGCAGGCCGAGACCGTAGATCGCGTCGTTGTCGGCCGCCGAGTCGTCGAGCTCGATCGAGGCAGCGACCCCGAAGGCACCGGCCGAGAAGTCGTAGCGCAGGATCTGACCGTCATAGAGGCCGTCGAGGCCCGAGTTGCCCGAGTAGCCAGCGTGCTCGGTCTCGTCGTCGGCGATCGAGCCGGAGTTGAACGCGACCTCGGTGAGGCCCCAGTCGAAGCCGCCGTCGGTGTCGCCCATGGTCAGGGTGCCGAAGGCGCCCGACAGGAAGATCGACACGCCGCCGTCTTCGGCGTCGTTGCCGGTGGCGTCGTCCACGAAGTTTACGGTGGCGTCGTCCAGCGAGAACGTGTCGGCGAAGTCGACCAGCGTGTTGCGGTTCTGGTCGACGGGGGTGACGTTCACGTTCGACAGGCTGCCCCGGTCGGCGGTCACTTCATCGATGTCGACCGAGGTACCGAAGGCCAGGCCGCCGTCGGTCTCGCCGGTCATCGTGAAGGTCACGTCGACGTCGGTGTGGAACTGCAGGTCGGTGCCGGGAGCGTCGTTGTCGAACAGGCCCATCTCGGCGGAGCCGGACAGCGTGATGTCGGCCGAGGCGACGCCGGCGAAGGCGACGAGCGCGGTCGAGGCGAAGAGAACGTTCTTCATATGGTTTCCCTCAGGTCTTAAGGATATCCCCACCACGGGAATCGCGTTGGGCGTGGTGGTCGTTTCGGCCATCTGCGGTGGCCTCGCAAGAAAGCCCCGCCGGCCCGCCCATGATGGCCCGGGCCTTGGTGCAGTCTTGCCACACCGCCCCCACGGGCCGGCCGGGGCCCCGCCGCGCGCCTGCCGCGCGCGAGAAAGGGCCGCTTGGCACCGCCGCGCCCGCCCTATAGGCAAAGCGCCAATTCCCACGGGCGCGAAGGAGCGCGGACGATGGCATCCACCGGCACTCTGGCGAAGGCGGCACGGCTCTCGGTGCTCGCGTCCGCGGTGGCGCTTGCGGGCTGCGACACGGTGGGGCCGTTCCGGCTGGGCCAGCGCGCCGCGGCGGAGGCCGCCGGCACGCCCGCGGCCAGCCGCCGCTCCTCGGTGTTCGACCTGTTCGAGAACCGCGACGACCCGAACGTCACGCTGGAGGTGAACCGCTACCTCTGGGCCGCCACGCTCGACGTGCTGGGCTTCCTGCCCGTCCGGCAGGCCGACCCCTTCGGCGGCGTGATCGAGTTCGGCTACGGCACGCCCCCCGGCGGTGGCCGTGCCTACGCCGCCACGGTGCTGATCCAGGACCCCGCGCTCGACGCCCGCTCGTTGAAGCTCTCCATGCGCACCCGCTCGGGCGCCGTGGACCGCGGGACCCTGCGCGAGATCGAGAACGCGATCCTCACCCGCGCCCGCCAGCTGCGCATCCGCGACAGCCGCCTCTAGACCCCTCATCGGCCCCCGCCCCGCGGAAGGGCCGCCCGGAGCCGACCCCATGGACTACGACACCAAGACCCTCGAGCCGAAGTGGCAGCGCGCCTGGGACGAGGCGGGGCTGTTCCGCGCCGAGGTCTCGGACCGCCCCAAGTGCTACGTGCTCGAGATGTTCCCCTACCCGTCGGGGCGCATCCACATCGGCCACGTGCGCAACTACACGATGGGCGACCTCGTCGCGCGCTACCGCATGGCCCGGGGCTTCTCGGTGCTGCACCCGATGGGCTTCGACGCCTTCGGGCTGGCGGCCGAGAACGCGGCCATGGACCGGGGCATCCACCCCAAGGAGTGGACCTACGCGAACATCGCCGACATGACCGCGCAGTTAAAGCCGCTGGGATTCACCCACGACTGGACGCGCACCTTCAACACCTGCGACCCGGAATACTACGGCCAGCAGCAGGCGCTGTTCCTCGACATGCTGGAAGCGGGCCTCGTCTACCGCAAGCCGGCGGTGGTGAACTGGGACCCGGTGGACATGACCGTGCTCGCCAACGAGCAGGTGATCGACGGGCGCGGCTGGCGCTCGGGCGCCGAGGTGGAGCGGCGCGAGCTGACCCAGTGGGCCTTCGCGATCTCGTCCATGGCCGACGAGCTGCTGGAGGGGCTGGAGAGCCTCGACAAGTGGCCCGACAAGGTGCGGCTGATGCAGGAGAACTGGATCGGCCGCTCCCGCGGGCTGGAGATGCGGTTCCCGATGTCCGAGCCGGTCCACGGGACCGGCGCCATCGAGGTCTACACCACCCGCCCCGACACCCTGCGCGGCGCCGCGTTCGTCGCCATCGCCCCCGAGCATCCGCTGGCGAAGGCGCTGGCCGAGCACGACCCCGCCCTCGCCGCCTTCGCCGTGGACGTGCGCCGCGGCGGCACCACCGAGGCGGCGCTGGAGACCGCCGAGAAGCGGGGCTACGACACCGGGCTGACCGTGGAGAACCCGCTCGGCGGCACGCTGCCCGTCTGGGTCGCGAACTTCGTGCTCATGGATTACGGCACCGGCGCCGTGTTCGGCTGCCCCGCCCACGACCAGCGCGACCTCGACTTCGCGCGGAAGTACGCGCTGCCGGTGATCGAGACGTTCCGGCCCGTGGACGCCGAAGCCTTCGCCGTGGACGCCGAGGCCTTCGTGCCGCCGAAGACCGAGGTGGTCGACTACATCGACAACCCCGCCGGCGTGGGCCGCGCGACGGGAACCGAGGCCATCGACGCCACCGTCGACTGGGCCGAGCGTGAAGGCTTGGGCCGGGGCCGGGTGCAGTACCGCCTGCGCGACTGGGGCCTCTCGCGCCAGCGCTACTGGGGCTGCCCGATCCCGGTGGTTCACTGCGATGCCTGCGGCGTGGTGCCGGAGCGCAAGGAGAACCTGCCCGTCGTCCTCCCCGACGACGTGAGCTTCGACGTGCCTGGCAACCCGCTCGACCGCCATCCGACCTGGCGCGATGTCCCTTGCCCCAAGTGCGGCGCCGCCGCCCGGCGCGAGACCGACACGATGGACACCTTCGTGGACTCGTCGTGGTACTTCGCCCGCTTCACGGCGCCCCATGCGGCGACGCCCACCGACATGGCGGCGGCCGAGTACTGGATGAACGTCGACCAGTACATCGGCGGCGTGGAGCACGCGATCCTGCACCTCCTCTATTCGCGCTTCTTCGCCCGCGCGATGATCCGCACCGGCCACCTGCCCGAGAGCGCGCGCGAGCCCTTCGAGGCGCTGTTCACGCAAGGGATGGTGACGCACGCGATCTATCGCACGAAGGGCGAGGACGGGCGCGACCGGTTCCACTACCCCGAGGAGGTGGAGCTGCGCGACGGCGGCGCGTTCCTGAAGGACACCGGCGAGGCGGCCCAGGTGATCCCCTCGGCCAAGATGTCGAAGTCCAAGAACAACGTCGTCGACCCCCAGGCCATCATCGCCCGCTACGGCGCCGACACCGCGCGCTGGTTCGTGCTGTCGGACAGCCCGCCCGAGCGCGACGTGGAGTGGACCGCCTCGGGCGCCGAGGCCGCGCACCGCCACCTCGCCCGCGTCCACCGCATCGCCGCCGACGTCGCCCGCGCCGACCGCGCCGCGAACGAGCACGACGCAGCCCTCGCCCGCGCCGTGGCCCGCGCCGTGCGGGAGGTCACCGACGGCATCGAGGGCTTCGGGTTCAACAAGGCCGTGGCCAAGCTCTACGAGCTGACGGGCACGATCTCGCGCTCGGACGCGGGCGCCGAGGCGCGCCGCGCGGCCATGCGGACCCTCGCCCAGCTCATGGCGCCCATGACGCCCCACCTCGCCGAGGAGGTCTGGGCGATGCTGGGCGGCGAGGGCTTCGTGGTCCGCGCGCCCTGGCCCGAGGCCGACCCAGCGCTGCTGGTCGAGGACACGGTGACGCTGCCGGTGCAGGTCAACGGCAAGCGCCGCGCCGAGATCGCCGTGGCGAAGGACGCGTCGAAGGACGTCATCGAGGCGCTCGCCCTGGCCGATCCGGCCGTGATGCGCGCGCTGGACGGCGGCAGCCCGCGCAAGGTCATCGTGGTGCCGGGGCGGATCGTGAATGTGGTGGCGTAAGGCGCCCCTCCTCGCCGCGGCGGCCTTGCTGGCCGCCTGCGGATTCACGCCCGTCTACGGCCCCGGCGGGCAGGCCCTTCCGTTCCGCGGCGAGGTCCGTGCCCAGGCGCCCGACACCGAGGAGGAGTTCGCCTTCAACGGCCGCATCGAGCAGCGGCTCGGCCGCCCCGCCTCGCCGCGCTACGACCTCGCCTACGTGCTGGTGACCGAGGAGACCGGGCTGGCGATCGACGGCTCCAACAACATCACCCGCTACAGCGTCGAGGGCACGCTCGGATGGACCCTTGCCGAAGAGGGCGCCACCGTCCTGCGCGGCGAGGAGCGGGCCTTCACCGCCTACTCGGCCACCGGCTCCACCATCTCCACGCTGGAGAGCGAGCGCGACGCGCGGCGCCGCCTCATGGTGATCCTGGCCGACCGCGTGGTGGCCCGGCTCTTGGCCGACGGCGCGTGAACCTGCGCGGCGCCCAGGCCGAGGGCTTCCTGCGCAAGCCCCCGAAGGACGCCGCCGGCGCGCTGATCTACGGCGCCGACGCCATGCGCGTGGCCGACGCGCGCGCGCGCCTGGTCCGCGCCGTCGCCGGCGAGGGCGCCGCCGAGGAGATGCGCGTGACGCGGCTCGGCCCGCCCGAGCTGAAGGGCGAGCCGGGCGCCGTGCTCGACGAGCTGAAGGCCGTGGGCTTCTTTCCCGGGCCCCGCGTGGTGGTGGTGGAGGGCGTCACCGAGGCGCAGGCGAAGCCCGTGCTGGCCGCGCTCGACGGCTGGGCGCCGGGGGACGCCGCCCTCGTCGTCACCGCGGGCGCGCTCAAGAAGACCTCCAAGATCCGCAAGGCGTTCGAGGCGCACCGCTCCGCCGCCGCCGTGGGCCTCTACGACGATCCGCCGGGGCGCGAGGAGATCGAGGCCGCGATTCAGGCCGAGAACTTGCGCCTCACGCCCGAGGGTCGCCGCGACGTGGACGCGCTGGCGCAGGCGCTCGACCCCGGCGACTTCCGCCAGACGCTGACGAAGATCGCGCTCTACGCGGGCGACGAGGTGGCCGGCCCCGAGGCCGTGGCCCTCATGGCGCCCGCCACCGTGGACGCCGACCTCGACGAGGTGATCCACGCCGCCGCCGAGGGGCGCTCGGACGCCATCGGCCCGCTGATGCGGCGACTGGCGGGGCAGGGCGTCTCGCCCGTGCAGCTTGCCATCTTCGCGACGCGACACTTCGGCCAGCTCCACGGCGCCGCGGCGGGCACCGCCCAACCCTGGGGCCCGCGCCGCGACGCCATGCAGCGCCAGGCCCGCGCCTGGGGCGGGCGGCGGCTGGAGGGCGCGCTGGCTCTCCTGATGGAGACCGACCTCGTCTTGCGTTCCGCGTCCAGCGCCCCTCAGATGGCGGTGATGGAGCGCGCGCTGATCCGCCTGAGCCGGATGGCCGCCGCCCGCGACTAGGGAGCAGGCGATGTATCGATTGCACGGACGGATTCGCAGCAGCCGGACCATGCGGCCCCTCTGGCTGCTCGAGGAGCTGGGGGTTCCCTACGAGTTCGTCTCCCTGATGCCCCGCTCGCCCGAGGCGCTGGCCCTCAGCCCACTGGGCAAGGTGCCGATCCTGGAGGCGGCGGACGGCACGGTGATCCTCGACTCGGTCGCGCAGATGCACTTCCTGGCCGACGTCCACGGGGGCTTCACGCATCCCGCCGGCACCGTGGCGCGGGCGCGGCAGGACGCCTTCACCTTCGCGGTGCTGGAGATGCTCGATGCCAACCTCTGGACCCTCGCGCTGCACGGCTTCGGCCTGCCCGAGGCGATGCGCGTGCCCGAGGCCAAGCCGCCCGCACGGCGGATGATCACCATGTTCTCCACCAAGATCGCCGACATGATGGACGGCGAGCATGCCGTCGGGGACGGCCCCACCGTGGCCGACATCCTGCTGGCCCAATGCACCGCCTGGACATTGGTCGTGAAGGTCGACGTCGACCCGCGCCTGCGTGCGCACATGGACCGGATGCGCGCGCGCCCCGCCTACGCCCGCGCCACCGCCCACGAGGAGGTCGCGGCATGAAGGTCGGCGTCTGGGGCTTGGGGTCCATGGGCCTCGGCATGGCCCAGAGTCTCGTGCGCGCGGGCCACGAGGTCGCGGGCTTCGACCCGCGCGGCGTGGCATTGGAAGGTGCGGTGGACGTGCCCCCCGGCGCCATGGACGGCGCCGTGGTCGTGGTGCTGAACGCGGCGCAGTTGGAAACCGTGGTGGGCGAGCTGGCGGGCGCGCTGCCCGAGGGCGCGGTCGTGCTCGCCTGCGCCACCGTGCCGCCCGACACGGCCCGCGCGCTCGCGGAGCGGTGCCGGGCCGCGGGCCTCCTCTACCTCGACGCGCCGATCTCGGGCGGCGCAGCCAAGGCCGCCGAGGGGCGGCTCAGCATCATGGCCTCGGGCGAGCCGGCCGCCTTCGCGCGCGCCGAGCCGCTGCTCGACGCCATGGCCGAGACGGTGTTCCGCCTCGGGGATGCCGCCGGCGCGGGCAGCGCCATGAAGGCGGTGAACCAGATGCTCGCCGGCACCCACATCGCCGCCATGGCCGAGGCAATGGTGTTCGGCGTGACGCAAGGCATCGACCCCGCTCGCTTCATGGAGGTGATCCCCCGCTGCGCCGGCACCTCGTGGATGCTGGAGAACCGCGGGCCGCACGTCGTCGATGCCGACTACGCCCCCCGCTCGGCGGTGGACATCTGGCCCAAGGACCTCGGCATCGTCGCCGCCATTGCGGAAGCGGCGGGCATCGAGATGCCGGTGATGCAGGCCGCCCTCGCGCGCTTCCGCGAGGCCTCCGAGGCGGGGCTGGGGGGCGAGGACGACGCCGCCGTCGCCAAGGTCTACGCCCGCCAGGCCGGCGTGGCGCTGCCGTGAGCGAGGCCCGCCTGCGCGAGGAGATCTGCCGCCTCGCCGCCGACCTCTTCGCGCGGGGGCTGACGCACGGGTCGACGGGCAACGTCTCTGCCCGTACCGAGGACGGGGGGCTGCTGGTCTCGCCCACGGGCGCGAGCTTTGGGCGGCTCGACCCCGCGCGGCTGGCCCGCTTCGACGCCACGGGGGCCCATGTGGACGGCGACGCGCCTACCAAGGAGATGCCGCTGCACACCGCCTTCTACGACACCCGTGGCACGGCGGGCGCGGTTGTGCACCTCCACTCGGCGCACTCCGTGGCACTCTCGCTCCTGCCCGATGCCGACGAGGACGACTTCCTGCCGCCCCTCACGCCCTACGCGGTAATGCAGCTCGGCCGGGTCAAGCTGCTGCCCTTCTTCGTGCCGGGCGACCCGGCCATGGGCGAGGCGGTTCGGGGCCTCGCGGGGCGCCGCTCGGCCGTGATGCTGGCCAACCACGGCCCCGTGGTGGCGGGGCGCGACGTGGCCGCCGCCTGCGCCGCCGTCGAGGAGCTGGAGGCCACCGCCCGGCTCGCCCTGATGACCCGCGGCATGGGCGCCCGCGCTTTGGACGCGGCGCAGGTCGGCGCCGTCGTGAGGAGGTTCGACATCCCATGGGACTGACGTTCAGCGCCAACCTCGGGTTCCTGTGGGCCGACCGCCCGCTGCCCGATGCCATCCGCGCCGCCGCCCGCGCGGGCTTCGACGCCGTGGAGTTCCACTGGCCCTACGACACGCCCCCCGAAGCGGTGCGCGCCGCCCTGGACGAGACCCGGCTGCCCTGCCTCGGCCTCAACACCCGCCGGGGCGACACCAACGGCCTGTCCGCCATGCCCGGGCGCGGCGAGGAGGCGCGCGCCGCCGTGGACGAGGCGGTGGCCTACGCCCGCACCGTGGGAGCGGGCGCGGTGCACGTCATGGCGGGCTTCGCGGAAGGCACCGCGGCGGACGCGGCCTTCCGCGAGACGCTGGAATACGCTTGCGACGCGGCGCCCGAGCTGACGATCCTGATCGAGCCCCTGAACCGCTTCGACGCGCCGGGCTACTTCCTGCAGACCACCGGACAGGCGGTCGTCCTGATCGACGCACTGGCGCGGCCCAACCTCAAGCTGATGTTCGACTGCTACCACGTGCAGATCACCGAAGGAGACCTCACCCGCCGCTTCGCCGCCGTGCGCGGCGACGTCGGCCACGTGCAGTTCGCCGGGGTGCCGGACCGAGGCCCGCCCGACCGGGGCGAGGTGGCCTACGAGCGGTTGCTGCCCGCGCTGGAGTGGGACGGGCCGCTGGGGGCGGAGTACCGGCCGGGCGGGGATACGGATGCGACGTTGGGATGGATGGCGGGGTTCCGCTGAGGGGCTTTGCTCCCGGCCCTCCGGGCCTCCCCCAAGGTATTTATGAAACGAAGACACAAGGCACGCCCCGGCCCTGCGCCGGGGCCTCTGCCAGCAGTTGGTGCTACCCCTCGGGCGGGGACGCAGCTTGCACCCACCGCGCCGCGCTCGCCCCCGCCCAACGCCCCGTGGCGAGACACGCCGTCAGCAGATAGCCCCCCGTCGGCGCCTCCCAGTCCAGCATCTCGCCCGCCGCGAAGGTGCCGGGGCGATCCCGCAACATCAGCGCGTCGTCCACCGCGTCCCAGCGCAGGCCCCCGGCGGTCGAGATCGCCTCGTCCATGTCGCGGGGCCCCTCCAGCGGGACGGGGAGACGCTTCACCGTGGCGGCGTCCGGCAGACCCGGCCCCCCCAGTTCGCGCAGCAGCGCCACCGCGACGGGATCGAGCCGCAGCGCCTTGCGAAGGTGGTTCGACACGCTCGCCTTCCCGCGCGGGCGGGCGAGGCGGGCCGCGACCTCAGCCTCCGCGAGGTCGGGCTTCAGGTCCAGCGCCAGCGGCGCGCCATCCCGCAGGGCAGGGGTGAGGGGGTAGAGGCCGCCGCCCTCCAACCCCTTCGCCGAGACGACCACCTCGCCCCGGTGAACCTCGCCGCCCACCACCAGCCCCGCGTTTTTCAACGGTGCCCCGAAGTGCCGCGCCATGTGCGGCGACCACGCGACCTGGAAGCCCACGTTCGAGGGCCGGAACGGCGCCACCCCCTCCAGCACCTCGGCCCACGCCCCGTCCGATCCGAGCCGCCGCCACGACGCGCCCCCCATCGCCAGCACCGTGGCCCCGAAGCGGTGCACGACCGGTCCGTCCGGCGTCTCGAACCGGAGCGCATCGCCCTCCCACCCCGTCCAGCGATGGCGGCGGTGCAGCACGACCCCCATGCCCGCCAGCCGCGCCAGCCACGCGCGCAGGAGCGGCGAGGCCTTCATGGCCCGTGGGAACACCCGCCCCGTGGAGCCCGCGAACACCGGCTGGCCGAGGCCCTCCATCCACCGCTCCACGTCCCCCGGCCCGAACGCGTCGAGCATCGGCCCCAGCGGCGCGGCCCCGTAGGCGGCGCGGAAGCGGCCCGCGTCCTCGCGCTTCGTCGCATTCAGCCCCGACTTGCCGGCCATCAGGAGCTTGCGGGCCGGACTCGGCATCCGGTCGAACACCGCCACCCGTGCCCCGGAGGCGGCGGCCACCTCGGCGGCGGCCAGCCCCGCCGGTCCCGCCCCGATCACCGCGATTGCCGCCTGCGCCCCGTGCCCCATGTCAGCGCCCATGCGCGAGACCGTCCCCGAAGGCAACGCCCGCGACCCGGACACGGGATTCCCGCTCTGCGCCCTGTGCGAGCGCCCCATCCCACCGGATGCCAAGCAGTCCCTCCACCACCTCGTCCCGAAGCTGCGCGGCGGCAAGGGCGGGCCGGTCGTGCTGGTCCATCAGATCTGCCACAACGAGATCCACGCGAGCGCCTCGGAGGCCGAGCTGGCGCGGCTCTACGCTACGCCCGAGGCCCTGCGCGAGCACCCCCGGCTGGCAAAGTTCGTCGCGTGGGTCCGCAAGCGGCCGGGGGCGTTCCACTCCAAGACGCCGGGCGCCCGGCGGGGGTGGAAGCGGAAGTAGGCAGCGCGCCGGGGCGCGACCGCCGCCTCTCAACTCGAATGATCCACGAAAGGCGCGTCGTCGCCCCAGAGCTCGCGGATGCGCGCGTCGCGCCCGCAGCCCTCGCGGTAGCGCTTGTAGGCGGTCGCCTTGGTGATCGCGACGCCCACCGAGGTGATGCCGAGGCGGTCCTCGGACTTGTAGTAGTCCTGGTGGTAGTCATCGACCGGGAAGAACTCGGAGGCATCCAGGATCGGGGTCACGATGGGCTGCCCCAGCTCCGCCTCGGCGGCGGCCTTGGCGGCTTCGGCCGCGGCGCGCTGCTCGGGGCCGTCGGCGAACACGGCCGTGGTGTACTCCAGCCCCCGGTCGCAGAACTGGCCGCCCGCATCCGTGGGGTCGATCGAGCGGAAGAACAGGTCCATGAGCTGCCGGTAGCTCACCACCGCGGGGTCGAACGGGATCGCGACCGCCTCGATGTGGTCGCCTGAGCGGCGGTAGACGGGGTCGGGTGTGGTGCCGCCGGTGAAGCCCGACACCGCGTCGCCCACGCCGGCGACGCTCTCGAAGTCGCTCTCGACGCACCAAAAGCAGCCGCCGGCCACGGTGGCGGTCTCGGCGGCGGCGGGCGCGGCCAGGGGCAGGAGGGCGAGGGCGGCGAGGGCGAGGCGGGACATGGGCGGGCTCCGGGGCTGGGTCGCGAGAGGTCTGGGGCCTCAATGCCCCGCGCGCCAGCCACGTTTCATCACGGCCCCGTGGGGGCGGTCAGCGCAGCCACCGGAACACCAGCGGGGCGCAGGTGATCACCAGCACGATGCGCGTGACGTGATGGACGATCACGTAGGCCACGTCCGCCCCCGCCACGATCGCCATCACCGCCATCTCGGCCTGCCCGCCCGGCGAGAAGGCGAGGATCGCGTCGAGCGGCGGCGCGAGGCCGAGCAGCACCACGGCCTCGGCGAACACTGCGGCCAGCGCGGCCAGGATCGCGGCGTGGCCCAGCCCGGCCACGAGGAAGCGGCGCACCTCGGCGAGCGTGATGCCGGAGTACTTCACGCCCACCACGATGCCGATGAAGAACTGCGCCGCCTGGATCGCCTCGGCCGGCGGGCGCGCCGCGATCACGCCCGCGAGCGAGAGCGCCGCGGCCAGGATCAGCGGCCCGAGGATCGAGGCGCCGAACAACCCCACCCGCTTGGCGATCCGCCACCCGGCGATCCCTGCGGCGGCCATGACGGCGAGCTGACCCGCCCCGTAGTCCCGCGCTGGCGCGCCGGGGGCGAGGGTGAGGTCGGCGTCGTAGGCGAACACCAGGAGCGCGGGCACGATGGTCACGATCATCAGCACGCGGGTCGCATGGAGCAGCGACAGGGCACGGGCGTCGCCGCCCGCCTCCTCGCCGAACAGCAGCATGTCCTGCAGCCCGCCGGGCATGGCGGCGTAGAAGCTGGTGGCCGGGTCGAAGCCGCAGACGCGCCGCAGGTAGGGATAGCCCGCCACGCCGGCGGCCAGCAGGAACAGCGGCGCGAGCAGGAGACTGAGGCCCATCGAGGGGAGCTGGCCGACGAGCGCGGGCGTGATCGAGGCGCCCACGGCCACGCCGAGGATGGTGCGCATGGCGTCGGTCAGCGGCGCCCAGGCGGCGAGGCGCAGGCCGAGCAGGGCCGCGGCGAGGCAGGCGAAGAGCGGGCCGAGCAGGAAGGGCAGGGGGAGGGACGCCGCGTGGAAGGCGGCGACGCCGACGACGGAGACGGCGAGGGTGGAGAGGAGGCGCAGGATCACGGGCGGGCCGGGCGGGCGGCGCAGGGTGTGTGGGTGCCACCACGCCCCGGCCTTGCGCCGGGGCCTGGGGGTGCCGCTTGCGCTTCGCTTCGGGTCGTGTCGCGGGTCGTGGGCCGAGGCCCCGGCGCAAGGCCGGGGCGCGGCGCGCAAAGCGGCGGACGGACCGCGTCGGGCCACCCCGACCGCGCCGCGGGGGGCTGCGCGCCCCCGCGGGTCACTTCGAGACCCGGCGGTTCCGGTTGGCCACCAGCTTCAGGCGCAGGGCGTTGAGGTGGATGAAGCCCTTGGCGTCGCGCTGGTCGTAGGCGCCGGCGTCCTCCTCGAACGTCACGTGCGCCTCGGAGTAGAGCGAGTGGTCGGACCACCGCGCCACGGTGCGGGCGGAGCCCTTGTAGAGCTTCACGCGAACCGTGCCCGTCACGTGCTCCTGGGACTTGTCGATCAGCGCCTGCAGCATCTCGCGCTCGGGCGAGAACCAGAAGCCGTTGTAGATCAGCTCCGCGTAGCGGGGCATGATCGAGTCCTTCAGGTGCCCGGCGCCCGCATCCAGCGTGACCTGCTCGATGCCCCGGTGCGCCTCGAGGAGGATGGTGCCGCCCGGCGTCTCGTAGATGCCGCGGCTCTTCATGCCCACGAAGCGGTTCTCCACGAGGTCGAGGATGCCGATGCCGTGGCGGCCGCCCAGTTCGTTGAGCCGGGTCAGGATCGCAGCCGGCGACATCGCCTCGCCGTCGATGCTCACCGCATCCCCGCGCTCGAAGCCGATCTCCACGGTCTCGGGGGCATTCGGCGCGTCCTCGGGGCGCACGGTGCGCTGGAGCACGTAGTCGGGCGCCTCCTCGGCTGGGTCCTCCAGCACCTTGCCCTCGGACGAGGTGTGCAGGAGGTTGGCGTCCACCGAGAACGGCGCCTCGCCGCGCTTGTCCTTGGCGATCGGGATCTGGTGCTTCTCGGCGAAGTCGATGAGCTTGGTGCGGCTGGACAGGTCCCACAACCGCCAGGGCGCGATCACCTTGATGTCGGGGTTCAGCGCATAGGCGGCCAGCTCGAAGCGGACCTGGTCGTTGCCCTTGCCGGTGGCGCCGTGGGCCACCGCGTCGGCGCCCTCCTGTGCGGCGATCTCCACCAGCCGCTTGGAGATGAGGGGACGCGCGATCGAGGTGCCGAGGAGGTACAGTCCCTCGTAGAGCGCGTTAGCCCGGAACATCGGGAACACGAAGTCGCGCACGAACTCCTCGCGCAGATCCTCGATGTGGATCGAGGCGGCGCCCATCATCTCGGCCTTGGCGCGCGCCGGCTCCAGCTCCTCGCCCTGACCGAGGTCGGCGGTGAAGGTGACGACCTCGCAGCCGTACTCCGTCTGCAGCCATTTGAGGATGATCGAGGTGTCGAGGCCCCCGGAATAGGCCAGGACCACTTTCTTGGGCGCGTCCATCTGTCTCTCCGTCTGATGGCCGCGCCCTAGGCCGGATCGCCCCGGCCCGCAAGGAAGGGCCGGGGCGGGGGCGTGCTACTCCGCCTTCTCGCGCTCCACCTCGGGGGCCGCCTCGAGAGCCTCCTTGGTGGTGTTCAGCCCGAGGAAGTACTCCGCCTCGTCGTCCTCCTCGCGCACGCCGCGCAGGGCGTCCCAGCGCACGGCCACCTGCCGCTCGCCCATGCCGAGGAAGCCGCCCACGTCAACGACCACCGCCTCGAGCGTGCCGTCCACGCCGATGATCAGGTCGCCGATCTCACCGATGTCGTCCCAGCCTTCCACGGTGCCGGCGGGCAGCGGGACGGTGGGGTCGATCTCCTGGTCGACCACGTGGACGCGGGTGCCGATCAGCGTGGTGGCGAGGTAGCGCTCGCCGTATTCCACGTCGTTCACGGCGAAGGGGTCCATCGCGTGGGCGTCGGCGAGGGCGGCGCCGGGCGCGAGCGCGAGGGCCAGGGCGAGAAGGGGGCGGGGGGTCATGGGACACTCCTGTGCGTTGCGGCGCGCGGGGGCGCCTCGGGGGGTCAACGCCGGAAGCGCCGCGAAGGTCCGCGGGCTTGGGCGGACGCGTTCCGGCGAGGCCTTCGCGTCTGGCCGCGAAGCGGTTCCGATGTCGGACCACCTGTGCCTCCTCCTCCGCAGTCTCGCGGCCGTCGGCATCCCTTCGCCTCGACCCGGCCCGCGACCCCCATCGAGCCCGCCCCGGTCCCGACCCTTCCACGGGCCCGCCTCGACGGTCGTGCGGTGCAACCCCGACGCCCGGCGCGGTCCTCCTCCGACACGCCCGCTTCCGCCCGCGCCCGCTCCGCCGCCTGCCTCCGGCACGGCCTCCACCTGGCCCCCGTCCCGCCGCCGCACCCCTGCGCCCTGCGTTGACGCCCGCCCGGGCGCGGCCTAACCCCGACCGAACCCCTCGGGAGGCGCCGATGCTCGGCTGGAAGCTCTTCGTTCGCGCGGTCACGCTCGTGACCGACCACCTGCCGGCGGCACTGCGCCTGTCGCTGCTGCCCTATGCGGCGGTGGTGCTGGTGGACGCCGCGCTGACGCTGCGCTGGCCCGAGGCGGCGCGCAACTTCGATCCCGCCACCCCGCCGCCCGCCGGCTTCGGCGGCGCTTCGCTGCTGGCGCTGGTGGTCAGCCTCGCGGCCTCGCTGTGGATCGCGGTGAACTGGCACCGCTACACCCTGCGCGGCGAGCCGCCCCGGGGCTGGGTGCCGCCGCTGCACGGGGCGCACGCGCTGCGCTACCTCGGCCGCTCCATGGGCGTGGGGCTGGTGGTGGCCGCGGCGGTGCTGATCATCGGCATCGTGGCCGCGCCCTTCGCGGCGGTGATCGGGCCGGGCGTGATGGCGGGGGTGGTGCCCGTGGCCGGGTTCTTCGTGGGGCTGGTGCTGTTCTACCGCCTCGGCCTCGCGCTGCCGGCCGCGGCGGTCGACGCGCCGCTGAACTTCGGCGACGCCTGGCGCCGGACGCAGGGCATGACCGGCCCATGCGCGGTGCTGGCGCTGCTGACCGCGGCGACCGCGCTGCTGCTGCAGGTTCCCACGATCCTCGACGGCCCCGACGCGGGCGCGGTGACCGTGATCTACCAGGCGGTCGCGGGCTGGATCTCGCTGATGGTGGGAGTGGGCACGCTGAGCGCGCTCTACGGGCATCTGGTCGAGGACTGGCCCGTTGACTGACGCCGCCGCCGCGGCGGCCGCCGGCTTCGCCGCGCGCGCCCGCGCCGCGACCGAGGCCATGCGCGCGGTGTTCCCGGCCACGCCGCTCCTGCGCAACGACTTCCTGTCGGCGCGCCACGGCGCCGACGTCTGGCTCAAGCGCGAGGACCTGACGCCCGTGCGCTCCTACAAGCTGCGCGGCGCGTTCAACGCCATGCGCGCGCTGGACGGGCAGGCCGTGGCCTGCGCGAGCGCGGGCAACCACGCGCAGGGTGTGGCGTGGATGTGCGCGCAGATGGGGCTGCGGGGCGTGATCTTCATGCCGGTCACTACGCCGGGGCAGAAGATCGACAAGACCCGCGCCTTCGGCGGCAGGCATGTCGAGATCCGCCTCGTGGGCGACTTCTTCGACGACACGCTGGCCGCCGCGCAGGCGTGGTGCGCCGAGTCGGGCGCGCACTTCCTGTCGCCCTTCGACGACTGGGACGTGATCGAGGGGCAGGCCAGCGTCGCGGTGGAGATGCTGGAGCAGCTCGGCGGCCCGCCCGACGTGCTGGTGGTGCCCGTGGGCGGGGGCGGGCTGTCGGCGGGCATGCTGCGCTACCTGCGCGCCGAGGGCGCGATGCCCGAGGTGCGGCTGGTGGAGCCGGCGGGCGGCGCGAGCCTTGCCGCGGCCTTGCGCGAGGGCCACCCCGTGACGCTGCCCGACGTCGACACCTTCGTGGACGGCGCCGCCGTGGCGCGCATCGGCGCGCGCCCCTTCGAGGTTCTGCGCCAGGTGCCGCCCCAGCACGTTCTGCGCGTGCCCGAGGGACGGCTCTGCGTGACGATCCAGGAGATGCTGAACGTCGAGGGCATCGTGCTCGAGCCGGCCGGTGCGCTGGCCATTGACGCGCTGCGCGACCTCGGCCCCGAGATCGAGGGGCGGCGGGTGGTCTGCGTCGCCACGGGCGGTAACTTCGACTTCGAGCGGCTGCCGGACGTCAAGGAGCGCGCGATGCGCTTCGCGGGCACCAAGAAGTACTTCGTGCTGCGCATGCCCCAGCGCCCCGGCGCGCTGCGCGACTTCTTGGAGCTGCTCGGCCCCGACGACGACATCGCCCGCTTCGAGTACCTCAAGAAGTCGACGCGCAACTTCGGCTCGGTGCTGATCGGCATCGAGAGCACCGATCCGGGTTCCCTGCGCGCCCTCGAGGCGCGCATGGGGGGCCTGGGCATGCAGTGGCGCGACATCACCGACGATCCCACGCTGGGCGAGCTTGTGATCTGAGGGCGCCCGCCGGCCGCGCCCGCCCCAGTCGGCCACCGTCCTATCCCCGCGCCAGCACCGCGGCGCGGCTGCGGGCGACCAGCGCCGCGATCGCCGCGCCCGAGGCCGCGCGGCCCGCGGGCGCCGCCTCGGCCGCCTCGGCGGCGGCCCGCGCCAGCGCCCCGAGTCCGATGTTGAGAGCGCCCGAGCGCAGGAAGTGCGTGGCCTTGGCATGCTCCGCGTCGCCGAGGCCCGAGGCGAGGCGCGCCACCTCAGCCGACGCCTCGTCGAGGAACATCAGGAGCACCGCCGACAGATCCTCCTCGCCAACCTCCTCGGCGAGTTCGGCGAGGCGGTCGAGGTCGAGCAGCGGGTCTTCGGCGAGCGTGTCCATGCCCTCCTCCTGCCGCGCGGGGGTTAAGGCGGGGTCAACGCCCGGCGCCGTCTCGCTCGCATTCTCCCCTTAACCCCCCCTTCACGCCTCGCGGGCCAGCACCGCGCCGATGGACGGATCCCAACCCTGCCCGGCGCCCCCGCGGCCCGGCGCCCCGCCCGGCGCGGACCGGCCCGTGGTGCTCGTGGTCGACGACAGCGCCGCGCAGCGGCGACTGGTCTGCGCGGTGCTGGCGCGGATGGACCTGCAGGTGCTCGCGGCCGACTGCCCGCACGAGGCACTCGCCCTCGTGGCGGGACGGGGGGCCGCGCCGGTCGACATGGTGATCTCGGGCTGGCAGCTTCCGGGCATGGACGGTCCCGCGTTCTGCCGCGCCTTCCGCGCCCTCGGGGCGGAGCGCTACACCTACTTCCTCCTGACCACCGCGCAGAGCGACGGCCGCGCCAAGGCGCTCGGCCTCGACGCGGGCGCCGACGACTTCGTGACCCGCCCCGTGGGCATGGCCGAGCTGCGCGCACGCGTGCGCGCCGGCCTGCGCATGATCGCCATGCAGGAGGATCTGCGCCAGCGGAACGCCGAGGTCGCCGCCGCGCTGGGCGAGCTGCAGGCGATCCAGGACGCCGTGAACCGCGACCTGGTCGAAGCGCGCCGCATCCAACGCGCCTTCCTTCCCCCCGACGGTTCGCGGATCGGCGGCCACGCGATCGGCCTGCGCCTCCTGACCCAGGGGCCGGTGGGGGGCGACCTGCTGGGCCACTTCGCGCTCGGCGACGGGCGTCTCGCACTCTACTCGATCGACGTGTCCGGCCACGGCATCGCCTCGGCGCTGCTGGCGGGGCGGTTGGCGGGCCTGTTCGCCGCCGACGACGGCGGGCGGAACGTCGCCCACCGCGATCCGCGCGGCCCGCCCGATCCGCCCGAGACGGTGATGGCGCGGGTTAACGCGATCATGCTCGGCGGCCTATGCGAGGACATCTACTTCACCGCCGCGCTCGCCTACCTCGACCGCGCCACCGGCGCGCTGGAGCTGTGCCAGGCCGGCCATCCCCACCCGCTGCTCCGGCGCGCGGACGGCCGCGTGGAGGCGCTGGGCGACGGGGGCCCGCCCGTGGGCCTGTTCGGCGGCGCCCGCTTCGAGCGGACGCATGCACGCCTCCATCCCGGAGACGCGCTGCTGCTCTACACCGACGGTCTGACGGAGTGCACCGATGCGGGCGGCGCGATGCTGGGCGACGAGGGGCTAGCGGCGCTGCTGGCCCGGACCGGGGACGCGGCGCCCGCGGCGGCGCTGGACGGCATCGAGGCAGGGCTGCGCGCCCATGCCAGCCCCGTCCCCTTCGACGACGACGTCTCGATGCTGCTGATCCGCCGGGATGCGGGGTGAGGCCGGTCGCGCCGGCCCGGGGTGGCGAGGCCGCGGCGATGGCGGGATGCGGCAGGCAGGGAACGGCTCCGCTCCGAGAAGGGGCTTGGTCGCGAGCGTGCGTGGAAGGGGCGGCGGGATGCGGGGCGATCCCCGACGCTCATGACCACGGTCCCGCCTTCCCCGAGGCGCCGCGCACCCGTCGCCGCGTCTGCGCTCGTCCCTTTCCGGCGCCCGCAGCGCCGGGACGTCATCCCCCCCGCGCGCCCCCGCGGGCCAGCCACGCCCGCAGCAGCGCCGCGTCGCCCGGGCTCGCCAGCCTGCCCGCCGCGGCGCCCGGCGCCATCCACACCGCCCGGTGCCCCGCCTCCAGCGGCGGGCCGCGCCGCGGTCCCGCCCGGCCGAGGTACACGTGGCACAGCTTCTCGGCGTGGAACCCGTACTCGTGCATCCAGGTGAACCGCCGGTAGGCCCCGAGGCGGCAGAGGATGCGGCAGGCGTGGCCCGTCTCCTCCAGAACCTCGCGCGCCAGCGCCGGCAGCGCGCTCTCGCCCGGATCGATCCCGCCGCCGGGCAGCTGGATCTCCGGCCCGTGCTCCGCCGTCTGCTCCGTCAGCAGCAGGCCCCGCGGGCCGAGGAGGATCGCGTAGGCGCCGGGGCGGAGGCGGTGGCGCACGCCGCGGGCGGGCGGCGGGCCGTGGCGGGGGATCATGGGGGCCTCCGGAGGGTTGGTCGCGCGCGCTCCTGTCCCTATATCGCGCCCGAACCGGACCGGCGACAGCCGAACCGAAGAGGAAATCCGCCATGACCGACGCCACCACCCATCTCTGGGACGACACCGTGCTGCCCTTCCAGCTCGACGCCTCCGACATCCGCGGCCGCGTGGCCCGCCTCGACGGCGTGCTCGAGGAGGTGCTCGCCCAGCACGACTACCCCGCCCCGATCGAGGCGCTGGTGGCCGAGATGGCGCTCTTGACCGCGATGATCGGCCAGACCGTGAAGCTGCGCTGGAAGCTGAGCTTGCAGGTGCGCGGCGACGGTCCCGCGCGCCTGATCGCCACCGACTACTACGCCCCCACCGAGGACGGCCGCTCGGGGCGCATCCGCGCCTGGGCGTCGTTCGACGAGGATCGGCTGGCGCAGGGGCCGGACGCGCGGCCCTTCGAGCTGATCGGCAAGGGCTACTTCGCGATCCTGATCGACCAGGGCCCCGACATGGAGCCCTACCAGGGCATCACCCCGATCTCGGGCGGCTCGCTCTCGGCCTGCGCCGAGACCTACTTCGCCCAGTCCGAGCAGATCGCGACCCGCTTCGCGCTCTCCTACGGGCGCGCGCAGGCACCGGGCGAGGCGGAGCGCTGGCGCGCGGGCGGCGTGATGCTGCAGCACATGCCCAAGGCCTCGCCCTTCGCCGCCTCGGGCGAGGGCGGCACGGGCGAGGGCGGGCTGATGACCGCGTCCGACGTCATGGACGCCGACGACGGCGAGAACTGGCGCCGGGCCAACCTGCTGCTCGACACCGTGGAGGCGATGGAGCTGATCGGTCCCACCGTCAGCCCCACCGACCTCCTGGTGCGCCTGTTCCACGAGGAGGGACCGCGCGTCTTCGACCCCCAGCCGGTGCGCTTCGGCTGCTCGTGCTCCGAGGACAAGGTGCGCCAGTCGCTGTCGATCTACTCGGCCAAGGACATCGGCCACATGACCACGCCCGAGGGCATCGTGACCGCCGACTGCCAGTTCTGCGGGGCGCACTACGAGTTCGACCCCGCGACCCTGGGGTTCGAGGCGACGGACGCGCCGTCGTGAACCTCCACGCGCTCGCCGCCCGGCCCGGCGGGCGCTCCTCGGACTTCGACCTGAACGCGGGCGTGGTGCTGCCCGGCCGCCGGGTGCTGAGGGACGCCGCCGTGCTGGTGGCGTTCCGCGAGGCGCCGGGGGGCGCGCGCCTCCTGCTCACCAAGCGCTCAAGCGCGCTGCGCAACCACCCCGGCCAGATCGCCTTTCCGGGCGGCAAGATCGACGAAGGCGAGACGCCCGAGGCCGCCGCCCTGCGCGAGGCGCGCGAGGAGGTGGGGCTGGAGTGCGCCGAGGTCGTCGCCTGCCTGCCGCCCCACGAGACCGTCACCGGCTTCACCGTGACCCCGGTGCTCGCCGCCTACGAGGCGTTCGAGCCTACCCCCGAGCCGGGCGAGGTGGCCGAGGTGTTCGAGGTGCCCGCTGCCCATGTCTTGGATCCGGCCAACTACTCGGTCGAGGCGCGGCGCTGGCGCGGGGAGTGGCGCCGCTACTACGCGGTGCCCTATGGTCCGCGCTACGTCTGGGGCGCAACGGCCCGGATCCTGAGGGGGCTCGCGGAGCGTGCGACTGACGGCGGACTGGCTTGAGGCGGAGCCCACGCAGCGGGTGTTCGCCGCCCTCGCGGGGGGCGGGCACCGGGCGCTCGCCGTGGGCGGCTGCGTGCGCAACGCCCTGCTCGGCGCCCCCGTCTCCGACATCGACATCGCCACCGACGCGCCGCCCGAGCGGGTGGTCGAGCTCGCCCGCGCCGCGGGGCTGAAGCCGGTTCCCACGGGCATCGAGCACGGCACCGTCACCGTGGTGGCGGCGGGCGTGCCCCATGAGGTCACCACCTTCCGCCGCGACGTGGAGACCGACGGACGCCGCGCGACGGTCGCCTTCTCGGACGACGTGGCCGAGGACGCGGGCCGTCGCGACTTCACCGTGAACGCGCTCTACGCCGAAGCCGACGGCACCGTGGTGGACCCGCTGGGTGGCCTGCCGGATCTCCGGGCGCGGCACGTGCGCTTCATCGGCGATCCCGAGGCCCGTATCCGCGAGGACTACCTGCGCATCCTGCGCTTCTTCCGCTTCACCGCCTGGTACGGCGATCCGGCGCTCGGGCTGAATGCCGAGGGGCTGGCCGCCTGCGCTGCCCACGGCGAGGGGCTGGACCGCCTGAGCCGCGAGCGCATCGGCCACGAGATGCGCCGCCTCCTCGCCGCGCCCGACCCCGCGCCCTGCGTCGCCGCGATGGCGCGCACGGGGCTGCTGGCGCGGGTGCTGCCGGGCGCGGACGACCGGGCGCTGGCGCCGCTGGTGCATCTGGAGGGGGACCGTGCGCCGGACTGGCTGCGCCGCCTCGCGGTGCTGGGCGGGGACGCCTCGGGGCTGCGGCTGTCGAACGTGGAAGCGCGGGCGCTGGAGGCGCTGCGGGAGGCGGACGGCCGCCCCTTCGCGCTGGGCCACGCCTTGGGCGTGCGGGGCGAGGATGCGGTGCTGATCCGCGCGGCCTCGCTGGGGCAGCCGGTGGCGCCGGGGGCGCTGGAGGAGGCGCGGGCGGGGGCCGCGGCGACGTTCCCGCTGCGGGCGAAGGACCTGATGCCGGGGCTTGAGGGGCCTGCGCTGGGCGAGGCGCTGGCGCGGGCGAAGGCGGCGTGGGTGGCAAGCGCCGGGGCGCTGGGGCGGGACGCGCTGCTGGAGGTCGCGCGCGAGGGTTAAGAGTTCACGCCCCGGCCTTGCGCCGGGGCCTCGGTCCGCCGCTTGCGCCATCGTGCGAAGCGAAGCGCCGACGGCATTAGAGGCCCCGGATCAAGTCCGGGGCGTGGCCCACGCCTTCACGTCTCCCGCCGGAACGCCGCGAACAGCTCCACGTGGGGCGACCAGCGGAACTGGTCCACCACCGAGACCGGACCCATGCGGTAGCCCCCCGCCACCAGCGCCGCGGCGTCGCGCGCGAAGGTCGCCGGGTTGCACGAGACGTGCGCCACCACCCGCACCTCGGAACGGGCCAGTTCGGCAACCTGCGCCGCGGCGCCCGCCCGGGGCGGGTCGATCACCACGGCGTCGTAGGCGCGCAGCTCCTCGGGCAGCAGCGGCTCGCGGAACAGGTCGCGGCGGTGGGCCGCAATGGCCTTCGTGCCCGGCGCGTGGCGGGCGCCCGCGCGCAGGGCGTCGACCAGTTCCGGCGCGGCCTCGAAGGCGTCCACCGGCGCGGCGAGCGCGGCAGGGAAGGTGAACGTGCCCAGCCCAGAGAACAGGTCCGCGACGCGCGCCGCATCCCCGAGCGCCTCGCGCACCAACGCCACCAGCGCCCGCTCGCCCTCAACGGTCGCCTGCAGGAAGGCGCCCGGCGGGGGCACCACGCGGGCCGGGCCGAGGGCGAGCACGGGCGGCGCGGACTGCACCAGCGGCTCGCCGTTCCAGGTGACGCGCGCGAAGTCGGCGGCGAAGGGCGCGAGCATGGCGGCCTCCACCGCCTTGGCATCCGTGACGGCGAGGTCCAGCCCCCCGGCGGTGGCGGTGACGTGGAGGCCCACCTCGCCCCCGCGCGGGGCGGCGAGGCGCGTCAGACGCTCCAGCGCGGGCAGGGCAGCGACGATGGCGGGTACCAGCACGCGGCAGTCGGGGATCGCGACGAGGTCGTGGGTGCGCGCGGTGTGGAGGCCGACCTCGGCGCCGCGCTTGGTCTTGCGGCCCTTCAGGGCGGCGCGGCGGCGGCTCGCGGGGGGCGAGACGTGCATCCGGCCCATCTCGGGCTCCAGCCCGGCGCGCACCAGCGCGTCGCGGACGCGGCCCGCCTTCCAGCGCGCCACGAAGCGGTCCGACGCGTGCTGCAGCGCGCAGCCGCCGCAGCGGCGGAAGTGGGGGCAGGGCGGCGCGACCCGCTCGGGCGAAGGCTCCAAGATGGGCCGGCCATCCGGGTCCACCCGCTCGCCCGGCAGGGTGCGAGGCACAACGACGTCCCCCGCCACGCCCGCGCCGCGCGCATCCAGCCGCTCGATCACGACGCTCATTCCGCAGCCACGTCGTCCAGCCCGAGGAAGCCGCCCGACTGCCGCTCCCAGTAGCGGGCGTAGGTGCCGCCCGCGGCCAGCAGCTCGCGGTGGGTGCCCTCCTCGACCACGCGGCCCGCCTCGAGCACCACGATCCGGTCCATGCGGGCGATGGTCGACAGGCGGTGGGCGATGGCGATCACGGTCTTGCCCTCCATGACCCGCTCCAGCGCCGACTGGATCGCGGCCTCGACCTCGGAGTCCAGCGCGCTCGTCGCCTCGTCCAGCACCAGCACGGGGGCGTCCTTCAGGATCGCGCGGGCGAGGGCGATGCGTTGGCGCTGGCCGCCCGAGAGCTTCACGCCGCGCTCGCCCAGCGTGGCGGCATAGCCCCGGTTGCCTCGGTGGTCGCGCAGGCCCTCGATGAAGTCGTGGGCCTCGGCCCGGCGCGCGGCCTCGCGCACCTCCGCCTCGGTGGCGTCGGGGCGTCCGTAGCGGATGTTGTCGAGGGCCGAGCGATTGAACATGGCCGTCTCCTGCGTGACCATGCCGATCTGCTGGCGCAAGCTCTCCTGCGTGACCGCGCGCAGGTCGTGCCCGTCGATCGACACCTGCCCGCGCTCCGGGTCGTAGAGACGCAGGAGGAGGGCCACGAGCGTCGACTTGCCCGCCCCCGACGCGCCCACGAGGCCCAGCTTCTCGCCGGGGCGCACGTGGAGGTGGAGGTCGAACAGCCCGCCCGCGTGGTGGTCCCCCTCGTCGCGGCCGTAGGCGAAGGTCACACCCTCGAAGCGGATATCGCCGCGCACCGGGGGCAGGGGGGCGGCATCGGGGCGATCCTCCAGCGTCCAGCGGGGGGTGAGGGTGTGCATGCCGTCCTCGATCTCGCCCACCTCGGCGTACATCGACATCAGCGTGAACGAGACCCAGCCGGTCATCTGGCTGATGCGGATAGCGATGGCGCCCGCGGCGGCCACGTCGCCGGTGGTGGCCGCGCCCGCCTGCCACAGCACCAGCGCGCCGCCGATCAGGATCAGGGGCAGGAGCCCGCCCACCAGCATCAGCGAGATGCGGAACGCGGCCGAGGTCTCGCCGAAGCGCACCGACTTGCCGCGCAGGGTCTCCATCGCATCCAGCGCCGAGCGGTCCTCGTGCTCGGAATGGCCGAACAGCTTCACGGTCTTGATGTTGGTGATCGTGTCCACGACCTGGCCCGTGACCATGGCGCGCGCCGCGGCCCGCTCCTTGGATCGCGCGCGGATGCGGGGCATGAACCAGCGGATCAGCCCGCCGTAGAGCACGCACCACGCAGCCAACGCGGCGGCGATGCGCCAGTCGATCGCCACCAGCAGCACCACCGAGCCGAGCACGGAGGAAGCCGCGAAGGCGACCACGTTGATGAACTCGGACGTGACCGAGGTGACGGCGCGGGCGGTCTGCATCTGCTTCTGGGCGATGCGGCCCGCGAAGTCGTTGTCGAAGAAGGTGACGGCCTGCCCCATGGTCCAGCGATGCAGGCGCGACTGCACCAGCGGGTAGACGTTGGGCTGCACGGTGATGCCGTTGAGCGCCGCCGAGCCGCCGAACACCAGCGGGCGCACCACGAGGTAGAACAGCACGAAGAGGGCCAAGAGCGTGGCGTTGGCCGCGAAGTAGCCCGCGCCGGGCGTGCCCGAGGCGCTGTCGATCACGGCGCCCAGAAGGAAGGCCGTCACCACCTCCATGACGCCCGCCGCGCCCGAGGCGGCGAAGGCGACGCCCAGCGGCCCCCACGCGCCCTTGAGGCACCAGCCGATGAAGGCCCCCAGCGTGTCGGGGGGCGGCCCGTCGGCGCGGCGGAACGGGGCGATGAGGGTGCCGAGGCGGGCGAGCGTCACTGCGCCGCCTCCGCGGTGCCGGCCACGTCGATGAACCCGCCCGACTGGCGCGCCCAGAAGCGGGCGTAGAGGCCGCCGCGGGCGAGGAGCTCGTCGTGCGTCCCCTCCTCGGTGATGCGCCCGTCGTCGAGCACCACGATGCGGTCCATGTGGGCGATGGTGGAGAGCCGGTGGGCGATGGCGATCACGGTCTTTCCCTCCATCATGCCGTAGAGCGTGTCCTGGATCGCGGCCTCGACCTCGCTGTCGAGGGCGCTGGTGGCCTCGTCGAGCACGAGGATCGGAGCGTCCTTCAGGATCGCGCGCGCCAGCGCGATGCGCTGGCGCTGGCCGCCCGAGAGCTTCACGCCCCGCTCGCCCACGCGGGCGTCGTAGCCGCGGCGGCCCTCGCTGTCCTCGAGCCCGAGGATGAACGCGTGGGCCTGCGCGCGCCGCGCGGCGGCCTCGATCTCCGTCTGCGTCGCGTCCGCCCTTCCGTAGCCGATGTTGTCGCGGATCGAGCGGTGCAGCAGCGAGCTGTCCTGCTGCACCATGCCGATGGCCCGGCGCAGGCTCTCCTGCGTCACGCCGCGGATGTCCTGCCCGTCGATGCGGATGCGGCCCCCGTCGGGGTCGTAGAAGCGAAGGAGCAACTTCACCAGCGTGGACTTGCCCGCGCCCGAGCGGCCCACCACGCCGACCTTCTCGCCGGGCGCAAGGCGCAGGGCGATGCCCTCCACGCCGCCGCCCGCGCCGCCGTAGCGATGGGTGACGTCCTCGAAGCGAATCGCGCCCCGCTCCAGCCGCAGGGGCGCGGCGTCCGGGGCATCCCGCAGGCGGATCGGCTGGGCGATGGTCTCCATGCCCTCGGCCACCACGCCGAGCGCGCGGAACAGGGTCGAGAGCGACCACATGATCCACCCCGTCATGGCATTGAGGCGCAGGACCAGCGCGGCGGCGGCGGCCACGACGCCGACGCTCGCGGTGCCGCCCGCCCAGAGCCACACGGCCCAGCCCACCACGCCCACGATCAGGAGGCCGTTCAGGACCGTCAGCGCAACGTCCATGACCGTATAGAGCCGCATCTCGCGGGCGAAGGTCTCGCGCGTCGCCTCGATGGCCTCGCGCGCGTAGCCCAGCTCCTGCCCCTCGTGGGCGAAGAGCTTCACGGAGTGGATGTTGCTGTAGGCATCGACCACGCGCCCCGTGGTGGTGGAGCGGGCATCGGCGGAGGCCTTCGAGGCCGGGCCAATGCGGCGCATGGTCCAACGCACGAGGAGGCCGTAGAGCACCAGCCAGACGGCGAGGGGCACGGCGAGGCGCGGGTCCGCGTCCCACAGGAGCACGGCGGCTCCGACCACGTAGGCCAAGGCGTAGGCGATGGCGTCGAGCACCTGGAAGATCGCATCGCCCGCCGAGGTGGGCGTCTGCATGATGCGGTTGGCGATGCGGCCGGCGTGGTCGTTCTCGAACCAGCCTACGGACTGGCGCAGGACCTGGGAATGGGCGCGCCAGCGGAACATGGCCCCCATCTGCGGCAGGATCGCGTTGTTCAGCAGCAGCACGTCGAGCGCCATCACCGCGGGGCGCAGCAGCAGCACGAACAGTGCGGCGAGCGCCAGCTCCACCCCGTGATCCGCGAGCACGGCCCCCGGCTCGCCGTCCGACAGCAGGTCCACGATTCGGCCCACGTAGGCGATCAGCCCGATCTCCACGGCGGCCACGAGCACGGCCAGCCCGGCGGCCAGCGCGAACAGGTGGTGGAAGGGCCGGGTCCACTCGCGCAGGAACGGCCCGAGCCGCGCGGGCGGCGCGTCCGAGGCGTCGTGGGCGGCGAACGGATCGACGAGGGTTTCGAGGCGGCGGAACATGGAGGCCTTTCGGGTCGGCCCCCTGATGTAGCACCTAGGCCAGGAAAATCATCGCCCCCGACAGCGCAAGGGCGCCCGCCATGAGGGTCGTGAAGAGGCGCCAGGCGGCGGGCGTGCGCAGCAGGAGGGCGAGGAGCGTGCCCGCGAAGGCCCAGAAGGCGCAGACGAAGAGGTTGATCCCCGAGAATGCCGAGGCGATGCGCGCCGCCTCCGGGAGGGGCGCGAGGTCGGAGGCGTAGCCCGAGGCGGCGGCAAGCGCGACCGCCCAGACCTTGGGGTTCACCCACTGGAACAGCACCGCCTCCCAGAAGCGGAAGGGCCGCTCCCGCCCGTCCCCCGCGCCGCCGCCGCCGGGGCGCGAGCGCAGGAGACGCCACGCCATCCACAGGATCCACGCGGCGGCCACCACCTGCAGCGCCAGCTTCAGCGCGGGGACGGCGAGCAGCACCGCCCCGATCCCCAGCGCGGTGACGGCCGAGGTCACGCCCACGCCCGCGGCCACCCCGAGGATGTGCGGCACGGTGCGGCGCATCCCGAAGCGCGCCCCCGAGGCGGTGATCAGGATCACGTTCGGGCCGGGCGAGAACAGGCCGGCGAACACGAAGAGGTAGAGCGGGTCCATGGTGGCGGCGTGACGCGCGGCGGGGCGGGAGGCAAGGGCGGGTCGCAGACGACCGACACGTCCCGGCCCCGCGCCGGGACCTCCGCCCGCAACCCTTGCCGCGTGTCGGGGCGAAGGACGGCGCCTGCGGCTGGCGGAGGCCCCGGCGCGAGGCCGGGGCGCGTTTCGCGGGGCGGGGCGGGCGCGCCTAGCCCCTTGGGATCCCGGCTCGGGGGCCGGGGTTCGTCTAGGACGCGCGCAGCGCGTCCTAGACGAACTTCCCCTTCCGAACCGGCCGGATGCGCCGAGGAAAGAACTTGGCCGTGGTCCAGGAGATCAGCTTCACGTCCATCCAGAACGTCCGGTGGCGCTGGTAGAGCAGGTCCAGCTCGGCCTTCCGGGGGATGCAGATGCGGGTGTAGACCTCCTCGGTCTCGGCGGCGGTGTCGCACTCGGCGAGCACCCGCTCCTCGTGGGGCGCGTAGATCAGCGAGGCGAGGCCGGTGACGCCGGGGCGCGAGCGCAGGACCTCGGCGTAGAGATGGGGATACATCTCCACGTAGCGGCGCAGGGGCGGGCGGGGGCCCACGAAGCTCACGTCGCCGCGCAGGATGTTCCAGAGCTGCGGCAGCTCGTCGAGGCGGCGTCGCCGCAGCCAGGCGCCATAGGGGGTGATCCGCAGGGACTTGTCGCCGCCCGTCACGCCGATGTCGTCCGGGTCGGGCTCCATGGTGCGGAACTTCCACAGCGTGAAGGGCTCCGTGGGCGTCTTCATCCGCTCCGAGCCGTAGAACAGGGGACGCCCCTGCTTTCGCAGGCACTGCACCGTCACCACCACGATCACGGGCGCCAAGAACGCCATGAGGTAGAGCGAGAACAGGACGTCGAAGAGCCGCTTGCCGAAGGTCACGCCACGGCCTCGCGCCATTGGCGGACGATCTCCGGGGCGGTGCCCTCGGCGGGGTCGAGGGGGACGAGCGCGGCGAGGCGCGCGACGTCCAGCGCCACCACCGGCACCGCGTCTGGGGGGGCGGGCACCGGCTCCCACGCGCGGCCCGCCGCATCCAGCAGCGCGTCCATGCCCACCGCGCCGGGCGCGGCGACGTTCAGCACTGGGGGCAGGGCGGCGGGGTGGTCGGCCAGCGCCCGCAGGATGCGCGCGAGGCTACTGGGCCCGACATAGGAGCGGCGCGGCGCCCGCCCATCGGGCCACACGTGGAGGCGGGGGGCCGCGTCGCCGAGGCGCCCGAGCAGCGCGTCGGCCCCGGCCACGTTGCCGAGGCGCAGCGCCGTGACCTCCACCGCGACCGAGCGCACCGCCTCCATCGCCAGCTTCGCGCGTCCGTAGTCGCTCGCGGGCGCGGCGTCCTCCTCGCGGAGGCCCTCGCCCGCCGGGTAGACCGCGGCCGAGCTCAGCAGGAGCACCCGGCGCATCCCGGCCGCCTCGGCGGCGCGGACCGTCGCCTCGGCGATGCGCGCGTTGTCGTGGAGGTCGCCCGCCCCCGGCACCACGCCGGCGAGGCACAGGAGCGTGCCGCCGACGGGCAGCGCGGCCAGCGGCGGGCCGTCCCGGCGCGAGCGCCAGTCGGCGCCGCCCTCGCCCCACAGCGCCCGCAGCATGCGGCCGATGCGGCCCGAGGCGCCGGTGACGACGGGGAGGGGGCGTTGCATCGGCGGGACACCTCGACGGCGTTCGGAACGGCGCGCCGTTGCGTTCGGCGCGTCGGGGTGGTGAGGAAGGGAGATCGTCTCCCGGGGGAAGCCTTAGCCGCCATGCGCGCCATCCGAAAGCTCACGCTCGCCAGCTCGGCCGCAGCCGTTGCCGCCGCGCTGCTATCCTCCACCGCCGGGGGGCAGCAGCTCGCGCTTCCGCCCACCGAAGCCGCGAACTTCCTCGGCGTGCCGGGCTACGTCGACATGCCGTCGGCGCGCTCGCAGCCCGAGGGCGAGCTGAGCTTCTCGGTGCACGGCTTCGACAACGGCACCGTGCGGACCTCGATCGCGGTGCAGCTCTCGCGCCGCCTCCAGGCCCTGTTCCGCTACGCCTCGATCCCCGACATCGAGGCGCGCGGTCCGGGCAACCCGCTCGTGCGAACCTACGACCGCTCGTTCGACGTGCGCTTCCAGATCCTCTCCGAGAGCGCGCGCCGCCCCGAGCTGCTGCTGGGCCTGCAGGACATCGGCGGCACCGGCCTCTACGGCGGCGAGTACCTCGTGGCCTCTAAGGCGTTCGGCAACGTCGAGGCCACCGCCGGCATCGGCTGGGGCCGCTACGGCACCGACGGGTCGTTCTCGAACCCGCTCTCGGTCTTCTCGGACCGCTTCGACACCCGTCCCGTGCCCAACGACAACCAGACCGGCACCGGCGGCAAGTTCGGCACCGACCAGCTGTTCCGCGGCCCCGCCGCGCTGTTCGGCGGCGTGGCCTGGCAGCAGTCCGAGCGCCTGCGCCTCGCCGCGGAGTACTCCTCGGACGCCTACGTCAACGAGACCCGCGTCGGCATCGTCGAGCGCGACATCCCGCTGAACTTCGGCGCCGACTACCGCGTCAGCCCGAACTTCCGCGTCACCGCCGCGCTGCGCCACGGCACCGAGCTGGGCGTGGGCTTCCTCTACACCCTGAACCCCCGCCGCGCGCCGGGCGGCGCGGGCGGCGAGGGCGCGCCCGAGCCGGTGCTCGTGCGCCCGCCGCGCGCGTCCGACCCGTCGCTCTACGGCACCGAGTGGACGGCGCGCCCCGACAGCGAGCCGGTGATCGCCGAGTCGCTCGGGCGCACCTTCGCGGTGGCCGGGCTGGAGCTGCAGAGCTACCGCCTCTCGGGGCGGCGCGCGCAGGTTCGCTTCATCAACCCGATCTACGAATCCCAGGCCCAGGCCGTGGGCCGCGCCGCGCGCGCCATGACCCGCAGCCTGCCGGCCTCGGTTGAGCAGTTCGAGATCGTGCCCCTGAACCGCTTCGGAGTGCCCGGCGCCGCCGTGGTTCTGCGCCGCTCCGACGTGGAGGCGCTGGAGAACCGCCCCGACGGCGCCGCCGAGGTGCTGGCCGTGGCCGGCATCGTCGACGCCGAGCGCCTGCCCGAGGACGGCCTGCGCGCCGTGCCCGACCTCTACCCCCGCTTCACCTACGCCCTCGGCCCCTACGGCGCCGCCTCCACCTTCGACCCCGAGGCGCCGGTGCGCCTCGACCTCGGCGTGCAGCTCCAGGCCCGCTACGAGCCGCGCCCCGGCGTGGTGGTCTCGGGCGCGGTGCGCCGCGTGGTGGTGGGCAACCGCGACGAGAACACCAAGGTCTCGGACTCGAAGCTTCCCAAAGTGCGCACCGACAGCAACTTCTTCGCCGCCGAGCGCGGGCCCTACATCTCGTACCTCACGGGCGAGTACTTCTTCCGCCCCGCGCCCGAGTTCTACGGCCGCGTCTCGGCGGGCCTCCTGGAGGCGCAGTACGGCGGCCTCTCGGCGGAGCTGCTCTGGAAGCCCGCCACCGGGCCGCTGGCGATCGGCGCCGAGGTCAACGAGGTGCGCCAGCGCGACTTCGACCAGGACTTCGGCTTCCAGGACCTCGAGGCGACCACCGGCGGCGTGACCGGCTACCTCGAGCACGGCGGCGGCTTCCACTCCGAGCTCTACCTCGGCCAGTACCTCGCGGGCGACCGCGGCGCGACCTACCGCCTCGCGCGGCGCTTCCCGTCGGGCTGGGAGGTCAGCGCCTACGCCACCAAGACGGACGTGAGCGCCGAGGACTTCGGCGAGGGCTCCTTCGACAAGGGCATCGAGGTGAAGATCCCGCTGACGTTCTTCACCGGCCAGCCCTCGCGCGAAACCGAGTCGATCGCGATCCAGCCGCTCCTGCGGGACGGCGGGGCGCGGCTGCGCATTCGAAACAGGCTCTACGACACGGTCAGCGACCAGACCGCGCCGCAGCTGACCGAGGATTGGGGACGGTTCTGGCGATGACCATGCGACTGCTGCGGGCGCTGGCCGCCCCGCTCTGCCTCCTGGCCCTCGCAGGGTGCCAGATCACCAACGACGAGCGCGAGACCGCCTCGATCGGCCTCGCCACACGCGCCATGGTGGCGCGCCTCGCCGGCGCCGAGGCCGAGCCGGCCCCGGACGCGCGCGACGCGATCACGCCCGCGCTCCTCGGCCAGCTCGGGACGCCGGCGCTGCTCGTCGTGCTGCAGGCGCGCGACGTCGGCGTGCTGATGGTGCCCGCCGCCATCGGGGCGGACGGCACGGTGCAGTGGCGCGACGCGGAAGGCGGCGGCCTCCTGATGCGCGGCGGCCTCTTGGTCGGCACGCGGGGCTTCGGATTCGACCTGCTGACCGTGGACGCCAGCGGCACCCGTGCCGCGCTGCAGCGGGGCGGCGCGAGCGGCGTGCGCCGCACCGAGCGTCGCCTGCGCTCCGACAACGTGGTCGTGCGGCTCGACCTGCGGTGCGACGTGCTGCCCGTGGACACGCAGGTGCTCGGCTTCTACGGCCAGACCTTCCGCACCACGATCTTCGAGGAGCGCTGCGCCGGCGAGGGCGTGCGATTCGCAAACCGCTACTGGGTCGACGCCACGGGCTCGGTGCGCCGCTCCGAAGTGCTCGTGAGCCCCGAGGCGGGCGTCCTCGAGACGAGCCTCCTGCGCGGCTGACCGCCGGCCCCGCGCCGCGCCGCGGCAGTATTGCAACATCGACCGGGGTTTTCGAAGCGCAAACGCCCCGGGATATGGCGAAACCCCATCGGTGCGGGTTGCAGGGGAACGGGGGGCAATCTAACGTCCGCCCCGTGCACGTCTAAACTGGAGACTCTCTCATGACCAAGCTTCTCGCGATCTCGTCGGCTGCCCTGCTGGCCTTCGCGCCGGTGATGGCTTCCGCCGAATCGCCCCTGTTCCTGAACTCGACCAAGTCGTCGGGCAACCTGAGCGCCCCCGTGGTCGAGGACGTCGTGATCGTCCCCGAAGTGATGCCCGCCCGCGGCATCAGCCCGCTGCTCCTGGCCGGCCTGGGCCTGGCTGCCGTGGCCGGCATCGCCGCCCTGGCCGACGACGACGACGACGCGACCACCTCCACCCAGTGATCGCCGTCCCATCGGACGAACGGAAAAGGCGGGCCTGAGGCCCGCCTTTTTCATGTCCGGGTGCCCCGGGGCGCGGACCGTCAGGCCCGCCGGCCCATCACCTCGACCCCCAGCACCGACAGCACCTTCGCCTCGATGTCGCCGGCCTGAAGCCCCGCCGCCTCGTACATCTGAGCCGGCCCCGCCTGGTCGATGAACGCATCCGGAAGCACCATGGAGCGGAACCGCAGGCCGCGGTCGAACGCGCCCTCGTCGCCGAGCAGTTGCGCCACGTGGCTGCCGAAGCCGCCCACGGCGCCCTCCTCGATGGTGACCAGCGCCTCGTGGTCCCGGGCGAGCCCGAGGATCATCTCGCGGTCCAGCGGCTTGGCGAAGCGCGCGTCGGCCACCGTCGGGCGGATGCCCCGCAGGGCCAGCCGCTCGGCCGCCTCGCGCACCTCGCCCAACCGCGCGCCGAAGCTCAGGATCGCCACGCGCTCGCCCTCCTGAACGAGGCGCCCGCGGCCGATCTCCAGGGGGGTGCCGCGCTCGGGCAGCTCCACGCCCGCGCCCTCGCCGCGGGGATAGCGGAAGGCGATGGGGCCCGCGTCGTGGCGCACGGCCGTGGCCACCATGTGCCGCAGCTCCGCCTCGTCGCTGGCGGCCATCACCACAAAGTTCGGCAGGTTCGCCAGATAGGCCACGTCGAAGCTGCCCGCGTGGGTCGCCCCGTCCGCGCCCACGAGGCCGGCGCGGTCGATCGCGAAGCGGACGGGCAGGGACTGCAGCGCCACGTCGTGGACGATCTGGTCGTAGGCGCGCTGCAGGAAGGTCGAGTAGATCGCCGCGAAGGGCTTGAGCCCCGCCGCGGCTAGGCCGGCACAGAAGGTGACGGCGTGCTGCTCGGCGATGCCGACGTCGAAGCAGCGGGCGGGAAACGCCTCGCCGAAGAGGTCGAGCCCGGTGCCGTCGGGCATCGCCGCCGTCACGGCCACCACGTCGCGGTCCTCCTGCGCCTCGCGGATGAGGGATTGGGCGAACACCTTGGTGTAGGACGGCGCGTTCGACGGCGCCTTGCGCTGCTCGCCGGTCTCGACGTCGAACTTCGCGGTGGCGTGGCCGCGGTCGGGGCGGTGCTCGGCGAAGCCCTTGCCCTTCTTCGTGACCGCGTGGATCAGCACCGGGCCCGTGGCCCGCGCCTTCACGGTGCGCAGCACCGGAAGCAGGCTCTCCATGTCGTGGCCGTCGATGGGGCCGACGTAGGAGAAGCCCAGCTCCTCGAACAGCGTGCCGCCCACGGCCATGCCCTTGAGCATCTCCTTGGCCCGCCGCGCCCCCTCCTGGAGGGGCGGGGGCAGGAGGCCCACGGCCCCCTTGGCGGCGGCGCGGAACTCCTGGAACGGGGCGCCGGCGTAGAGACGGCTCAGGTAGCTCGACATGGCGCCCACGGGCGGGGCGATCGACATCTCGTTGTCGTTCAGCACCACGATCAGACGCGTTCCCAGATGGCCCGCGTGGTTCAGCGCCTCGTAGGCCATGCCGCCCGTGAGCGCGCCGTCGCCGATCACCGCGATGGCGTCGCCCACGCCCGCCGCGCCGATCTCGCGCGCCTGCGCGAAGCCCAGGGCCGCCGAGATGGAGGTCGAGGCGTGGGCCGCGCCGAAGGGGTCGTAGGGGGACTCGGTGCGCTTCGTGAAGCCCGACAGGCCGTCCTTCTGGCGCAGGGTGTCCATGCGCGCGCGGCGGCCCGTGAGGATCTTGTGGGGGTAGCACTGGTGGCTGACGTCCCAGACCAGCCGGTCGCGCGGCGTGTCGAACACCGCATGGAGCGCCACGGTCAGCTCCACCACGCCGAGGCCGGCGCCGAGGTGGCCGCCGGTGCGGCTGACGGCGCGGATGGTCTCGGCGCGCAGCTCGCCGGCGAGCTGGTGGAGCTCGCGGTCGCTCATGCGGCGCAGGGCGGCGGGGTCGTCGACGCGGTCGAGAAGGGGCGTGTCCACGGGTCTCTCCTCGGGATTCAGCGGTCGCGGGTCACCATGTAGCGGGCGACGGCGCGCAACCTAGCGGCGCGATCGCCATAAGGCAAAAGGGCGGCCTCGGCCTCGGCCACCAGCGCCTCGGCGCGGGCGCGGGCGCCCTGCGTCCCCAGCAGCGACACGAAGGTGGCCTTGTTCGCGGCCGCGTCCTTGCCGAGCGCCTTGCCGGCCGCCGCGGCGTCGCCCTCCACGTCGAGCAGGTCGTCGGCGATCTGGAACGCCAGCCCCAGGGCGCGGGCATACACGTCCAGCCCCTCGGGGCGGGTCTTGGCCAGCGCCGGCCCGGCGAGGCAGGGCCACTCCAGCAGGCGCCCGGTCTTGAGCCGCTGGAGCGCGGTGATCGCCTCCAGCGACAAAGGCGCGCCCGCGCTCTCGGCGGCGATGTCCTGCGCCTGCCCCAGCACCATGCCGGCCGCGCCCGCGTCGCGCGCCAGGGCGGCCACGAGGCCGATCCGCACGGCGGCGTCGGGGTGGGTCGCCGGGTCGGCCAGGATCTCGAAGGCTGCCGTCAGCAGCGCGTCGCCCGCCAGCACCGCGGTCGCCTCGTCCCAGCGGCGGTGCACCGTGGGGCGGCCCCGTCGCAGGTCGTCGTCGTCCATGCAGGGCAGGTCGTCATGCACCAGCGAGTAGGCGTGGACGCACTCGATCGCCGCCGCGGCCCGCAGGGCGCGCGACCGGGGCACGTCGTGGAGCGCCGCCGTCTCCAGCACGAGGAACGCGCGCAGGCGCTTCCCGCCCTGCGAGGCGTAGCGCATGGCCTCGCCCACGGGGCCCTCGAAGCCCCCGAGCAGGTCGTCCAGCGCCGCCTGCACCTCGCGCTGCGCCGTCTCCAGCGCAGGTCGGAGGCTCACGGCAGGTCCGGGGTTCACTGGGCGTCGGCGGGCCGCGTGCCGGTGGGCCGGCCCCCGGCGTCGAGGGTGATCTGCTCCACCCGCTCCTCGGCGGCGCGCAGCTTGGCGTCGCAGTGCTCGCGGAGCTTGGCGCCGCGCTCGTAGAGAGCGATCGACTCTTCCAGCGGCACCTCGCCCCCGTCCAGCTGGTTCACCAGCTGCTCCAGCTCGGCCATGGCCTGCTCGAAGCTCATCTTCCCAACGTCGTCGGCCATGTTCAGCTCCCCAGCGCCTCCACGTGCGCGCGGACCGATCGGCCCAGCGCGGCGAGGTCATAGCCGCCCTCGAGCGACGACACCACCCGCCCCCCCGCATGGGTCTCGGCCACCTCCACGAGGCGCTCGGTCGCCCAGCGGAAGTCCGCCTCGTCCCATTCCAGCTGCGCGAGTGGGTCGTCGCGGTGGGCGTCGAAGCCCGCCGAGATCAGCACGAGGTCGGGGGCGTGGGCGTCGAGCGCGGGCAGCACCTCGCGCTCCATCAGCCGCCTGAAGGCGGCGCCGTCCGAGAAGGGGGGCAGGGTGCGGTTCATGACCTGCCCGTGGGCCCCGGTCTCGGACGGGTCGCCCGTGCCAGGCCAGAGCGGCGACTGGTGGGTGGAGACGAACAGCGCGCGCGCCTCGTCCCTCAGCAGGTCCTGCGTGCCGTTGCCGTGGTGCACGTCGAAGTCGACCACGGCGACCCGCTCGCAGCCCGAGGCAAGGGCATGGCGGGCGGCGATGGCGACGGTGCCCAGCAGGCAGAAGCCCATCGGCCTGGCGGTCTCGGCGTGGTGCCCCGGCGGACGCATGGCCACGAAGGCGCGGCCTCCCTCCGCGACCGCGTCCACCGCCTCGCAGGCGGCGCCGGCGGCGAGCCAGGCAGCACCGAGCGAGCCGGGCGCCATCGAGGTGTCCGCATCGAGCTGCGCCCAGCCCTCGGTGGGCGAGGCGGCCTCCAGCGCGTCGAGATACGCCTGCGGGTGGCACCGCAGCACCGCCTCGGGCGCCGCCGGCTCCGGCGTGCGCCGGTCGAGCGCCACGTCCTCCAGCGCGCGGCGCACCGCGTGGAGCCGGGCCACCTGCTCGGGATGCCCCGGCGGGTTCTCGTGGGCGTCGGCGTCGGGATGGGTGAAGAGAAGGGTCATGAGCCTTGTGTGCCGCGCGGCGCGGCGGGACGCCAGAGTCCCCGGCGCCCGGCATCCGCCGGCGACTCCGCTTGAAGAAGTGATAGTCTCGGACGGATCAGCGCCCCGGCCGGGGAGGCCGGGGCGCGGAAGGAATCCCGTCAGGCCTGGATCAGGCTGGGGATGTGCATCGGCAGGCTCCGCAGGCGGGTGCCGGTGGCGTGGTAGATCGCGTTGCCGATGGCGGCGGCCGTGCCCACGATGCCCAGCTCGCCGATGCCCTTCACGCCCAGCGGGTTCACGTAGTCGTCGCGCTCCTCCAGCATCTCGACCCGGATCTCGCGCACGTCGGCGTTCACGGGCACGAGGTACTCCGCGATGTTGGCGTTCAGGAACCGCGCACGGGGCGTGTCGGTCTCGGTCACCTCGTGCAGCGCCGAGCCGATGCCCCAGACCATGCCGCCCATCAGCTGGCTATGCGCGGTCTTGCGGTTCAGCCAGGTTCCGGCTGCGAAGGCCCCGTGGAGGCGCGGCACCCGGATCTCGTGGGTGAAGCGGTGGATGCGCACCTCGGCCATCTGAGCGCCGAAGGCGAACATAGCCCGCTCCGGCGTCACCGGCCCCGCGACGCCGTAGCCGCCCTGATAGGTCATCCGCAGCGCCTGGTCGGTCAGCGCCGGGTGGCGATACTGCCCCTCGGCCTCCAGCTCGCCCATGGGCGTGGAGGCGAGTGCCTCGACGAGGCTCTGGCTCTGGCCGTCCGGGCCGCGCAGCATCCCGTCCTCGAGCGTGATCCGCGCCGGATCGACGCCCGCGAGCGGGCCTTCGGACTGCGCGGCGACCTTCTCGGCCACGCCGCGCCCGATGTTGAGGCACGCGAGGTGCACCGCCGAGCCGGCCGAGGCGGCGGTGGTCGAGCCGCCCGAGATCGGCGCGAGCGGCAGGTCCGCCTCGCCCATCACCACGTCGACGGCCTCCACCGGCAGGCCGAGGCGGGCCGCCGCGATCTGCGCGAAGATGGTGTAGCTGCCCGTCCCGACGTCGTGGGCGGCCAGCTCCACGTAGGCGTGGCCCGAGCCTTGCATCCGCACCCGCGCCGAGGAGGGCGAGATGTTGGTCGGATACGTCGCCGTGGCGCAGCCGTAGCCCACCAGCCAGTCGCCGTCGCGCATGGCGCCGACCTCGCGGCCCCGGTCGGCCCAGCCGAAGCTGCGCGCCACCGCGTCGTAGCTCTCCATCAGCGAGCGCGACGAGAACGGCACGTCCTCCACGGGGTGGCGGTCGGTGTCGTTGGCGCGGCGCAGCTCGACGGGGTCCATGCCCAGCTTCCACGCCAGCTCGTCCATCGCCGATTCCAGGCCGAAGAAGGTCTGCATCTCGTTGG